>NZ_CP026095.1:4552500-4826182 GCF_004006295.1 Peribacillus asahii
TAGTTAGCCGTGGCTTTCTGGTTAGGTACCGTCAAGGTACGAGCAGTTACTCTCGTACTTGTTCTTCCCTAACAACAGAGCTTTACGACCCGAAGGCCTTCTTCGCTCACGCGGCGTTGCTCCGTCAGACTTTCGTCCATTGCGGAAGATTCCCTACTGCTGCCTCCCGTAGGAGTCTGGGCCGTGTCTCAGTCCCAGTGTGGCCGATCACCCTCTCAGGTCGGCTACGCATCGTCGCCTTGGTGAGCCGTTACCTCACCAACTAGCTAATGCGCCGCGGGTCCATCTGTAAGTGATAGCCGAAACCATCTTTCCATCTCCTCTCATGCGAGAAAAGAAACTATCCGGTATTAGCTCCGGTTTCCCGAAGTTATCCCAGTCTTACAGGCAGGTTACCCACGTGTTACTCACCCGTCCGCCGCTAATCTCAGGGAGCAAGCTCCCATTTGATTCGCTCGACTTGCATGTATTAGGCACGCCGCCAGCGTTCGTCCTGAGCCAGGATCAAACTCTCCGATAGAATTTGACTTGCTCATGTTGTACTTTTTAATAGTGTGTACTCACTTAAAAAATTACGTTGGCGTTTCTGTTTTGTTTAGTTTTCAAAGAACTATGTCTTAATGACGCTCAATTAATATACCATATCTTTTTAAAATTAGTCAACAACTTTTTTGAAATGTTTTTTATCGCCTCAACGAAAGAAAGGATTTTCAAAATCAACTTTCACTTTCATTTTTCAAAGCTTCCCAAAAAGAAATCATCTATTTCGTTAGAATTCCTTCATGGGAGTTATAATATTACTATCTTAGTATAAAGAAGTCAACAACTTTTAAAAAAACGCTGAAATAAAACAAGATGTTTTAAGTTAACACAAAAGCCTTTAATGGAGGAACTTTTTCACATGTGCACTTGTCAAAAAGAACAAGATATCAGAAAGAAGAATTTCTCCTCCATTATTCAGATTAGAACACAAAAAGAAAAGCCCGATAGAGATTTCGAACCGCTCCCTTTCAAGTAGAAAGCCGAACGTACTCTTTATAACAGACACTATAAAATTTCAGCAGCTAGAATTATAGGTTGAGGTAAGGCAAAAATGTCACCCTTAGAAACACATAAAAGATATAGTAAAGCAATTAAACTCGAAGCCATAAAAAACTGCACCTCCAATTGGGGTGCAGTTCATTCTCTCACAGAGCTTTTCTTTCATACTTTATTGCTTTAAACTTTAGCCTAATCTCAAATTCCCAGCATCCTGGCTATGCTTCAGGGAACCCCATCATTCATCTTTGAGTATCTTATTGATTTTTTCCTCAAAAACAGGTCCAAAACTTTCAGAATAAGTATTGGTTAAATGTCTGTTATCTCGATAAATCACAACATTACCGATAATAGGCTGGAATTCACCATTTACTTTAAAGTAATCCGTTAAGTCAATTTTATGCAATGATTTATTCTCATTTTCAAATTTCCTCCAAAATTTTTCATCTTTCTGATTATCTTCTAAATTCATTTTTTTTGCCGTTTCTTCTAGTCCATCTGTTTCTAATGATTCCAACACATTGAAACTATATCTTGGATCATCACGAATAGCTAACACTTCCATACCATATTCATCTTTAACATACTGCAGCTGATCAACCATTTGTTGTTGGATTCTATTAACAGACGTATCAGAAGCTGTAGCTTGAGCAACGATAAGATCTACATCTGCATCCTTTAGATAATCTAGAACATTATTGACCCAGATACCTTTCAATTCATCATCCGGATACCCTGTTGAAAACCTTGTACCTGAACGAGTCAGACTCAATACACGATAATTAGAATCTTTTGTTGCTTGTAATATTGCACCTAACCAATGTTCTGAATGGGAACTACCAATCAGGGCAATTGTCGCATCGTAATTTTCAGTTTTACCATATTCCCCTATTTTTAAGTCACTATCTTCTACACCCTGATTACTGCCATCCAAATGTGCTTGTGGTACGTCATTAAAAGCTTTGGAAAATGTCGGTATCGGCTCCTTATCAGGTACATCATTAGGATTTTCTACAGCTAACGCTCCTGGATAATTTTCATAGGTTATTTCTTTTTCTAGCTCAGATTGGTTGATATATACTCCCATCAAAAGAGATCCAATTAAGAGTATATTCACACCACCCATTATCCCAAGTCTATTAAATGATTTATTGTCGGCTGAGCTTCGAATTGGTTTTTCTATATATCGTGTCATTAAAAAAGATAAGATAATGGATGAAATAATAATAAGGGTTCCAACGATAGCTCCTGGAGTTTCTTGGACATTATAACGATAGAACTCTAATAATACCCAATGCCATAAATAGATTCCAAAAGAAATTCCGCCTAGCTTTACCATTACAGATGAACCTAAAAAGCGTTTGACACCATATTTTGTATCTTGTGTACCAGACAAAACAATGAATAATGCACAGATCATTGGCCATGAGGCAATATACCCCGGAAACATTTCAGATACATTGAAAACGATTCCGGTTAAAATCAAACCGATTAATCCAAGCCAACCTATTACTGTAGCAATATATTTATTTACCTTCATTGATGATAAATTGATACAAAGCAAGCTACCTAAAGTAAATTCCCACACACGTGTCATCGTAATGAAATACGCCCACGGTTGATTAATATTCGTTAAATATATTGAGTATATAAAAGAAGAAACAAATAATACCCCTAAAATAGTATTGATCAATGTTTTAACTTTAGTTATTTTATATTTTTTTATTAATAATAAAATGAAAGTGAATACCAAAAACCAAATCATATAAAATTGTCCTTGTATAGACAAGGCCCAAAAGTGTTCAACAGGTGTTTTCATTTGGCTGGAATCTAAATAATCCGTACTCGAAAAAGCCAGTTGCCAGTTTTGATAAAAAAACATGGAAGCAAATACTTCACGTATCGTTTTATTTAAAATTGATTCAGGTAATAAAAACCAACTTAAAACCAGAACCATTCCAAGAATAAAAAATACAGAAGGAAGTAATCTTTTCATTAACTTTGTGATATATAGCCGAAAACGAAATTCTCCTGTTCGATTAATTGTAGAAACAATTGAAGTAGTAATAAGAAAACCTGAAATTACAAAGAATACATCAACCCCACCAGAAACACGATTAAGCCAGATATGATAGACAGCTACCAATAGTGCGGCAACAAGGCGTAACCCTTCGATTTCTGGTCTGAATTTACTCTCAATATTAATTAATGGTTGATTCTGAATTCTATCGACTTCAGGTCTACGTTTACTCTCAATCTTAGCTAATGGTTGATTCATTTCAATTCTATCTCCTACTTGTTATGATTTTATATAATTTCAAATTATATCACCATACAACAATGATTTGTTAACATGGTAGGAAAAACTCTTTAATTTACATTTACTGATTTGACCTTTATCAAACTACTTCCATCAACCACGATAAAATACCATCAATCGGACAATGGATGGACTCAAATAAAGTAATAGCCCCAACTCCTCGGAAGAAATCAGGACTGATGTTACTCTTATACACGATAGTTTTTCTTCAAGATTCGTTCTACAACAGACTCCACCATTTGTTTTCAGTGAATTTTCGTTAACATTTTAACCATTAACTCCACATCAATCGTTTTATACTTATCTAAATGTTGCTTTATTAGAAGCCTCTTTACTAGTGAGTACAAGAACAAAGTCTACTTCATCAATAGAGTATCCTTTTGAAAACGAACATTCTGCTATTCTTCTTTTTCTATGGTACTAATGATGAAACTTAACCGGTGTAAATAATCTTTTGAATGCAGGAATCTCTTGAAGTTCTTCAAACCTACCTTTTTGGTGAATAAATCTATTTATACCTTTAAATCTTCTTGCTCAAGGTCCTTGATTTCTTTATATAGGACTGTTGAATCAAGATCTTCTCCATTCTCCTAGCAAACCACTTCTGATATTGGTTTTACTTTAGCTGTTAAAAATAAGTCTAGATTATGATAACTATCCGCTAACATGCCCCTTTAATTAACAAAAACGCTTTTATATTTAGAATTCGATATTCTCTTTGTTCAAATTCCATAATTAATTTAAATGTTTGTGCAAGTTACATAGAGGTGATTCTCAATTCTATTTACCTTCCTCTTATTCCCTATTTTAACATCATTCTAATAAATCTGATAAATTTATAAAAAACGCTACAAACCTATAGACTTCAGGATTCCCAAAGTTCAGTAAATCATTTCAATCTCGAAATACTCGCCATTTCCCCCTAATTAAAAACCGATTATTCAAATTATTAATTTTATAAAAATAGGCAAAATAAGCTCATTTCTGAACCTATTTTGCCTATTTTGTTCTATGTTCAATTGGACAAATGTTCTGTTTTTCAAAATTCTTGTCCAATATATTGGATACGCTATTTGATTCGATTTCTCGAAAAAGAAAAGCCCTGCAGAGATTTCACTCTCCACAGAGCTTCCTTTTATTAAGAGGACACTTTGTTCAAGATATACCGATTGATGCAAACATCAATCTCGTTTTCTATCACAAGATTATTTTACTGTATTAACAGTAACTGTAGTTCCTTCAGTTAATTTATTACCAGTTGTATCTTTAGTATCCATGTCTTTATCATCTTGATCATCAGCTGGAAGTACTTTAACTGACAATGCTTGAGCTACATTAAGTTCGCTTCCGAATGTAACAGTTGCTTTATCATTAGTGAAAGTAATAGCTGTAGCAGTTACTTTAGCTCCATTAACGATGAATTCATAATCGTCAACATTTCCAGCAGTAACATTTTCACTGAATGTTAATTCTACTTGGTTAGCCAATTTATTATCATCAGAATCAATAAATTTACCTGATTGTAATACTGGTTTAACGTTATCAGTTAGAGCAACAAGTTGAGTAAAGGCTTCACCTTTAGCATCCGCCACTTTTTGACCAGCTTTGTTTACAACATTTGTAGAAATCTGTAACGACCCAGAAGAAGTTTTAGCTACCGACTCTTTTGGAAGTGTAATAATAACTGTTTTCTTGTCTCCAGAGAAATCAATTGTTGTTCCAGCTGGTAATGCTTTACCGTCTAACGTGTAGTTAGAAACTGTTGTTGCACTATCAGTCATATCAGAATTTGGAGTAGCAAAAGCAACTTTATATTTGTTTGTACCATCTAAAGTAATAGTTGGAGTAATATCATTTTTAGAAGCATATGTTGCCGTTGTTGTTAATGCAGCATTTTTGTTTCCTGCAGCATCTTTAACCGCACCTTCTTCCAATTTTACAGAGTAAGTAGCAGCTTTTCCTACTTCTGGAAGTTGGATGTTTAAGAACTCACCAGCAGCTGTCGCAGTTGTTGCTAAAAGTACTCCATCTTTGTAAACCTTTACTTTAGTTGAATCTGCTAATGTAATGTTTTCATCAAATTTAACTGAAATTAATCCAGTAGCACTAACTGTATTTGTGTTTTCACTCAATACTTTTGGTCCTACTGCGTCTTTTGTCAATGTAACAGATCCATTATACTCAGCACCAGTAAGATTTGAGTTATCTTTAATATTTGTAATCTTCACTGAAAGAGCTACTGAATTTTCATCTTTTCCATATAAGCTGTATGAACCTGAAGTAGCATTAGCAGGTACAGTTACGATATATGTTAAGTCAGATGAATCTTCAGGATCTAGAGCTACTTGAGCTGCAGTATTTGAAGAATCAATGAATAAAATACCGCCTTTTTTTACTTCAAAACTTGGTTCCACTGCAAGTTTTTCACTTACTTTCACTTTGAAAGTATTTGATTTATCAGCAGTTACACTTGTAATAGATGGAGCTGAAGTATCATCAGAAACAACGTATTGAGTTGCTGCCACAGAAAGAGTATTATTATCGCCATCTGTAGCACCGTATACAGTTACACTATGTGTTCCAGCTTTTTTCTCATCTGCTGAAGCCGGACGTTCTACATAATATTTACCATCTTTATTAGTAGATGCTGGAACAGCTGATAATGCACTTCCATCTACTTTCAATTGAACACCAGAAACTGGTTCATTGAAATATACACGTACATTTGAACCGTTAAGTTCAGAAGATACTACAGTTGGTGCTGCATTATCAAAGTAGTTAAGTGTAGCAGTCTTATAAGTTGCTACTTTCTTGCTAAGATCTTTAGTTAATACTTCTTCTACTTCAACAGTATAGTAATCACCATTTGTAAAGATATCTGTTCCATCAGTTTTATTTAAAAGAACTGTTTTACCATCTTCTTGAAGGTCAGCAGTAAGGCCTGCTACAGCTGTACCTTTTAATTTCAACTCATAGTTAGCTGCGTTTTCAGCAGTTGTTTTATCAACTTCTTTATTGAAGGTTACTTTGATTTCTTTAGCGTTAATCGCACTTACACTTGCAACAACAGGAACTTTTAAAGCTTCTACTTTAGCTTCATAAGCTTTGTTGTTTTTCTCAGCAGCTTTTACAAGGTTTCCAGCTAGTTTAGTATCTTTAGCTTTTAACTCTTCAACTTCAGCTCTAACGCTGTCGATTAATTGACCAGCTTTTTCAATATCTTTTTCGATTAGATTTCCACGCTCGATTTGTTTGTAAGCAGCGTATACTTTCATTTCAGCATCTACAGCAGCAGATTCTGCTTTAGCTGGAGTTGTGTAAGTTTTTGTTAATAAGCGACGAGCATCTGGACCGAATACTTTTGAAACCGCTTTTTCGAACTCAGCGATTTTTTTGTTTAATGCAGCTTGTGCTGATTGAACTGTGCTTTGTTTACCAGATTCGATTGCTTTATCTAGAGCTGTTCTTGAAGATTTTAATGTTACGCTAACTGCTGCAACATAATTTTTCGCGCGGTTTAAAGAAGTTTTGCTTTTCTCTAATTTTTTAGTGTAAGCAGCTTTTTTCGCTTTGCTTCCACCTTTTTTAGCGATTTCTGCTTCAGCAGCGATGTAGTATGCTTCAGCTAACTTAACTTCTTTTCTGATTGCAGAACCGCTAGGAAGTTTGTTGCTTTTCTTAGCAGTGTTGTAGTAAAGGTTGAATGCTTTATCTACTTGTTTTGTAGCTTTTGTGATAGCTTGATCAACAGAATTTGTTGCAGCGTCTGCTTGTGGTTGTGCCACTGCTACTGCTCCTGTTAAAGCGATTGCTGATGCCGTTGCGATTTTAATTGCTTTCTTTTTACTCATTTAGAAAGTAATCTCCCTTCGAATATATCTATATTGTTGCGCTAGGTAGCATTGCTCAAAACAGAACATACTTAATCTAACGACTTTACAGAACTAACGTCTCAAGTACTAGTAAACTAACTTTATATGTATCTTTGCAAGTTATTTGTTCTACTAGTAGTGCCTTTAGCACAAAAATAAACAACAATGATCTAATTAGTAAATCATTCTTGTATAACTATAATAATACAAGTTTTTTGTAATTTCTAGCTTTTTATTAAAATTGTAGACTTATATTTATAGAAATTTATGGTATATATGGTTATGAGTGTTAAAATCATCCAACAATTAATACAAGTATATTAAAAATAATACAAAACAGTTAATAAAAGTAACTATAATAAACAGGTACCTTTGACCAATACTAATAAACCTATTCGTATTAACTAACGTGATATATATACTATTATTTTCTTTAACCTTATCCGTATTTTATTATTCGATAAAAATAAAATATGGATATTTTTATATGGATAATATTTATTTATCCAATTTTGGAACATTCCAATATAATAAAAAAGCACCAGTTTAAACTGGTGCTTTTTTATTCATTGTATATATTTTTTCAAAACAGGCTCCATTCGATCAACAACAAAGTGGCTTCCGCCTCGGCCTTTGACATCTTCAATCATCCAAGCCATGAGTAAAGATGAACTTTTTGTGTCCATAGCGACGAGCCAGCCATTTTCAGTTCCGGTTGAGTTTTTGGATGCTTTAATTTCAGCCGTACCGGTTTTGCCTGCAATGTCGAGTTTAAGGTCATTAAGACTGTGAGCACTTCCTTTCGGATGCGTGACAACTTGCTTAAGCATACCTGTTAGCTGATTCGCCTGCTTAGCGGTAATGACGTTTTTCTTCCAAATAGTTGGTTCCATTTTGTCCTTCTGGATAAGTGTCGGGGCAATCACGTTTCCTTCATTTAAAAAGGCCGTATAGGTTGCCGCTAAATGAATCGCACTCATTTGCACTTGCCCTTGGCCGTAGCCGCTGTCAGCCAGACGGCCTTCACTGCTTATATCTCCAATACTCGATGCTTTAATCGGATATTCAAGCGGCAGTGTATCTTCAAAGCCAAAGTCTTTCAGCCCGCTCGTAAATTTATCCTTCCCAAGGTCTAGTGCTTGACGTGCAAAATAGATGTTATCAGAATAAATAAGCGCATTTTTCATATCAATTGGAATGCCTGGATTCGCTACACGCGTAATCGAGTGATCTTTCCAATTTGATTTTTTCCATGTGAGCCCTTGAATACTGAGCGCTTTATTTGGATCGACGCCGTTTTTCAAAGCAACAGAGGCTGTTAATGCTTTAATCGTTGATCCCGGTGCATAGGTTGAGCTAAAACGATTGAGCAATGGCTTGTCTTTGTTTTCTTCAAGCGCCTTTTGCTGAGCACTGCTCATGCCAAGTACATATTGGTTCGGATCAAACGATGGACTCGAAACAAGAGCCAACGTTTCCCCTGTCTTTGGATTGATGGCTGCGGCTGTACCCGCTTCATTGTTATATTGCTTATAAATATCTTGTTGCAGTTCCGCATCAATCGTAAGCGCAATGAATTCTCCTTCTTTTCCTTTACGCTCTGCAATCACTTTTTCCGTACCATTATCGGCTTTAATATAAATTTTGGCGCCAGCTTCGCCTCGAAGTCGTTCTTCTAGCAGCTGTTCTAAGCCGCGCTTGCCGATAACATCATTAGCTGTATAGCCTTTTCCTTTTAACTTTTCTAAATCCTCCGCTGATGCTTCACCAACATAGCCAATTAAATGAGCAGTAGCTGCACCATATGGATAAACGCGTTCTGTTACTTCCGTTACTGATACGCCAGGTATACTAATAAGCTTAGCAATCTTCGCGTCATTTTGAGGCAGTTTCTTAATCGGAACAAAATAGCTTGGCTGCACCCAAGATTGGTTCAGTTCTGCTTCAATTTCTTCTACTGACATGTTTAACAGCTTAGCGACTTGTGAGATAGCAGCGCTTTCTTCCCCCATCTTCTCTGGGACAATTCCAACTTGAGCCACAGTTCCATTAATTGCAAGACCGTGCTCATAGCGGTCGACGATTTCACCGCGAACAGCTGGATATGTTTCAACGGATACTTTTTCGCCCTCTTCAAGCTCTGGGAAAATGTAGTTCGGACCCCACTGAATATACCAATTCTCTTTCTCATCTTTTCCTTCTTTCACAAGTGTCGCTTCATTTTTGAATTCCACTGGACCTGCGACCGTCTCCATCGAAACGGAATACGTTACTTCTACTTTTTCTTCATCTTTATGCTTTGGCAGCTCTTCTGGAAGCTTATATTCTACTTTAAGATCTTCCATTTCAATACCTTTGTAAATCTTCTCATAGCGTTCGCTAAACTGTTCTTCACTCATCTCTTTCTTTGCGTCCGCTGACAAATAGTCATACATGCCCTCGAAGTTCTGTTTGTTCCATAATTTTGTATAATCGGCGAAACGATCTTCCGGTTTTGGTTCATCTGTACAACCTGTTAGCAGCAATAAACTAGTTAGTATCATGCTGGTGATGAAAGGTCTCTTTTTCATAACTTCCCCCTCTTAACATTACTCCCTATTATTTTAACAAAAATGGGGCAAAAGTTGTGTGATAGAGTGACTGATTCCGGCAAATTTCTACAAGTCGGCAGAATTATAAGCAAATTTGGCGGGATTCCTTGAAGTTTCAGCGTGAATCCCCCCTCAAGAAGGAGAGAACGTCTGCACTACTTCAAATCCTTCCCTACATTAAGGTATAATAAAAGGATGATTGAAATGACAAAGTTTGAATAATAGGTATTTAGCCGATATTAAATAAGTAAGAGAGCGATGTGGAGAAACTCATGGAAAGCCAATTGTTACAGTATACAGCCGAGCAAGTGAAGAAACTGTTGAATCCCGATTCTGCGCATGATGCAGCTGTCGTTGGAGAAGGGCTTACGTTATACACACAAAATGTTGTTGAAACCTCGTCTCAGGGAGATGAGTGGATTCAAGCTGAAGTCTATGATGTAGAGCGTTATCAAGTAAAATTGGAGCTCCTCTTTCCACAAAACGGACGCTGTACGTGCGGAGCGAACTTCATCTGCCGGCATCAGCTCGCGCTTTTCTTTTCCCACTATAGTGAAATAGCGAGCGTCACAGAATGGATCGAAGAGTGGCAACAGAGCAAGAAGCCAAGTCCCTTACCGATTCAAAAGGCTAGTGAAGTGTTCGCAAAGAAAGCTCAAGAAGCTAGTGGACTTGCGAAAGACTATTTTGCTTATAAAGAGTTTGTTGCACACACCTTTCATGAGAAGGTCGAAAGCGAACTTCATGCACCTGCCTACCTGCTAGACGGTCATATTCAACAATATTTACAGGAAGTAAAAGCGAAGGCGCCAATTGAAAGCGAATGGAAAATGCTGTATCACTTTACGACGCTCTTTTGTACATTTTTACATACACTGCCATTATTGAATTCCTATAGTAAAAATACGCAAGTCGTTCGCACCTTCTATACATTTGCTACAGATTTAACAGAGGAATTATATGAGATGGTGCAGCCGCTTAGTCGTCAAGCCCGTCCGTTTGCTTTTGATCCATTTATTGAAGGGTTAAAAGCAGATGTCGTGACGCTGCTTGACAATCATCCATTACTGACCTATGAACGGATTGATTTATATCGCGAAATTTGGGCCTTTCTTTTTTCCAATAGCACATGGCGAAAGGAAGAGCTCGAGCGTGTTACACAAAAATTAAATCAGCTTGAACGAGATACAGAGGAACGGAATACGTATACGATTGCCGCTATTCATTTGTCGGTGCTGGAGAACGATGATGACCGGGCAACAGCGTGGCTGCAGGAATTAGATGCCGCTGCTTGTCCTTATCTATTCTACTGGCTTCAATCTCTTCAACAGATGCGTCCGCTCCCATTTATTGAATTCGCGATTACACATGTCCGAACGTTTTTAGCAAATCTCGAGGATTATTATGAGCGCGTTGATTTCGTGCGGACATTTACGCGGCCAATTAGCCAGTGGTGCTATAAGTCAAAGCGGCTCGACCTGCTAGAGAAATTTTATCGGGTCACATTGCCGCATAGTTATTGGAATTATGCGAACTTTTTATTCGAGCAGAAGCAGTATAAGAAGTGGGTCGAGATGCATATTTATTCTGACATTAGCATTGATTTAATTAGTACTGAGCTCATTAAAGAAGTGACATCTGAAGAACCAGCCTTAATTTTGCCGCTGTATTATCATGCTGTTCAAGAAAAAGTATCGTTGAAAAATCGCTCAGCGTATAAGCAAGCGGTCCGCTACTTAAAGAAAATGCGCACAATTTATAAAAAGTTGAAGCAGGAAGAGACATTTGAACGCTATATGAACTATGTCACTAGCTCCACAAAACGGCTGCGTGCTTTTCAAGAAGAATTAAAAAGGGGTAAGCTAATCGATGGTTAATCTAGGAAAGTTAAAAATTAAAGTGGCACCGCTTGACCACGACTTGTATCGTCTAGCTGTCATCAATGAGGAGGAGCGATTTCTCGATACAATCCATATCCGCAGATTGTTGTTCACTTGGGATGACGCGAGCTTCTATGGGACACAGGTTACGACCGATATGTGGGAAGGCAAACCTGTCTATACGCTGGATGCATGGGGACTGTTGAACTTCTTCGCCCGAGAAAGCTTTAATTCTTTCATTGATTGGGAATGGTCAGAAACTTCTTCTCTTTGTTTATCTGCAGCACCTGTATTGCACGAAGTGATTGAAGCAGGCCTGCCTATTCCTGATTTCGCAAGTCTTCAAGCAAGTGAATTAGCTTGGAAGCTCCCTGATGAGGTGGAAGAAGAATTCGTTCCTTCCTTTTGGGAAGAGACGATTTCCCCTGACTTGCAAACACTGACAGCCGAGACAAATCGCTCATTTATCGAGAAGTGGTATAACGGAGCTGCGAATCTATACTTGGAGAAATACTCTCCTATTTCTCATAAATGGAGCGAGGCGATGACAGCCTTACAAACCACTCAGCTATCTCCAGAGGAACTGCAAACATTCTTTGACCAAGAAAGCTGGGCAGAATGGCTCGGTCTAGCAACGGATGAGAAGCCCTTTACGATTGGGCTTCGTTTAAGCGAGCCTCCAGATGGAGAAGGAGCGTGGACGCTTGACGTTATCCTCCGTTCGAAAAAAGACGCCAACATTACGGAAGTATATACGAAAAAACGGCTGCCGCGCGGCTGGAGTAAATATCGTGAAGCCATTGATAAAGTGATTGCCCGCTGGTCCAAAATCGTCCCTTGGCTGACTGAAAATGGGCAGTTTAAGCAAGAGCTATCTGAACTCGAAGCGTGGGAATTCCTCACTGATGCGAGTGAAAAATTACTGTTTCTCGGAGCGGAAATTTTACTCCCTTCATGGTGGTTGACACTCAAAGAATCTTCTCTCAAAGTGAAGGCCAAAGTGAAAAGCCAGCAAAATCGCGGGCCGTCCTATGTTGGTCTGAAAGCGCTGATGGACTTTGATTGGCGTTTTTCTCTTAATGGAAAGGATTTAACAGAAGCCGAGTTTGAAGCTCTTGTAAATGAAAAAAGACGACTTATTTACATTCGTGGACAATGGGTAAAGCTCGATCCTGCTTTTATTAAGCAAATCCAAGAGCTGATGGAAACGGCAAATGAAAAAGGGCTTCAATTGTCCGACCTCTTGCAGCAGGAATTATTGCAAGAGGATGCAGGAGAAGACGACGATGAACAGGATGACTTGCTGCGAATTCAATTCGAACTGAACCAAGAGCTTCGCAAAATGATAAGCCATTTACGTGAAACGAAGAATATTCCCTTGCTGCCTGTGCCGAAGACATTACACGGGGATTTACGCCCCTATCAGAAGCTTGGGATGAGCTGGCTGTTATTCCTTCGTGAGCATGGATTTGGCGCTTGTTTAGCTGATGATATGGGACTCGGAAAAACAGTACAAATGATTACTTACTTGCTCCATGTGAAAGAGACTTCTCAGGCAGCAGAAATAGTAGAGACAGAAACAAGACCTGTAAAGGCTGCACTTATTGTTTGCCCTACTTCTGTACTTGGCAATTGGCAGCGTGAGCTTGAAAAGTTTGCCCCAAGCCTGCATGTTCATCTTCATTACGGAGCGAACCGTACAAAAGGAGAAGACTTTGCGGCGAAAATCGCAGATTATGATGTTGTATTAACGTCTTACGGGTTAACGCATCAAGATGGAGAAGAGCTTGCAAGCGTTCATTGGAGCAGCATTATTTTAGATGAAGCGCAAAATATTAAAAATGCACAGACAAAGCAATCGCGAGCTGTTCGTAAGCTGCAAGGACAGCATCACGTCGCTTTAACGGGAACACCGATGGAAAACCGTTTAAGCGAATTGTGGGCGATTTTTGATTTTATCAACAAAGGCTATCTTGGTTCTCTTGGACAGTTCCAAGAAAAATATGTCGCCACCATTGAACGTGAAGAGCAAAAAGACAAAATTAAAGAGTTACAGCGTCTCATTCAACCGTTCTTATTACGACGCACAAAACGTGACCAAGATGTGGCCTTGAACTTACCGGATAAGCAAGAGCAAAAAGAATTTGTACCGCTTACGACCGAGCAGGCTTCCCTTTACGAGCAGCTTATTCAAGATACGTTTTCTAACCTTGAACAGCTCTCTGCTTTTGAACGCAAAGGGGTCATTTTACAAATGCTCAACAAGCTTAAGCAGCTATGTAATCATCCAGCGCTGTATCTTAAGCAAGAGGATGATAGTCTTCAAACAAGCCAGCGTTCAGGTAAGCTTGAGAAGCTAACAGAGCTCGTCGATGCGGTACGAGAGCAGGATGAAAGCTGCCTAATCTTCACGCAATATATTGGCATGGGCAATATGATGAAGGAATTACTAGAAAAACGGTATGGCATCGATGTACCGTTTTTAAACGGCAGCGCCAACAAGAAGCAACGCGATGAGATGATTACGAAGTTCCAAGAAGGCGAGTTCCCGATTTTTATTTTGTCCTTAAAAGCAGGTGGAACAGGACTCAACTTAACAGCCGCGAACCACGTGATTCATTACGATCGCTGGTGGAACCCCGCTGTAGAGAATCAAGCGACCGACCGCGCCTACCGTATCGGTCAAAAACGTTTCGTCCATGTCCATAAGCTCATCTGTACCGGCACATTAGAAGAGAAAATCGATGAAATGCTCGATAAGAAACAAGCCTTAAACGATGAAATTATTAGCGGCGATAATTGGATTACTGAGCTTTCAACAGAGGAAATTAAAGAACTAGTGGCACTGCATTGAAAGAATACCGAATAACAGTCCCAAAATAATAAAGCAGGTGGAGAAAGTGACTTGTTTTTCTCCACCTGTATTTTTTTCTGAAAGTAGCAGGTATCCGCCTGCTACTTTCGGTCTGTTATGGGCTAATGCCCAACGTGACCTGTACGTTGTCGAGCCCTGTAAAGAAAATCTGCGGAACGACCGATTACCCTTAATGTGACTGAACATGCTTTTGGCCTCAACTTTGTGTCGAGCATAGATTGCGTTCTCGCTTCACATCTAAGGGCTGCAGCTTTCATCTCTCCAAAAATTGTATTCCAATGAACTTTAAACAAAAATCAACAAATAAAAAGGAGCGCCAAAAAGTCGGTTACCCTGACTTTTTGGAAAGCTCCTTCTTCCTGGATTTTGTTCTTCAAAGCTCTGATGGCGGACATTTCCCTGACCCAGTTCCCCCATTTTGTCCTTCATTGGGTCTGATGAAGGCCGTTTGACGGGTCTAGTTGATGGAAAAAGTCCTTCATCACCCTTATGATGGACATTTGCCGGGTCTAGTTACTGGAAAAAGTCCTTCATCACTCTTATGAAGGCCGTTTGACAGGTCTAGTTGCTGGAAAAGGTCCTTCATCACTCTTATGAAGGCCATTTGCCGGGTCTAGTTGCTGGAAAAAGTCCTTCATCACTCTTATGAAGGCCATTTGTCTGATCTAGTTGCTGGAAAAAGTCCTTCATCACCCTTATGATGGACATTTCCCTGGCCTAGTTCTCCCTTTTGTCCTTCAACTAAACGAAAAGGCTGCCCCGAAAGCCATTTTTCATGACTTTTGGGGCAGCCCTATGAAAAATACAAAGAAACCTTCATGAACCCTAGCCTTTAAGTCTGTTCATGATATTATTAAGCTCCGTATCGTGCTTACCTGTCTTTGAACTTAGATAGTCAATATCTACTTTCATCCCTTTCATCTCATCAGAAATAACTCCAAAGACTTTACGATGTTCATCTAACTTATCGTTCGTATATTTGAAATGGCTACTGAGCTCGGAGGAAAGATTATCAACTTTTGTTTCAATTCGTCCTTGGCCTTCTGTTACATTCGTTACATCTTCTTTTACATCTTTAATCTCACTTAGAATTTGTTTTAAGATTTCCTCCATTTGGATTCACTCCACGCTCTTTTATTAGAGTATAACACACAGACTTTTTTCTTTTCTGTTGATACTTCACCATAATGCTGTTTGGAAAACAACATCCCATAACAGAGCTAACGATAAAAAAATGACTGCCGAAGCAGCCATTCAAAAATGAGGGGAATCAATTATTATTGATTCAGTAGAAGGAACGTTCGGGGTCGGTCTTACGTGGTGAATCACCATGCCGTGATTCAAAGTTCGGAGGGGACTAAGATGCATGTTGCTCAGCGCTGAATTCTACTTTCTAGTTTTGGAGTTCTGTTAACCTTTGTTCCAAAGCTTCGCAACGTGCTTCGACGAGCTGTAGCTTCCGCTCAAAATTGGCTAGCGCTGCTTCGTTTGTGACTGTTTTCACTTGCGTATTCGCAATGAATCGAATCAAGTTTTCAATCAACTTCTCTGTTCGTTCGACGTCTTGAAATGAGTGAAATGAATGATTTCCTTTCAAATATATCTCACCTCCTACACACTACAAGCCAATAGACTCATATGCTTGCTTTGGAACGTCTAACTTCCTCGGTCCAACAAACTGAACCATTTCAGCCACTACTTCTGTTACATATACCTGCTTACCCTCTTGATTCTCATAACGACGTGTCTGGATTCTTCCAGTAATCCCAATCATTGAGCCGCGCCGACAATATTGGACCGTATTTTCAGCCGTTTTCCTCCATAGCGTGCATTGCACAAAATCAGCATCGTATTCACCAGCTTGATTTCGAAAAGGACGATTCACCGCAATCGTTACATTCGAAACAGCTTTTCCATCTGCTGTGTACCGCAACTCAGGATCTTTCGTCAAGCGTCCAACCAGGGTTACTTGGTTAATCAACATCTCAGCTCCTTTCTTGTTAAGATGCTTTTATCATACTGAAGCTTGTTCAAATTACCAAATCGACAAAATCCCATTTTTTTCACCCATTTTCGTGCTAAAATGGCATTTTCCCGTTTAAAACTGCTATTTTTAGGCTATATTTATAGTGAAAGTGGAGGAAATATGCCATTTTGTTATTTTTCTCAAAAATTTTTCCTTTGTTCATATTTTAGACAAACGTGTCGCATTCTTTCTATTTCTTCGTTATTTTTGAGTGTGTTATAATAAATTGGAATATTTACATTTTTTTACGAAATTAAGAAGTAGGAGGAAGCATATGAAGTCATTTAAACTTATTTCATTACAACTTGTGAATGAAAAACTGCAGCTTATTGATATTCATCTAGTCGATGGGCTCATTATTAATAAAGAAGATCGTGCAAATACATGGCTTCTTGAAGCAATCGTCCCCCCTGAACATTATGATAAATTAAAACATTCCCTACCACGTGAACATGAAAATGCGCTTATCCAAGCAGTGATTACGAAAAAAGAAAACGACCCGGCCATGTTTAAAACGGTTTTAAAAACGCATAAACTTATCGACGGTCACGTTAGTCTTCTTTTCGTCGGCCACCTTCAAAATACACGCAGCAAATATGCAGAACTACTTCTTGAAGATTTAGTCCACAAAGGCTTCACTGGCGATTTACTCATTAAAGAATTCAAAGAAAAGATTCGCTCTAGACCTAAGCTTGCCACTCATAAATAACTCCATTTCTCTCTGTTACCCCACATCTAGAATAAGTGGGACAATGGCTCTAAAAAATAGTTGAATTCAACCACTAACCAAAAGGAAAAAGACTGTTTCCCGTAAGAAACAGTCTTTTCTTAGCCATTGTTATTTGTTGTTATTGTCGCCTTGATCTGTTAATGTATCATCATTATCGTTTGGATCTAAGGCATCTTCTACTTCATCTGCGCCTTCTTCAACGCCTTCTTGTACATCATTTACATCATCATTTACGTTGTTATCATTTACATCATCATTTACATTCGGTTCATTCACATCATTGTTATCTTCTTCAATCATGTTGTTATCATTTTCTGGTGCTGGATCATTATCGTCATTTGTCCCGCAACCAACTAGAAACATCGCTGATAGGAATGAGCCACCAAGTAGTGCTAATAGTCGTTTTTTCATTATGTGTAACCTCCCTTCTTTCTTCGACAGTAATATTTTGCCCGAATTCGACATTTACTTGCGTGTTTTTCAAAAAAAATAAGAGGAGATCTTCATCCCCTCTCTAGCAGCCTTATTCTTTATCACTAAAAGCAAACATAATCTCGGTTTCGCAGGCTACCTCACCATCAACCGTTGCTACTGCTTTTCCTTTACCAACAGATCCTCTTAAACGTAAAATTTCCACTTCTAGGCGAAGTTGGTCCCCTGGCTTCACTTGGCGTTTGAAGCGGCAGTTATCAATGCCCGCAAAAAAAGCTAAGCGTCCTTTATGTTCCTCTTGCTTTAACACCGCAACAGCACCCACTTGAGCCAATGCTTCGACAATTAACACCCCCGGCATTACCGGGTAATCTGGAAAATGACCATTAAAAAACTCTTCATTCGCTGTTACGTTTTTCAATCCAACCGCTCGTTTTCCCTCTTCGATTTCAATGATTCGATCCACTAATAAAAAAGGATAACGATGTGGAATAATTTCTTTAATTTGCGTAATATCTAACATAGATTATACCTCCTTGATTTAAAAACAACCGCATCATGCACCTTCATTGACGATGTCAACAATATGAGTCCACGTTGAGATTTTAAATACATCTACTGCATTTCCGCTCCCAATGACACTATACCCAATTAATGCCCCAATGATAACCATAAGGACGATTAAAGCAGCAACAATCAACAACCGAAGCCAAATTGGTAACAGTCGAATTTTAATTTTCTCATTTTGTCTTACTTCCTGTTTTGGTTCTTCTTCCCACTGTTGTTTTGTTAAACTTCTTTGCTCCATTTTATATCATGTAAGCTCCTTTTTAGAGATTCGCTTTAACTTTATCACGTTTTCATAAACAGTACGAGTCCCAACCTTTGGCAAGACTATGCCCATTTACGAAATGTTTAACGAATCGAATTTACTAAGCCTAACATTTGATCTGCCATCGTGATGGAACGCGATTGGAATTGATACATTCTTTGCGCTGTAATTAAATCTGTCATTTCCTTTGAAAGATCGACATTAGATGATTCAAGTGCACCTTGTTTCATCGAAATATCTGTGCGTAAAGCGCCTGTTAGTTCAGTCAATACATCATCAGCCGTTACACCTAAGCCATCATAGTTATCCGGAAGCCCATATAAATTATCGCCTAGCTTTTCAAGGAATTGCGGCTTTTGAACCGATACAACACCTAGATTGAAGGTTTGTTCCCCTCCATCTGTTGTGATTGCCTTTAATATGCCTTCATCAGAAATTTGGATTTCTTTAATGTCACCTTCAATGACAATGTCGTTACCGTTTTCATCAAGCACGGTATGCCCGTCTGCTGTTACAAGCATGTTTTCATTTCCATTAGGCGATAGATAAAACGCACCGTCTCTTGATAAACGAATGACGTTCCCTTCTTCTACACCAATCATAAAGTATAAGTTTTCCTTTGTGAAAGCTACATCTAAATCCCGATTTGTCGTCTTTAGGGAACCTTGAGACTGTACATTTTGAATTTGGCCAATCTTTGCTCCGTTTCCTTGACGAATCCCAAGCGGTGTTAAACGGCCCACTTCAGCTGCTTGATTTGGTTGATTATTCAATTGCTGAACAAGTAAATCTGTAAAGCTTGCTTCGCCTCGCTTAAAACCAGTTGTTTCAACATTGGCCATATTATTGCTAATAACATCGATTTGTTTTTGCAATTGGCCTAGCGTATTGCTTGCTGCTATCATCGTTCGATTCATCTCTATCCTCCTTCATTTACGCTGATTTCTTGAAATTAGCCAATTTTACCTACTTCATTCACCGTTTTATTTAAGCTTTGATCATAAGCCTGCAGCACTTTTTGATTGGCTTCAAAAGAACGATATACAGACAACATTTCCGTCATTGTCTGCGCTGCATCTACATTGGAGCTTTCAATATACCCTTGCTTGATTGTAAAAAATACGTCGTCCTCATCGTACGCATTCGTAAGTTCTGCATCGGCACTAAAAAGACCATCGCCTTCTTTTACAAGCTGCCCAGCAGGGTCATTGGAATACGCAATGCCAATTTGAGCGACCTGTGCGGCGTCTTGTAAAATAACACCATTATCTGATACTGTAAACTGATCATTATCTAGTTGAATCCGCTCGTTATTCTCATCTAACACATAATAGCCGCCGGACGTTGTTAAATATCCTTCACCATCCAAGGTAAAGTTTCCATTGCGTGTGTAACGTACATCACCATTCCCATTTTGAACAGTAAAAAACAACGCACCCGCTACACCCGTCTCTTCATCAATGGGCATTTCGCCATGCACTAAGGCAAGATCTGTTTTCAAATCTGTTTGTTTAATATCACCTTGTTTAAATAGCGGATTCGTTTCTTGTATATATACGCCTGTATTCAAGCTGCCGACCTGTGCAAAAGAAGGCACTTTCTTTTCATTCCCATTCGGGATCGTTTCATCTGCGATTCGATTCAGCAGCATTTCTGGAAAAGAGCGTACACTCGATTGATCAGCTTTATAGCCCGGGGTATTCGCATTCGCCATATTGTTTGTTAACATTTCTGTCCGTCTTTGCTGAGTTAGCATCCCTGAAGCTGCTGTATAAAATCCTCTTAGCATCCTTATCGCTCCTTATCATATGTACCGTTCCATTTTTGACCGTATATGTACATTATCGGCTGCTTCTATCTATATTTGAAGTGAAAAGTGCAGGAGAATATTGGTATGAAGTATCAAGGAACTCTCTTAAAGGCTATACAAAAAAGGATCTATTGCTCAACGGGCTTCTGTTTCATCCCCTACTTATCTGAACGTTAGATCCTTCTTCCACATCATTTAATTAAATTTACGTTTTGGCAACTTGTCCATATTATCAAGCATGACACCTGTTCCGACTGCCACACAATCCATTGGATTTTCCGCTACTAATACGGGTACTTTTAACTCTTCTGCAAGAAGTAAGTCAATACCGTGCAACAATGCACCGCCGCCTGTTAAAATAACACCACGATCGATAATATCCGCTGAGAGTTCTGGCGGTGTTCTTTCAAGCACACTTTTCGCCGCTTGAACAATGACCGATACTTGTTCGCGAAGAGCTTCTTCAATTTCCTCTGAATTCACCGTAATCGTTCTCGGTAGACCCGAAACCATATCACGCCCGCGAATTTCGATTTCTTCTTTACGTGAACCAGGGAAAACAGTCGCTACTTGAATTTTAATATTTTCTGCTGTGCGCTCCCCAATAAGCAGCTTATATTGACGTTTAACATAGTGTAAAATCTCATTGTCAAATTTATCCCCAGCCATTTTAATCGAAGAAGATGTAACGATATCCCCCATAGAAAGAACCGCGATGTCTGTCGTTCCGCCACCGATATCAACGACCATGTTTCCGCTCGGTTGGAAAATATCCATTCCTGCTCCAATTGCAGCTACCTTTGGTTCCTCTTCTAAATACACCTTTTTACCGCCGCTTTTTTCTGCTGCTTCTTTAATCGCTTTTTGTTCAACGCTTGTAATATTTGTTGGACAACAAATTAAAATTCTTGGCTTAGAAAGGAAACCTTTCACATTCAATTTATTAATAAAATGTTTAAGCATCGCTTCTGTAACATCAAAGTCTGCAATTACTCCATCTTTTAACGGACGAATAGCCATAATATTTCCAGGTGTACGTCCGACCATTTTTCTTGCTTCCTCACCGACAGCCAACACACGATTTGTATTTTTATCGATCGCCACAACAGATGGCTCATTTAAAACGATCCCTTTGCCTTTAACATGTATTAGAACATTTGCTGTTCCAAGATCAATCCCAATATCTCTAGCAAACATTTGTTTATATCCTCCTTGATTATCCTCACATGAAACCGAAACTATCCTAATTTTATATTTTATCATATTGTCTTATGACAAGTAAGAGTCAAAACAGAAATCCTGTCGAATCATGTCTCTTACGGTAAGAAATACATAAGCGACTCTTATCTTGTCACGACAAACTAAACATCAGAACGTACCAAGTGTTTTCATGTCTAGTTAAAAAATCACGACCTTTATAAGGTACCATATTCCTACCTAAAATGCCTAAAAAAAACCACCTACAACATTTGTAAGTGGCTTCGGTTATTACTTCACAATTTCTTCCTCTCTCTCAGAGCGCTTATATTTGAGCTTGGTTGCTTCGCCTCCTCTAAGGTGACGAATGGATTTATGATAATCCAATATATCCTTCACTTCATTAGCCAATTCAGGATTGATTTCTGGAAGTCTTTCGGTTAAATCTTTGTGAACGGTACTTTTGGATACACCAAACTCTTTTGCAATGACACGCACTGTTTTCCTTGTTTCCACGATATACTTTCCTATCTTGATAGTTCTTTCTTTGATGTAATCGTGCACACCACTCGACCTCCCCAAGTTGGATGTGAGAAGTGTGAAATGAGATTCGTTTGTCGAATCTAATGGTGCTAACATTTTCCTTCAATTATAATAGACGAGTCCTCACCTCAAACACTCTCTTTGTACGGTTTCTAACAGTGTATTAGCTTGGGTAAAGATATATACCATAGGACAAGTGTTTTTTTCAAAAAATTGACGATATTGGGCTTTTTAAATAAATAATAAATATAAATAGCTGTTTATCTTCTATCGAAATTTTTAATTTATCGTCGAGTTTTTCATTTTGTCTATAGCAAAAGAAACCCGCCTGTGGACGAGTTTCCTGCACCAAATTGTTCAGTTGTCGCATCATAACATGGGTTGACGAATGCTTTTATTGTACTGGTTGTTCGTCTGCTTCGTTTGAATTGCTGTTCTCTTCTTGACTTGGCTCTTCTTTTGTATCTTCTTTTGGTTCTGGTTCTGCTTCTACTTCTTCATCATCTGAAGATACAGATTCTGTTTGAATAGAAGAAGCTTGCTTACCTTCGTAATCACTTGGATTTACTGCAACTTTATCTTTGCGGATTTCAAAGTGAACATGTGTACCTGCGTCTTCATTGATTTGACTTTTTCCTGCAGTAGCAATTGCTTGCCCTTGCTTCACTTGATCTCCAACCGCAACTTGAATGTCTGTAACAGCTTGATAACGTGTTACAACACCATCTTCATGCTCTACTTCAATGACATTTCCTAATAAAGCATCTTCTTGCACTTTTGTTACAATGCCACTTAAAGCAGCTACTACATCAAAGGCTTTTCCATCTTTTTGTGCGATATCAATTCCTTTGTTTGGCTCATAGCGGTTATCATAAGAAACCAATGCTTCTTCCTGTGCTTTTTCATCAGCATTCACATCATAGAATGGCTTCTTTACGACAGTACTCGCAACATCTTTCACTGGCATTTGAATCGATTCAAGACTGCTGTTTACTTCAACTGCAGGCTCATCGTAATTTTCACCTGATTGTGCTGAATCCTCTACCTTATCAGGACTAGCTGAGTTGTTGAAGCTATTTTGAACGATAAATACCAAGGCTAGGATAAGAGCTGCACTTGAAATGTAGATTGCTGGTAACGCCCAACGTTTTTTCAGAATACGTCGGAATTTGGAAGTAGATTTCTTTTCTTCCTCTCTCATAATTATCACCTCAGCAATCATTCTGAACAGATTGCTAAAATAATATACATATCCTGAAAAATATTTTTAGATTTATTTTGTGACAAAGGTATTCCTTTTATGCAAAGAAATTTGAAATGGTAAAATTATGACGACATTTGCTGAGATAATCTCCCTTGTTCATTCCACTCTGCTGTATTTCCTGTTAAAATGACTAATAGTATAGATAACAAAGGATGTTTTGTAGATGCAGAAAGCTTTTCGCGTTACGTTGACGCTATTACCGCTCATTTATATGATTGCCATTTGGGTCATGTCGAGCATGCCGGATGATACGTTTATTGAGTTGCCTTCATCGGCCACAGATCGCTTCGTAAAAGAGGCACTTCACTTAGTTGCCTTCGCCATTTTGTATATGCTGTTTGTGGCCGCTTTTGCTGCCAACCACAAGTTAACAGCTAGTTTGAGCTTGCTGGCTGCGATTGCCGCTAGCCTGTATGGAATTGTTGATGAAATCCATCAATCATTTGTGCCGGCGCGTTCTGCTACACTGATTGATGTCGTTAAAGATATCATCGGAGTGCTTGCTGCTTATTTCCACGTTCAATATCACTATTTCAAGCGTAAGCGAGGCTTCTTAACCATTATTGAAAAATTAACCGACAAAAAATAAGAGCTGGAATCCCAGCTCTTATTTTTTTACTGTTAGCGTATTCACCCACTTGTTTGATGACTGAACCGTAACCCCTTTATAATAATACTTTACGATGTCTTTATAGCTTTTTCCTTCCTGAGCCATGCCGTTCGCTCCATATTGGCTCATTCCTACTCCGTGGCCATACCCTTTTGTCGTAATGATAATTTGATTACCTTGACGTTCCCAGCTAAAATCGGAGGACATTAAATGTAGTTTTTCCCGAATTTGCTTCCCTGTTAATTCTTTTCCGTTAATTCTTACAACTCCTACTCTCTTCCCTGCTGTCCGTTCAACAACTGTTCCAATTTCTGTCCCACTCGGAACATTCACACCTAATTTTTGTTCAAAATCTGCCACTGTCATCACGACTTTGTTATAAAATTTCGGAGATTCTGTATCCCAAGGGCTTGAAACACTCTTTAAATAAGGATAAGCAGCTTTCCAATATTCTTCAGAGTTTTCCGTATATCCGTTACTCGTGGAAAAAAAAGTAGCTGTAATAGGATCATCATCATATGTTAAAATCTGCCCCGCTGTCTCCTGTACAGCTCCCTTTATCTTTTGAAGGTTCTGTTTATACTGAGAGCCCCATAACTCTTTTAGCTCTTGATCGCTTTTATACACTTGGTGGTTTTCACCGTCACTTACATCTGCATTAGCTGGTAACCCTGTTCGGTCTCCTTGAATGAGCTGGTTGACAATATACGTTCTAGCTGTTAATGCTTGAGCTTTCAGCGCTTCTTTTTCAAAGTGAACGGGCATTTCAGCTGCAACGACACCAATTAAATACGATTCAAGCGGTAATTTTTGAACTTGCTTAGACGTTGTTCGAAGCACAGCTACTTCGACAGCCGGCTCTTTCATCTTCTCCTTACTTTGTTCATTCGTTGCCTTTTGTTCAATATTTTCCGTTAATTTTCCAAACGTTGTATCATTGGAAAACGGAAGCACAAGCATAGCTGGAAGGAGGATGATCACGACGATTACAACGACTACTAGCATGAACATCGGTTTAAGTGCTTTCAAAGTTCCTTGGCCTCCCTACACATTTTCTACTCTCCTCATAAATGTATGGAAGTGGACAAGCAAGTAGAACTAAAATAATCGATTGGCATGATTTTTCACGAATTTGGCGGGATTATCAGGGAATTTGGCGGGATTTTTTGCAAATTTAGCGGGATTATCGGAGAATTTGGCGGGATTCCTTATCGAAAAACAAAAAAAGACTGCGTTTCATCGCAGTCTCTCTATCTATTACGCATTAATATCCAAAGCAACCGTTTCCGTTGGCGTTACCTCTGTCACACGTTCGATGTCAGCTCCGAGTGCAGCTAACTTACCATGGAAATTCACATAGCCTCGATCTAGATGCTTCAATTCTGTTACACGTGTAATGCCATCTGCAACAAGACCTGTTAAAATTAACGCCGCAGCCGCTCGTAAATCAGTTGCTGCTACTTCAGCACCTTGTAAATCAGATGGACCATTTGTAATAACAGAACGTCCTTCAATCTTGATGTTTGCATTCATTCTACGGAATTCCTCTACATGCATAAAACGGTTTTCGAACACCGTTTCTGTAATCATCCCTGTTCCTTCTGCACGAAGAAGCAAGGCCATCATCTGTGATTGCATATCCGTTGGGAAGCCTGGATGCGGCATCGTTTTAATATCGACAGCTTTTAATTTTTCTGGTCCAATTACACGTAAGCCGTCCTCTTCTTCCGTAATCTCAACACCCATTTCTACCATCTTTGCAATCAAAGAAGTTAGATGTTCAGGAACGGCTCCTTTAACAAGTACGTTTCCACGCGTAATCGCAGCCGCTGTCATAAATGTACCTGCCTCAATACGATCAGGAATAATCGTATGCTCGGCACCATATAATTTCTTGACACCTTCAATTTTTATCGTTGCTGTTCCAGCTCCTTTGACCTTAGCTCCCATTTTATTCAAAAGGTTCGCTAAATCAACAATTTCCGGTTCTTTTGCAACGTTTTCTAAAATTGTTGTACCTTCAGCCAATGTAGCAGCCATCATAATATTTTCTGTAGCACCTACACTTGGAAAGTCAAGGTAAACTCTTGCACCTTTTAATCCGCCTTCTACTTCCGCATCAATGAAGCCGTTCCCGACCTTCACCTTTGCTCCCATTGCTTCAAAGCCTTTTAAATGCTGATCAATTGGACGTGAACCAATCGCACAGCCGCCAGGCAATGCTACACGAGCACGGCCAGTTCTTGCAAGTAGTGAACCCATTACTAATACAGACGCGCGCATTTTACGTACATATTCAAATGGCGCTTCTTCTAAAAGCTCCTTTGATGCATCTACAGTTACTTGATTATTGTGAAAGGCAACCTCTGCATTCAAGTTGCGCAAAACTTCGTTAATTGTATATACATCGGAGAGCGTTGGAACATCATGAATGATACTTTTTCCATCGCTTGCTAATAAGGTTGCAGCGAGCACCGGCAAAACAGCGTTCTTAGCCCCTTCTACTTTAACTGTTCCGCTAAGCCGTTTTCCGCCGCGGACAATGATTTTTTCCAAAAGTATTCCCCTCCGCGTCCATTTTCTCTATATTAATATTCAAACGTAATGATGGGTGTGCCAATAACAAAACTTGTCCTTGCGCCCAATCCATCTGTCCGTAAACCAAGTTGCATATTGATTTTAGTATTCTTTAAACTTTGTGTAAATAAGGTAGAATGAGCAGAAGTAGAAACAAAGTTCTCATCCTCTACACCCTCTATTTCGCTTGCATTAAATCTTTGTAACAATTTTTCCATTTGTGCAGGTAAAGCCGAATTCATATTATCACTGATATACCCTTCCATACAAGCAAAAACTGAAGGAGTATCCATAAATATGCCATTCATCCTGTGTTCAAGAGTTGTAATTAAGAAATGGGGATATCCTTTGTCCCATTTGTATCCCTTTACTTCATATATGATATAGGTAACGATGTTCGCATGTTCCTTTGTTGTAACCATTCTGATTGATTCTGTCAGATGAGATTCGTGGCTGAATGTTGCTTCTGCCTTCCAAGCATCATCCTCATCGAAAAAGCTCCATTGAAAGTCCGGATACTTTTGTTTTAAAGTATGCACCTTTCTCTCAAACTCTTCTTTTGTAGCAATCTCGTTATTTACTTCTCTCGCAAATACAGACCACTCTTCTATGCTTACATTCTCTTCTTTTTCTAGATGTTCAGCGATTGTAACAATATCTAATTGATCCTTCGCCACCGTCGTACTATTCCCCCACACCATCACCAACAGGCTGATAAATAATATGTATGTTAACATTTTATTGTTCCATTTATACATGTTAAATCCCTCCCTCCTATCATTCTTGCCAGTGGAAGAGAGTTCATACTCCATTTTTTTCGCCAATTGATGACATGCTCGTTAAGTAACTAGAAATAGATAGTTATACACAGTACATGTTGCTTACTGATTAAATATATATGGCAGCTGTTTCGCAAAAACTAGGTAATCAAGGAAGAAATTACTCACAACTGATCCAATCGCAATCGTTAATAAAATATATAATACTCTCGCTTGTAAGACCGCGTTCGATCGTAAAAGCTTCTGAAAGTTTAACGCTTGCAAAGCCCACCAAGTTACTGCAATAAAACATAGATGTACAATCATGCTGAGTAAGGCTTGCTGGCCAATTGCTGAAAACATATAAACCCTCCTATATACATACAATGTTCATTCTATCACAAAACACCCTTTAATTTGGAATTAATCATCCCGATTACGCAAAAATATTTTTCGACAGGATAAAAAGGCTTGCCTTCTACACGTGCAAGCCCCTTCTTCTATATCATTCGATTACTCCATGGAGATAAAGTCCGTAAAGTCACCAAAATGTTGATGAAGAAAATCTAATGCCATATTTGGAGCAAGTCCAAAAATCATCGTACCCACTACACAAACAAGAAGTACAATCATCAAGCTAACAGGGAACCGTACCGCTTCTTTTGTTGAAGCTGGGCGAAAAAAGATTTGAACGAGTAAACTAAAATAATACACATAGGAAAGAATCGTTGTCGCTAATAGAATGCTAGCTAGAATATAATCCGTTGTCGTGCTTCCTAACAGCGCCCCTAGAAAAATATGAAACTTTCCAATAAACCCTGCCGTTCCTGGAATGCCTGCTAATGAAAGAAGAAAAATGGTCATAGCGACCGCTGCTGCGGGAGACCGTTTCGCTAAGCCCGCAAAAATAAGCCTTTGTTCCGAACTATTTGCATCTGCTAACCATTGAAACACAGCAAAGGCTCCGATATTCATCAATAAATAGGCAAGAAAGTAAAACCAAACCGTATCTAATAAAAAGTAGCCGCCCCCTAATGTGGCCACTGCTACTAACAAGTAGCCTGCATGAGCGATACCTGAATAAGCCAGTAATCTCTTCACATTTTGCTGCCTTAACGCTAATACATTCCCAATAATCATCGTCGCCCCAGCTAAAACAGCAATAAACACGCGATTTTGCTCTAAAAACGTCACCGTTCCGAGCGTGTCACCCGATGCTGTAAGAAAGAGCGATAATAACAAGCGTAACAAAATGACAAAGCCTGCTATTTTAGAAATCACACTTAAAAATGCTGTTACTGGCGTAGGTGCGCCTTCATACACATCTGGTGCCCACATATGAAACGGTGCTGTTGCCAGCTTAAAGGACAACCCGACAAGAACCATAAAGAAAGCTAGACCGAGTAAATAGAGTACTTGGCTATCACTTACTCTCGCCATCGTTTCACTCATCTCTCCTAAATTCGTCGAACCGGTTAATCCATATAAATAACTCATGCCAAACAATGTAATCGCTGTTGAAATGCCGCCCATCACTATATATTTTAATGCCGCTTCATTAGACTTAAGGTTTTTCTTCTTCATCCCTGCCAATATATAAGAAGAAATAGACAGCAACTCTAACCCAACAACTAACGTAATTAAGTCACCGCTCGATGTCATCATCATAGCACCAAGTAAAGCAGCTAAAAATAAATAATAAAACTCTCCTTGATAGTCTCGTAAACCATCATTGGCTGAATGACTTGCCGCCAATACAATCACAAGACCTGCTCCTATTAATAAAAGAAGCTTACTGGCCTTTGCAAAAGAATCCAGACGAAATGTATCTGCTAAAATACTCGTTTCGGCTAACGGCAGCAAACTGATAAGTGATACGAAAGCAAGCGCAATGCCTATTAGCGCAAACCAAGCGAGCGGCCTCCGGTTGAATCGCCTCGGTGCAAATAAGTCAAATAAGGATAAAAGAATCGCTGTCCCAAGGATTATAAATTCTGGCATCATGGCGCCCCATTCATATGAGAGCACGTTTTTCATATCCATTTCATCATCCTCCGATCCTTAACAGCCATGTCGTAATATCCTCTTGCACTAGTTGACCAAGCCACATCGGATAAACCCCAATCGCTACAATAACCGTAAACAAAATGATAATGGGCACATACTCGATGCCCTGCACATCCCACCAAGTCACGGAGTATGTCTTTTTTCCGAACGTTATTTTTAAAACCGCTCTCAGCGTATAAGCTGCTGTTAAAATAAGCCCGATTACAGCGACGATGGCTAACAACATTTGTTCTTTAAAGAGCCCCAAAAAGGCCATAAATTCACTAATAAACCCTGACATCCCAGGTAAACCGAGCGCCGCTAACCCTGCCGTCAGAAGCACACCTGAGAAAATGGGCATATGTGCAGCCAAGCCTCCTAGTTCATTCAATTCCGTTGTTCCTGTCCGCTCATATAATAGCGCAATTAAGAAAAACAGAAGCGCGGCAATCGCACCGTGAGAGACGACTTGAAAAACAGCACCTTGAAGACCTGCGTCATTAAGCGTTCCAAACCCGAATAAAACAATGCCCATATGTGATACGGAGGAATACGCCCAAACAAGCTTTAAATCCGTTTGAACGAGCGCCAAAAACGCTCCATATAAAAAGCTGATAACCCCGACAATCATAAACAGCAGCGCGAGCTTTTCCACCTGTTCCGGAAAGATTCCAAGGCCAAAGCGAATCATGCCGTAAGCTCCAATTTTCAACAGTACGCCTGCATGGAGCATGACAACAGGCGGCGCCGCTTCACGATGTACACGAACCATCCAACTATGAAACGGAAAGACCGGCAATTTAATTGCAAAAGCGATAAATAGCAGGATACAAAGCACGTCCGTCAAGAAAGGAGAGATCGGTGCTAATAGCGCTACATCACCGACATTTAAAATATGCGTTAACGCATCAATATTCGTTGTTCCTACTCGAACAAATAACGTTGCAATCACAAATAACAATAAGACAGAGCCAATGCCGTTATAGACGAGAAAATGATAGGCCGCCTTCTCCTTATTTAGATACCCCCATCTTCCGATTAAGAAGAAAAGAGAAACAAATGTCACTTCAAAGAAGAGGAAGAATAAAAGTAAATTATCTGCCATAAACACACCTAACATCCCGACTTCGAGCAGCAAGAATAACAAAAAGTAGCCTTTCCATTCTGTTTTAATATAAAAGGAAGCCAGTGCTGCAAGCATCGACAAAACCGTTGTTAATAGGATAAACACCAGGCTAAATCCATCAAGGCTTAATTCAAAATCAACCGTATACAAGGTGTCATCATACATCGCTAAATTACCAAACTGAATCCAATTCCATTTAATCTGATAAGAAGATAGTGAAACATCCGTCAGCCATTGTTGATAAAGAAATAGTGAGATTAACAGCGGCATTAATGTACCAATCCACCCAAATTGCTTGAGTGTTTTTTCCTCTGTTTTTGGCATCAGCCAAATCATAATCATCCCGATGACTGGTGAGAATACTAATAAGGGAAGCAAATAGTCATTCATCGCAAGTACCCCCCTGCAACCAAATATACGACCACTAAGACGGCTAAGCTAAGAAAGGCAATTGCCCCATACTGCTGCACTTGTCCCGATTGCAGCTTTGTTGCCCTCTTCGCAAAAATACGAGTAATCCGGACCACAACCAACAGAAAACCGTCTATTACATATCGTTCTATATAAACAAAACCACGGCTAATGGCTTTGGTTGATACAATCATGGTTCGTTCATACAATTCATCGATATAATATTTATTGGCAACTATTCGATAGGCAATCGACTTACCTCCTGTAAGCAAGCTGCCTCTTCGGTGCAGCATATAAGCAATCCCTATACCGATTCCCGAAACAATGGTCGCGATAAGCATGAGCCAAAGCGAGGATTCATGATGACTGTTTTCATTTGTCAGCCAATCTCCAAGAAATGTGCCAAACCACGGTGTTTGAACATAGCCAATACCAATCGAAAGAACGGCGAGAATGGTCATTGGCAGCCACATGATCATAGGTGATTCCTTCACAGCATGAAGGGGTGTCCTCTCTTCCCCGCCAAAGATGGAAAAAAACAAACGAAACATATAAAAGGCTGTTAAAAGCGAAGTAAGCAATACCAGCGTAAATAAGAAATAATTCCCGTTCTCCCAAACAGAAAGAAGAATTTCCTCTTTACTAAAAAACCCTGATAATAGCGGTACTCCTGAAATGGCCAACGTCCCGATTAAGAATAAAGGTCCTGTCCATCGCAACTTCTTCCAAAGCCCGCCCATTTTCTCGATATTTTGTGTATGCACAGCATGAATGACACTTCCGGCTGCAAGAAAAAGGAGGGCTTTAAAAAAAGCATGTGTTACTAAATGAAAGACCGCCGCAACATACCCTGCCGTACCAAGTGCAAGAAACATAAACCCAAGCTGACTCATCGTTGAATAAGCAAGAACCCGCTTCACATCTGTTTGGAAAACCGCGATGCTTGCGGCAAACAAAGCGGTCAAACCACCTGTCACCGCTACGACTAAGAGGGCTATTTCACTGGCTTGAAATAAAGGATACATCGCAGCGACTAAATACACACCCGCTGCAACCATTGTTGCTGCATGAATAAGAGCAGATACAGGAGTGGGGCCTTCCATCGCATCTGGAAGCCAGGTGTGTAAAGGAAATTGTCCGGACTTACCGACCGCGCCGACAAAGATCATAATCGCAATAAACGTGAGCAATGATTGCGATATGTCTCCCGCTTTCACCGCTTGGAAAATAGCGCTATATTCAAAGCTGCGTGTTTGCCAGAATAAAAGAATCATCCCAATGAGGAGGCCCATATCCCCAATTCTTGTCATAATAAAGGCCTTTTTCGCCGCTTGTTTGGCTTCTTGTTTATGAAAATAAAAGCCGATTAACAAGAACGAGCCTAAACCAACAAGTTCCCAAAAAACATATAATTGAAGCAAATTAGGAGACATAACAAGAGCTAGCATCGCAAACGTGAAAAGCCCTAAGTAAGCATAAAAAGTGGAGATTCGTTTTTCTCCGTTCATATACCCTTTTGAATACATATGAACGAGAAAACTAATAAAAGAAACGAGTACAAGCATAAGAACATTCAATGGATTCAGTTCAAAACCAACTGTAATCTGTACATCTCCAACTGTTAGCCAATTGAATGTTTGTTTATAACTTGAATCGTGTAAACTCTTAGTAAAAACAACAGCTGCACATATAAAGGACACAAACGTAAGTAGACTGCCAACCTCTGCACTTCGCGAGCCCAAACGCTTGCCAAATAGAATCAATAGGAAAAATGAGGCAAGCGGAAAAAGCGGTATCAGCCAAGCATTGTCGACCATGACTATCCAACTCCTTTTTCAACAGGCTTGTTTGACACGGATACGATTAATGCTTCATCGTATTCATTTCGTCGATATGAACCGTTTTACGATTGCGATACAATGCCATTAAAATCGCTAGGCCCACCGCTGCCTCTGCTGCTGCAATGGTCATCGTAAATAAAGAAAAGACTTGCCCTGTAATGGATGGCGTCATTCCAAATTTACTAAAAGCAACGAGATTAATATTAACGGCATTTAACATCAGCTCAATCGAAATGAGCACAATGACCGTATTTCTCTTCGTTAAGGCACCGTATAACCCAATACAAAATAAAATAAGCGCTAAAACAAGATACGCAGACAACGGGACTGATGTCATCACTTATGCCCCCTCATCATCTTTTTTGGCTAATACAATCGCTCCTACTAAAGCAACGAGCAGCAACACCGACATCAGCTCAAATGGAATCATAAACTTTGAAAATAACGCAATCCCAATCTGCTCTGTATTTGCTTCATGTAACGTTGTCGGTTGAACAGGGATATCTAAGTTATAAATCCCGATATACACAGCAAAGGCAAAGCCGAGAATCCCAAGCAGCAAAAGAATTTTACGCCACCCGTTTCCCTTTTCTTCTTCCTGTTTTTGATTGTTTGTGAGCATAATTCCGAACAGCATCACAATCGTAATCGCTCCTGAATACAGTAAAATTTGAACAACGGCCACAAACTCAGCTGATAACAACAAGTAAATCCCCGCAATACTGACAAAAGTAAACACAAGCGCAAGAACCATATGCACAACTTTCGTTAACTGAATCAGTAAAATGCCCCCTAAAACAGCAACAAAAGCTAACCCTAGAAAAGCGAGCATTTCACCGGAAACACTCATACTTTATTCTCCTTTCGAACATGCTGGTCATTTTCGTCAAGCCATTGTAAGTCTTTAAATAGTTCATCCCGGCTATATTCCGCTAACTCAAATTTGTTCGTCATCACAATCGCTTCCGTTGGACAAACCTCTGTGCAAAGATCGCATAAAATGCAAATTTCAAAGTTAATATCATAGGTGGAAATCACTTTTCCCTTCTTCGTTGGATCTGGATTTTTCACACCTGTTAATTGAATACAATCCGTTGGACAAATGTTTACACACATATTACAGACGATGCATTTATCTGGATAAAACTTTTGAATGCCACGGAACCGATCTGGAAGCGGCAATGGTTCATCAGGATATGAATAGGTCACTTTTTTTCGCGATAAGTTTTTTAATGTATACGCTAATCCTTTTGCTAGTCCGAACATGAGCGGGACCTCCCTTCGCTTTTTTAAAATAATTCCTTCAAAAGAGCCGTTAAGAAAATATTCGCTAAAGCAATCGGTAATAAGACCTTCCAAGCAAATTCCATAAGCTGGTCTGCACGTAGACGAGGAAAAGAAACTCGAATCCAAATAAGGACATAAATAACAACGCTAAATTTTAGCGCAAATGAAACAGCGCCTGGGATAAAGTCTAAAAACGGAAGCGAATGCCACCCGCCTAAAAAGAGCAGCGTTGTTAAAGTCGCCATCGCAAACATATACACATATTCCGCTAGCATAAAAAATGCCCAGCGGAAACCGGAATATTCTACATGAAATCCTGCCACAAGCTCTGACTCTGCTTCTGGAAGATCGAATGGAACTCGATTTAATTCAGCAATCGCTGCGATAAAGAACACAATAAATCCGACTGGTTGTAAAAAGATAAACCAAATATCTTCCTGAGCCGCTACGATTTCTCTTAAATTCAAACTGCCTGCTAACAGCACCACACCTACAAGCGACATCACAAGAGGAATTTCATAAGAAATCATTTGAGCAGCCGCACGCATTCCGCCCATTAATGAATACTTATTGTTAGAAGCCCATCCTGCTGTTACAACCCCGATAGTCGTAATCCCTGAAATCGCTATATAATAAAGAAGACCTACACCGATATCTGCAAACTGAAATTGATTCGTAAACGGGAGCGTCGCAAGCACCATAAAAGCAGGAGCAAAGGCAAGGACAGGAGCTAATATATAAAGCGGCCGGTCAGCTTTCTTCGGAATCGTATCTTCCTTTAACAGCAGCTTTAGCACATCCGCTACTGTCTGCAAAAGCCCCCAGCTTCCTCCAACCTGGTTAGGTCCAATCCGCATCTGCATAAACCCCATAATCTTCCGCTCCGATAAAATCGCAAACGTGACAAACCCTAGTACAACAAACAAAAAGAGGACCGCTAAACCGAAAAAGATGCCAAAATTCGTCCAGCTTGGAGCTGATTGCAGCAACTCTTGCATCATTATCCATCGACCTCCCCCAGCACAATATCAATCGCGCCTAAAATAGCAATTAAATTCGCCATATTTTCGCCCTCCAACAACTTCGGGAGAATTTGCAAATTATAAAAGGAAGGGCGACGAAATTTAAGCCGATAGGGCTCCTTTTTCCCATCGCTCGCAATATAACAGCCAATTTCGCCACGGGGCGATTCAATTCTGATAGAGGCTTCTCCCTTTGGTGGTTTAATGATTTTCGGAACTTTAGCTAAAATAGGACCATCACCTGGAAATTGAGCAACCGCTTGCTCTAGGATTTTGAGTGATTCTTCTATTTCCTCCATGCGACACTCATAGCGCGACCACGCATCACCCGCTTCACGTGTAGGAACCTCAAAGGAAAAGCGATCATAAATCGAATACGGTTCATCTTTACGTAAGTCTCTTTTCACTCCTGTACACCGTAAGTTCGCACCGCTTAAAGAATAAGCAATTGCCTCTTCTCGCGTATACGTACCGACTCCTTTCACTCGATTTAGAAAAATTTCATTCCCAGTTACAAGTTGATGATACCCGTGAAGCTGCTCTCTCATATATGGAATAAACTCCGTGACTTTCTCGATCCACCCGTCCGGTGCATCCCATTTCACCCCGCCGACGCGCATATAGTTGAAGGTAAGCCTGGCACCGCATAGTTCATTTAATAGATTAATAATCATTTCTCGTTCACGAAACGCATATAAAAAAGGACTAGTTGCTCCTAAATCTAATAAATACGTGCCCCACCATACAAGATGACTAGCAATTCGCCCAAGCTCCATTGTGATGACCCGTAAGTATTCAGCACGATCTGGCACTGTAATACTCGCCATCGTTTCCACTGCATGACACAGTACATAATTGTTGGTCATTGCTGCTAAATAATCCATACGATCGGTATAAGGAATAATTTGCGTATATTGTAAATTCTCTGCGAGTTTTTCGGTACCACGATGAAGATAACCAATGACAGGTGTTGCTTCTTTAATGATTTCTCCTTCAATTTTAATCACAAGTCGAAACACACCGTGAGTACTAGGGTGCTGCGGACCTACATTCAGAAGCATTTCCTCTGTACGTAACATACACTACACCTCCTCATCATGCGGCTTATAATCTTTTCGAAGCGGGTATCCAATCCAGTCTTCACCAAGGAGAATTCGTTTCAAATTCGGATGCCCGCTAAATTGAATTCCGAGTAAATCGTACGTCTCACATTCTGGCCATTCAGCTCCTTTCCATAATGGAACTAACGATGAAATGATTGGATTGTCTCGATCAAGCTTTACCTTTAAAACAACAGACTGTCCATTCTGTAAAGAGCATAAATAAACATACACTTCCATATGTGCTTCAAAATCCGTTCCATGTAGTTCAGCTAGAAAGTCAAAGTGTAAGTGCTGCTTCAACACTTGTGCGATATCCATATAGGTGTGTGGTTTGGCTAAAATGGTTGGCACGTCTTTTGATAATCTATTAATATAGTATTCTTCAAATGAATCTGCACCTACCTGTCTTTCAATCACCTGTATATAGTGTTGAAGAAACGGCTCATTCGGTGATGGTTCAACACTTGCTTCTTCTTCTTTTGTCTCAGTTGAAGCGGCTTTTACTTTAGCCTTTGCAGCAGCGGCAGCCTTCGCTTTGGCGGCGGCAGCGGCTTTCTTCTTAGCCAGTTCTAAATCCTGCCCGCTTTCTGATGCTTGCCTTTCTTTCTCTTGCCTTCTTTTGATAGCTGCTGCTTTCGCTTTTTCTGCGGCTTCTTTTTTTAACCGGGTTAGTTCGTTCTCATCCATTTACATCACTCGCTTCCCCGTTTTGGCTTCATAGCGAATCTTTTCTTTTAGCTTATGGATACCATAAATGAGTGCTGCTGGATTCGGTGGGCAACCTGGAATGTACACATCCACCGGAACAATTTGATCGACGCCTTTGACGACGGAGTAGGAATATACATAAGGTCCGCCAGCTGTTGCACAGGAGCCCATCGCAATGACCCATTTCGGCTCAGGCATTTGATCATACAACCTTCTTAAAATGGGAGCCATTTTTTTCGTTACCGTCCCTGACACAATCATGACATCTGATTGACGAGGCGAGGTACGAAAGAAAGAACCGAAGCGATCCAGATCATAGTGCGATGAACCAACACCCATCATTTCAATAGCACAGCACGCTAACCCAAACGTCATCGGCCACAAGGAGTTGCTTCTTGCCCAGCCTTTAAGCTGTTCAAGCGTAGATAAAAAAACACTTTGGCGAAGCTCATGTAATTCAGCATCCGTAACACCTGGCACATTCATTTCCATGTCAACACCCTCTTCTTCCAAGCATAGAGTAGTCCAATGAGCAGCATCATCACAAAAATGAGCATCTCTACTAAAGCAAAGATTCCTAATTTTTCATAGGCAACGGCCCATGGATAAAGAAAAACTGTTTCTACATCAAAAATGACAAATAGTAAGCCAAATAAATAATAACGTACATGAAACTGAACCCAAGAATCATGAAATGGTTCGACTCCACTTTCATAAGTTGTATATTTTGCTTCAGTCGGTTTATGTGGTCGAAGCAGCTTACCAAGAAAAAGAGCGATTACGGGTAATAAAATCCCAAGGCAAAGGAAAACAAACACCATCACATAATTATTTTGATAAAGATACCATTGAGAATCCATGTTGGGCTCCTTTTTAAAAAAAGTATCGGCTTGTCTATTTTGCTATGGTTCATTATTATGCACAAGAAAGAGGGGATATGAGTAAAAGACTTGAGGAAATAGGGATGTAAGCGTATACATTCAATTAGAGAACTAAATGGACAGTATTCGACAGAAATTGATGAGATTCCTAACCTATAAAAGAACACATTTACATAATATAGAGGAAAAATAAAAAGCACCTAACCCTCTTATAAAAGAAAGCTAGGTACTTTGGTAGTTATTATTTCATTTCAGAAATCTGGATTCGATTAATTGCACGTTTTAAAGCTAATTCAGCTCTTTCAACATCAATCGCTCCTTGATTATCTGCTAATCTTTTTTCAGCCCGTGCTTTAGCAGCTTGTGCGCGGGCAACGTCGATAGTTTCAGCTCTTTCAGCAGATTGAGCTAAAATGGTTACGACATCTGGACGAACTTCTAAGAAGCCACCGTTAACGGCAACATACTCAGTGCCATTCTCCTTTTTTAGACGTACAGCTGCGATATCAAGAGGCGCGACCATCGGAACGTGGCCAGCCATGACTCCAAGCTCGCCGCTTTTTGCCTTTGTACTTACCATTTCAACTTCTGCATCATATACTGGGCCATCGGGAGTTACTACACTGACTTTAATTGTCTTCATTTCATTCCCTCCTTGGTCCCTTTAATTAAGCCATTTTTTTAGCTTGTTCAACAACTTCTTCGATTCTTCCTACTAAGCGGAAAGCATCTTCTGGAAGTTCATCATATCTACCTTCAAGGATTTCTTTGAATCCTTTAACTGTTTCTTTAACAGGTACATATGAACCTTTTTGTCCAGTGAACTGCTCAGCCACGTGGAAGTTTTGCGATAAGAAGAATTGAACTTTACGAGCACGAGCAACTGTTAGCTTGTCTTCCTCGCTTAATTCATCCATACCTAAGATCGCAATGATATCTTGAAGCTCTCTATATTTTTGTAGAGTAGATTGAACTTTACGAGCAACTTCATAGTGCTCAGCACCTACAACTTCAGGGCTAAGAGCGCGAGAAGAAGATGCTAATGGATCAACCGCAGGGTAGATACCCATCTCAGATAATTTACGTTCAAGGTTTGTTGTCGCATCCAAGTGAGCGAAAGTAGTCGCTGGTGCTGGATCCGTATAGTCATCGGCTGGTACATAGATTGCTTGGATCGATGTAACAGAACCAACATTAGTAGATGTAATACGTTCTTGTAATTGACCCATTTCAGTAGCAAGTGTTGGTTGGTAACCTACCGCAGAAGGCATACGACCTAAAAGGGCAGAAACCTCAGAACCTGCTTGTGTGAAACGGAAGATGTTATCGATGAAGAAAAGAACATCTTGTCCTTGTTCATCACGGAAATATTCAGCCATTGTTAAACCAGATAAAGCAACACGCATACGTGCACCAGGCGGCTCATTCATTTGACCGAATACCATCGCTGTTTTCTTAATAACGCCAGAATCGCTCATCTCGTGGAAAAGGTCATTTCCTTCACGAGTACGCTCACCAACACCGGCGAATACAGAGATACCGCCGTGCTCTTGTGCGATATTGTTGATTAATTCTTGGATTAGTACAGTTTTACCTACACCAGCACCACCGAATAGACCGATTTTACCACCTTTGATATATGGAGCAAGAAGGTCTACTACTTTAATACCTGTTTCAAGAATTTCAACTTGTGTTGTTAAGTTATCAAATGCTGGAGCTTGTCTGTGAATTGGATCACGACGAGCATCAGCAGGGATTGCTTCTGCAAGGTCAATTTCTTCTCCAAGTACGTTGAATACACGTCCTAGAGTCACTTCACCTACAGGTACAGAAATTGGAGCTCCTGTATCTACAACTTCTTGACCGCGAGTTAGACCGTCAGTAGAAGCCATTGCGACTGTACGCACAGTATTATCACCTAGTTGAAGGGCTACTTCAAGAGTTAAACCTTCGCCAGACGCTGTTTTTTCGATTCTTAAAGCGTTATAGATCTTAGGAAGTTGACCATCTTCAAATTTAACGTCAACAACTGGACCCATAATTTGGGTAACGCGTCCTAAATTCATCGTTTTCCCTCCTATCATTACTGTGACGACTATTCAAGATTATGGAACGAGCAGCAAATCGTCGGAAGCTACCCGTCCCTTCTAAAGGTTCTATTCTAAAGCAGCAGCTCCGCCAACAATTTCCGTAATTTCTTGCGTAATTGCTGCTTGACGAGCACGGTTATATTGCAAGTCTAATGCTGAGATTAACTCTTTCGCATTATCGGTTGCATTTTTCATAGCTGTCATACGTGCAGAGTGCTCACTTGCTTTACCATCTAACAATGCGCCATAAATTAAGCTTTCCGCGTATTGAGGCAGTAATACTTTAAGAATTGTTTCCTCATCCGGTTCAAACTCATAAGAAGTCAATTTGCCGTTAGAAGAGTTAATGTCAGATAACGGAAGAACTTTCTTCTCCGTTACATCTTGTTGGATTGGGCTGACATAATGGTTGTAATACATGTACAGCTCATCACACAGTTCATTTAAGTATAAATTCACTGTTGATTTCGTTAAAGAGTTGATATCAGCAAAACTCGGCTGATCCGGTACTCCCGTTACTTCAAGCTCTACATTGATACCACGGTTGACGAAGAAATCGCGACCCATTCTTCCAATTGCGATAATGACATACTCATTACTCGATGTATGACGTTCTTGAATGGTTTTATACACATGACGTAGCACACTGCTGTTGTATGCCCCTGCCAATCCACGGTCCGATGTAATAACAAGGTAACCAGTTTTCTTTACAGGACGGGATACTAACATTGGGTGCGACGAATTATTACTACCGCTTGCGATACTAGCTACTACTTCTTGAATTTTCTCCATGTATGGTACAAATGCTTTTGCATTTGCTTCAGCACGGTTCATTTTCGAAGCAGATACCATTTGCATCGCTTTCGTAATTTGACTTGTCTTTTTAGTCGAATTAATTCGAGTCTTTATATCGCGTAAAGAGGCCATTGATTCTCACCACCCTTTTCAATTATTTAAAGTTCATTATTCAGAGATTACGAATGATTTTTTGAATTCGTTAATCGCAGCTACGATATCAGCATCTTCAGGAAGACCTTTTGTCGTGCGAATATGATCTAATAATTCAGGATGATTTTTATCTAAGAATACATAGTACTCTTCTTCAAAGCGACGAATGTCTGCTACTGGAATATCATCTAAGTGACCTTTTGTTAAAGCGAAAAGAATCATAACTTGCTTCTCTACTTTAATTGGCTTGTTCAAGTCTTGTTTTAGAACCTCAACTGTACGAACACCGCGATCTAGTTTCGCTTTTGTCGCTTTATCAAGATCAGAACCGAACTGAGCAAATGCTTCCAACTCACGGAAAGCAGCCAAGTCAAGACGTAATGTACCAGCAACTTTTTTCATTGCTTTAATTTGAGCTGAACCACCAACACGTGATACAGAAAGACCAGCGTTAATCGCAGGACGTACACCTGAGAAGAACAAATCAGATTGTAAGAAGATTTGTCCATCTGTGATGGAGATTACGTTTGTTGGAATGTAAGCAGAGATATCGCCTGCTTGTGTTTCAACAAATGGAAGAGCTGTGATTGAACCAGCACCTAATGTATCGTTCAATTTCGCAGCACGCTCAAGTAGACGTGAGTGCAAGTAGAATACATCCCCTGGGAATGCTTCACGACCTGGAGGACGACGAAGTAGTAGGGAAAGTTCACGGTATGCAGATGCTTGTTTAGAAAGATCATCATATACGATTAAAACGTGTTTACCGTTGAACATGAATTCCTCAGCCATTGATACACCAGCATAAGGAGCTAAGTATAACATTGGAGATGGTTGTGATGCAGATGCAGATACAACGATTGTGTAATCTAATGCACCATTTTTACGTAAAGTTTCAACTGTTCCACGAACTGTTGATTCTTTTTGACCAATAGCAACATAGATACAGATCATATCTTGGTCTGCTTGGTTAAGGATTGTATCGATTGCGACAGATGTTTTACCTGTTTGACGGTCCCCGATGATTAACTCACGTTGTCCGCGTCCGATTGGTACAAGAGCATCGATCGCTTTAATTCCTGTTTGTAGTGGCTCATGAACAGATTTACGATCCATAACACCTGTTGCAAGGCTCTCGATTGGACGAGTTTTTGTTGTATTAATTGGGCCAAGACCATCTAATGGTTGTCCAAGTGGGTTTACAACACGACCAATTAATTCTTCTCCAACTGGTACTTCCATGATTTTACCTGTACGACGTACTTCGCTGCCCTCTTGAATGTCTCTGAATGGTCCAAGAATAACGATACCTACGTTATTTTCTTCAAGGTTTTGCGCTAGACCCATTGTACCATTTGAAAATTCAAGAAGCTCTCCCGCCATCGCATTATCTAAACCGTGAACACGTGCGATACCGTCACCAACAGAGATTACCGTACCAACATCGCTCACTTTAATTTCAGATTGATAATTTTCAATCTGTTTTTTAATCAGTGCACTGATTTCTTCAGCTTTGATGCTCATGAATTTCACCCCTATCTTGTGAATACTAACCTAATAGTTGTTTGCTTAAACGATCAAGCTTTCCGCTCACTGAACCGTCATAAATACGGTTGCCAATTTGCAGCTTGATTCCGCCTAACAGATTGCTATCTGTAATGTTCGTAATACGTAAAGTTTTCTTACCGATTTTCTTTGCGAATGAAGTTGAAACCGCTTCTGTTTCTGCTTCAGTTAGTGGGCGTACTGTATATACAGTTGCATCCGCTACTGATTTTTCTTCATTTGCTAATTCAACAAACTCATCTGCCATTGGCGCAATCATATCAGAACGATGACGCTCAACCATTAGCTTTAATGTGTTTTGAACATATGTTGACAGACTAGAAAAAGCACTAGAGATAATGTCTCTTTTTGCATCACTTGTTAATTTCGGATGCGTTAAAAAGCCTAATAAGTCCGTATCATTTGAGAATACTTCTTTAACGGTGCGAAGCTCTTCTTCAATTTGGTCAAGAAGATTTTGCTCTTTCGCAATTTGGAAAAGAGCTACAGCATAACGTTTGGCTACTGCTAAATCGCTCATCGCTCTTCTCCTACCTCTTGAATGTATTCATTAATTAATTTCTCTTGATCCGCTACTGAAAGTTCTTTTTCAATCACTTTCGACGCAATCATAACAGATAAGGATGCCACTTGCTCACGTAACGCTGCAACTGCTTTTTCCTTCTCTTGTACGATTTCACGTTTTGCTGATTCTTTCACACGCTCAGCTTCTGCACGAGCTTGATTGATAATATCTTCGCGTTGTGCCTCGCCTTGTTTCTTCGCGTTTTCGATTAGTTGAGTTGCTTCCGTGCGTGATTGTTTCACGATCTCACGTTGCTCTTCTAAATATTGAAGCGCTTCTTTTCTGCTTGCCTCTGCTGCTTCGATTTCACTAGCAACATGCTGTTCACGTTCTTTCATGATGCCCATTAAAGGACCCCACGCAAACTTTTTAAGCAAAGCTAACAAAACAATAAACACGACAAGCTGATAAATGATATCTCCACCATTAAAGTGCGCTGCTGCTGCACCAAGTACAAAATTGCTTGTTAACACGCTCGATTCACTCCCTTCATGAGATTCACTATTGAAGCTTTAAGTTTCTATTTCACAATACCATTCTAGAAAAGTTTCAAGTTAACATAAAGCAATGGCGAAGGTTCTCCTGGAATGCTCTTCGCCATTATTAAACTTCTTAAAATTATCTTATTGACCCATAACGATGAATGCGATAACTACCGCGATGATTGGAAGGGCCTCAACTAACGCAACCCCAACGAACATTGTAGTTTGAAGCATACCACGAGCTTCTGGCTGACGAGCCATCCCTTCGATTGTACGACCAACGATAAGACCGTTACCAATACCAGCACCTAATGCACCTAAACCAACTGCGATTGCAGCAGCGATAAGACCTAAAGAACCTGTCATGATAAATTTCCTCCTTGAAAATGTTTATTAGTTTTTAAATAGAATGTTCAAATATTGAACAAAGTTTATAATTAATGGTCGTCACTTACTTTATGAGAAAGATAAACCATCGTTAACATAGTGAAGATAAACGCTTGAATGGAACCGACAAAGACACTGAATCCTTGCCAAGCTAACATTGGTAAAACAGCACCAAGTGCACCAAATACACTACTTGTTCCTAATCCTACAAGTAAGCTTAATAGCAACTCACCCGCATAGATATTCCCGTAAAGACGCAGACCTAACGTTAACGTGTTAGAGAACTCTTCAATTACTTTTAACGGGAATAAGAATCCCATTGGCTGAACATAAGTTTTCGCGTAAGCTTTTCCGCCTCGCATTTTAATACCATAATAATGAGTTAATCCCATTACCATTACGGCTAATGTTAACGTAATCGCTGGATCGGCTGTAGGTGATTTCCACCATAATTCATGCCCGACTACAACCGCAAACGGTAACCCCAACATATTGGATACAAAGATGTACATGATTAATGTCATCCCTAACATAAGGAAACGACCACCTGTACGCCAATCCATATTGCTGTTGATGATATTTTTAACAAAATCCATAACCCACTCAATGAAGTTTTGGATTCCCGTTGGCTTCATCGCAAGTTGACGAGTTGCCGCTACAGCGATAATAAAGACTATAAGACTTGCGACAGTAATCATAAGGACGTTGGCCAAATTGAAATATATCCCGGTATCCATAAGTTCCCACAAAGGAGCTTCATGATTCAACAGTATTCACCTCTCTTCTTTACTAGCGACGTAAAATTTGTATAAAATAATCTATCATAATGACAAAATAGGCTGTCATTAATCCCATAACCACACTTGCTATTTGAAACTTGTCAGGATACTGTAAAGCGATCACCGCAGCTAGGGCTCCTACTGACATTCTTGTCACGCTGCCAAGGGACTTCATCTTTCTGCCTGCTGCTGCTGCCTCAGTGAATTTTCTGTTTTTTTTGACCATTGACCAGAAATTAATTAGGCTACACATTGTTCCAAGCATAAGTCCTTGGAAAATTGTATCATACGGAGTAAATGCTGCTCCTAGTATGTAAATACTCAATAAATACAAAATGTACTTTCGTTGCCTAATGAACATAGTATCTAATTCTGGCATGTTGTCATATAATCTCCCTAGAAATATTGTCGAACTGTGCTGAGCATTGCAATAATGCCGGTAGCAAGTCCTATTAGAAGGCCTACCACTAAAAGCAGCGGTTCGGTATTAAATGTGCTATCAAGCCATTTTCCAAAGAAAATACCTATCAAGATTGGACCGACTAATTGTGAAAGAATCACTGAAATCAATGCCATGGCCTTAAATGGGTGGCGCTTGTTCTGACTCATAATCGCATCCTCGTGGTTGAATTTGGTGATGGATAAATCAAGGAAGAAAGTGGTATTCAAACGACATTTTTCGCACTTGAAAACCCTCTCATTTCATATCCTTAGTTAGCATACAATAGGCTAGAATCAATGTCAATGAGTGGTTAGTGAAATTTGTCACAGATTCGTAAGTTTTAACGAATTGTTCACATCTTTTGTCGAATTTTGACTTGACAACCTTTTTAATCGATGTGTATCATCGTTTCAATTCGATCTTCCCTTGTGCCTCTTTTGGCAAAAATAATGGCTTTATATATCCCAGATGGAGGTAGTTTCTTTCCTGTTACTTCTCGTTTAATAAGTCCTGGCGGGACCGTTTTTTTCCAGTCCATAAACCCAACAAAGGCTAAGCTATCTGCATCATACAGGGCAATGCCAAATTCATCTGCTCCACGAGGTAAATACATTTCATAGCGATACGTGCCTATTTTATCTCCTTGGCCAAATTCAAATCCCATAATTCTAGGGTAATCCGGTTCTTCTTTTACATACAAGAATGGCAAGTTGATTTCCCTAGTTCCTTCCATTAAAATAAGATATCCGTCATAGACCCCTTTCTTCATTTCAGATGGGTTTATTTGTAATCCGATTATCAACTTTTTCTTTTCACCTGGCTGAACGGTAAAGATTGTTGGCAAATTCCAAGTAATACCTGGTTCTTTTAACGGCATACGAAACGAGTAATGCTGCTCTGCAGGCCCCGTATTTTCTACCACAATTTCTTCTTGATGTTCGTCAATCCCTTCTTTTCGTGTATACATCCCAAACGAAAGAGAACTCGGATATAACAAAGTATCTGCCTTAAGAGCTTCCGCAATCTGCAACCGGCCTGCCCCTTGTTCAAACGTATGATACCAGTCTCGACTCTTATTCTTTAAAGGCTTGGCTGTTGTCATCAAAGCTGATTTGATTTGGTTTGGTGTCCAATTAGGGTGAGCTTGCAGCAATAGAGCACAAGCTCCAGCAACATGGGGAGCTGACATACTTGTTCCAGCAAGTTCCGTATATCCATTAGGAATCGTACTATAAATCCCGACACCTGGAGCGAGAATATCAGGTTTAATATTCCAGCTTACGGTCACTGGCCCCCTTGAGCTAAAATCAGCTAGTCTATCTTGTTCCTTTCGATAAACAAAGCTGACGGGCCGGCCTTCTTTATTAGAAATCATCCTTTTAATCCGCTCTCCATCCTTTTTTGGAATCGTTGCTGCAGGAAGGTTGACATCTTTCCCTAACCCAGCTGTAAAAGACCCTTTTGTATTATTAAAAATAATGACAGCCTTAGCTCCTGCTTTTTTCGCATTTTTCACTTTATCCAAAAAACTTAATTTCCCTCGTTGAATAAGAACAATTTTCCCTTGAACACCTTTTAATTCTTTTCGTTCGCCAAGCCCACCATCTACTATGTTTTCTGAAGAAGCGATAGACCACTCTTTTGCCCCTTGTACAGGCAGCAGACTTACTTCTTGCTTCTCTGTTCCGAGCCCATATATAAGGTATGGAACTTTCATCGGTGGTGTAGAGGCTCCAACAGATATCGCCTTTTCTGATGTTCCCGGGGAACCAACTGTCCAAACGGCTGGACCTGAATTGCCGTTTGAAGTAACCGCAACAATACCTTGATCTACGGCTTTATTCAGAGCCAAAGATATTGGTAAATCCGGGCCATTCACTTCATTGCCAAGTGACAAATTTAACACATCAACCCCATCTTCAATAGCGGCATCAATCGCTAACAACACTTGCTCTGTATCCCCCGATCCTCCTGGTCCTAAAGCACGGTAAGCATAAATTTCAGCTTCAGGGGCAACCCCTTTCACCTTTCCGTTTGCTGCAATAATTCCAGCAACATGTGTCCCATGAATAGTTGCCAACTCAGGGTTTCCCCTCGTTTCCATTGGGTCATTATCATGGTCGACAAGATCTTTGCCTCCTTTATAAGCATGCTTTAAGTCCGGATGTGTATAATCAATCCCTGTATCAATAACCCCCACTTTAATTCCTTTTCCTGTTATTCGTTGTTTCCTTGAATCATATACCCCTCTTACTTGGTCGCCTCCAATAAAGGGGACACTCTCATCTAACGCAGCATGATAAACGGCTATTTCCGTTACCGCTTGAATAAACGATTCTTGTTGTAATTTGGCTACATCACGCTTTTTCCCTGATACAGAAAAGCCTGTAATCGCATGTTTATATATAGTTCTTAGCTTTAGTGAGGGATATTTTTTTAACACCTGCTCAATTTGCTCTTTCTTCATCGTGTCCTTAAGAATTACAACCGCTGTTGTACGTGTTAATTCTGAAACCTTTGGTAATGGCGGGACATGAATCGCCGCAAATCCACTACTACTTCCCAAAACTAACAAAAAGCTTATTAACCAAATCAGCCTTTTCACATGCAGTCGCCTCCCCCCTTTAGGGTTATAATTTCACAACAAAGAGAGAGTATACGTAGAAAGTTGGCGGGATTATGAAGGAATTTGGCGGGATTCCCTTCATAATTAGCGGGATCATCCAGCCATTTGGCGGGATTTCATCAAGATACTTCCAAATAATACACATAAAAAAGAAGCTGTCTAAAGTTAGACAACCTCTTTCTCAGGTTCAAATCGATTTGGCGGCATATCAATTTGTTTAAAATAATAACGAATGGCTTTTGCTATCCGCTCTGAAGCATGTCCATCTCCATATGGATTCGAAGCTTTTGACATCTTGTCATGCTCATCACGATTCGTCAGCAATTCATGCGTCAGTTTATAAACCGTTTCCTCATCCGTTCCAGCTAAGCGTAACGTACCAGCCGCAATCCCCTCTGGACGCTCTGTCGTATCTCGCAAAACAAGCACCGGTACCCCAAGTGAAGGAGCTTCTTCTTGTATACCGCCCGAGTCTGTCAAAATCAAATACGCTCTTGCTGCAAAGTTATGAAAATCTAACACATCTAATGGTTCAATTAAATGAATGCGCGGATCATTACCTAGTATCTCCTCCGCCAATTCCCGAACAGCTGGATTCAGATGAACCGGGTATACGACTTGAACATCTTCTTGCTCCATCACAATCCGCTTTACCGCACGAAAAATATTTCGCATCGGCTCCCCTAAGTTCTCACGACGATGTGCCGTTAATAAAACAAGACGATCCTCTCCAAGTGCCGATAAAACTGGATGAGAATAGGCAGCTTGAACGGTTGTTTTTAACGCATCGGTTGCGGTATTACCTGTAACAAAAATATGGTTCGTTTTATGTTCTTGAACTAAATTTTGTTCGGCTTGGAGCGTTGGAGCGAAATGAAGATCAGCCAGCGTACCCGTTAACTGGCGATTCATCTCTTCAGGGTATGGAGAGTATTTATTCCACGTTCGTAAACCAGCTTCAACGTGACCAATAATAATTTGGTTATAGTAGGCAGCAAGACTTGCCGCAAATGTCGTCGTCGTATCTCCATGTACAAGGACAATATCTGGCTCAGCTTCTTTCATCACACGGTCTAAGCCAGACAGCGCTTTTGTTGTAATATCCGCCAGTGTTTGACGGTCTTTCATAATATTTAAGTCATAATCAGGCTGGATAGAAAATAAATCAAGCACTTGATCGAGCATTTGTCTATGTTGGGCCGTTACCGCCACAATTGGTGTAAAAAATTCTGGGTGCTTTTGAAATTCAAGAACAAGCGGTGCCATTTTAATAGCCTCTGGCCTTGTCCCAAAAATGGTCATAACCTTAATTGGTTTTATCACATCAAACACCCCATTTTTCATATAGTCAAACAAAATAACAACTGTTTAAAATGTACAGTCGCTTTCTTCGCTCAGCTTATTTTGTACCAAACAAACGATCTCCGGCATCACCAAGTCCCGGTACAATATAGCCATGGTCATTTAATTTCTCATCAAGACCTGCGATATAAATATCAACATCTGGATGCGCTTCTTTCAATGCATCTACGCCTTCTGGAGCTGCAATTAAGCACATGAATTTAATATTGACCGCTCCGCGTTTTTTAATAGAATGAATGGCTTCAATCGCTGATCCGCCTGTTGCAAGCATTGGGTCTACAACGATGCATTCTCTTTCTTCTAAATCACTTGGCATCTTCACATAATATTCAACCGGCTTTAATGTTTGTGGATCGCGGTATAGACCAACATGACCTACTTTTGCAGCTGGAATGAGCTTAATAATCCCGTCAACCATTCCAATACCTGCACGCAAAATCGGAACAATCCCTAATTTTTTCCCTGAAAGCATTTTTACTTTTGCTTTACTAACAGGTGTTTGAATTTCTACTTCTTCTAACGGCATATCTCTTGTAATTTCGAAAGCCATTAAAGAGGCTACTTCATCAACAAGTTCGCGAAATTCCTTTGTTCCTGTATTTACATCGCGTATGTAAGCTAATTTATGTTGGATTAACGGGTGATCAAATACATATACTTTTCCCATTTTGCATCTCTCCTTCATTTATGTTACTACTCCATTATTAACATTTTACTAAGCAAATATTAAATATTGATAAAATATGGACGTATGTTTTTCACTTCTAATATTCACATCAACTCATTGTACAGAAAAACCTATCAATCTTCAATAAAGGTTTAAAAGTCTGATTTTTCAAAAAGAAAAAGGACCAGCCTCCACGAGATCATATTGATATGATCATGTTGTGGAAGCTAGTCCCTTTACGTCACTCTCTTATTTGATTAAAGTGATGGATATAATTGATATTTACCAGAAAGAGCCGCTACACGTTGTCTTGCTTCTTCTAGTTTCGCTTCATCTTCATGGTTTTTCAATACAAGACCGATGATAGACGCGATTTCGTCCATATCTTCTTCTACAAAGCCACGAGAAGTAACCGCAGCTGTACCGATACGAATTCCGCTTGTAACGAATGGTTTTTCCGGATCAAATGGAATCGCATTTTTGTTAACTGTAACCCCTACTTCATCCAACACAATCTCAGCTACTTTACCTGTTAAGTTAACGGAACGAACATCTACTAGAAGAAGGTGGTTATCTGTTCCGTCAGAAACAAGTGTAAAGCCTTCTTTTTTCAAGCCTTCGCCAAGACGTTTTGCATTTGCAATAATTTGTTTTCCGTACTCTTTAAAATCGTCTTGAAGTGTTTCACCAAATGCTACAGCTTTCGCAGAGATAACGTGCATTAATGGACCACCTTGAATACCAGGGAAGACTGATTTATCAATTTGCTTACCAAACTCTTCTTTACAAAGAATCATTCCACCACGTGGTCCACGAAGTGTTTTGTGCGTTGTTGTTGTTACGAAATGTGCATGCGGCACTGGACTTGGATGTAAACCTGTTGCAACAAGACCTGCGATATGCGCCATATCAACCATTAAGTACGCACCTACTTCATCCGCGATTTCACGGAAACGCTTGAAATCGATTTGACGTGGATAAGCACTTGCACCAGCTACGATTAATTTTGGTTTATGTTCACGTGCTTTTTCTAATACATCGTTATAGTCAATGCGGTGATCTTTTTCATCTACACCATACTCAACAAAGTTGTAGTTTACACCACTGAAGTTTACATGGCTTCCGTGCGTTAAGTGACCGCCATGAGAAAGGTTCATTCCAAGAACTGTATCCCCCGGTTTAAGAACTGTAAAGTAAACCGCCATATTCGCTTGTGCTCCAGAGTGAGGTTGTACGTTTACATACTCCGCTCCAAAGATTTGTTTCGCACGGTCGCGAGCTAAATCTTCCACGATATCAACATACTCACAGCCACCATAATAACGTTTACCAGGATAGCCTTCTGCATATTTATTTGTTAATACAGATCCTTGTGCTTCCATTACCGCTTCGCTTACGAAGTTCTCAGAAGCGATTAGCTCGATTTTACTTCTTTGACGGCCTAATTCAAGTTGAATCGCCTTAAACACTTGTTCATCTTGTTTTTCTAAAATACTCATTACGTAAAGCCTCCTAAGTTATTGTTGCGGGTATCTTCGCTTTTTTATTTATGGACAACATGCCCTCAAAATAGGCATGAAAAAGCCTACTGCTTAGTTATTTCGAAAATTCTACTCCATTTTAACACGTCTTTTTTGGAAACGATAGTCTCTTTTTTGCGAACATTTAAATTTAAACAAGAAAAAATCGTTCGTTTTTTCCATCTCCCACCGTTATAATCCTTCCTTATACCGTTATTTTACAACGCGAATTATAAAAATGGCACGTTGTTGACTCTCACTCATTTATGTAAGACACAGTCTCAGACAGGTGAGCCAAAAATCGTATGATCAATAATATTATTTAACAAAGCTGATAAAATAAAACAGAAAAAGCTGAGGCAAACGATTGTCTGCTACAACCCCTTGCCTCAGCTTTATTTAACAACTGGTATTCATGACATCATTCGTATAAACCGCTCTTTCGCCGCCAATTAGTTTCGGACGCGTTTTAGCGAGCGTTACGTGAGCGTGTCCAACCCCTTTAATCGATGTTCGAATTGGAACAGCCACATGTTTTATATGCATGCCAATAAATGTATCCCCAATATCAATGCCCGCTTCGGCTGTAATATGCTCTACAACAACAGGATTATTTAACTGTTGATAAGCATACGTAGCCATGGAGCCGCCCGCTTTACGAACAGGAACGACAGATACTTCTTCATATCCTCGTTGCTCAGCGATTTCACGCGGTAAAACGAGCGCACGGTTCAAATGTTCACAACATTGAAATGCAAGCCCAACCCCCGTCTGTAGTTGAAAGGCTTGCAACTCACTGTAAATCATTTCAGCTACGGCAAGCGTGCCACCTGTGCCAATTCGCTTGCCGATAACTTCACTTGTACTGCATCCAATCACAAACAAATGCTTGTCATTTAACTGAGCAGCGTCTTGAAATTCTGTTAAAATCGTACGAAGTTGCTCTCTCCATTTGTTTAATTCTATTGAAAAAGAAGCCTCATCCATCATCTAACATGCGCATCCTTTCAAAAATGCTTACTTACTTATTTTCCTTCATAATCAGCAATTTTACCGATACGATTTGCATGGCGCCCGCCTTCAAATTCATTTGTCAGCCAAGCTTGTGCAATTTCACGCGCTAATCCAGGTCCAATAACACGCTCTCCCATAGCTAATACATTGCTGTCATTATGTTGACGTGTTAGTTTTGCACTATATACATCATGCACAAGCGCACAGCGAACACCCTTTACTTTATTCGCAGCAATACTCATTCCAATCCCTGTGCCGCAAATAAGAATACCACGGTCAAATTCTCCTTGAGCCACCTTCTCGGCAACTGGCAGTGCATAATCTGGATAGTCGACTGATGTTGAACATTCACAGCCAAAATCTTCATACGGAATTTGTAATTCATCCATTAATTGTTTAATTTCTTCACGGATTTTAATTCCTCCATGATCTGATGCAATTGCTACTTTCATCCTTATCCCCCTAGATATTTGATATATGTATTGTGTCACAAAAGTATAAAAAGATAAAGAAAAGCAAGAAATCTTATCATGATTTCTTGCTCAACGATTAAATCCGAAATCGAGTAATAGTTTGCTTCAATTTCTCTGCTTGTTCTTTTAAATCCGAAGCCAAACCATCTACATTCTCCATAATTAAAGCTTGTTCATGTGTAGTCGTCGTTACTTCCTCTGCTCCTGCTGACGTTTCTTCTGCAATAGCTGCTACTTCCTCCGTTTGCTGAGACGTATGCTCAATGCTCTCCATTTGACGATCGACAAGATCAGTGATGTCTTGAACTTCCGCTACCACATTGTGAACTTTTTTCGTCATATCGGCAATGACCACATCGGTTTCGGCCCCTTTTTGCGCACCTTCATTGGCAGCTGCCACTTGCTCTGTAATTTGTCTAACAACAACTTGAACTTCATGCTGAATATTTTGAATAAAGCCAGTGATGCCTTGAACCGCTTTCGCACTTTCGTCGGCTAATAAACGAACTTCCTCCGCTACGACCGCAAAGCCTCTCCCATGCTCTCCAGCACGAGCAGCTTCAATGGAGGCATTTAAAGCAAGCAAATTCGTCTGTGCTGCAATATCGCCAACAAGCTCGATAATTTGGCCAATCTTATTTGCATTTTCCTCTAAACGCTTGACCGACTTTAAGGATGCTCGATTTTCTTCAGCTAAACTCTCAATTCCTTGTACGAGGGAAGCAATCACTTCTTTACTCTTCATCAATTCATTCATCATTTCACTTGAAGAAGCAACGGATGCTTTCGCCTTACTTTGTACTTGATGTGCAATCATCGTGACATCTTCCATAGACTGAGCCGTACTCATAATAGATACAGCTGAAGTATCCGCACCTTTTGAAATATCGTCAATTGTAGCTGCAATAGTTTCCGCTTGCTGAGAAGCCTTCTTCGCTTCTTCTGAAATATGGATGACTTTACGATTCGTTTCTTGAAAATTCCCCTCAATGCTTTGAACCATTTCTCTTAAGTTAAACAGCATATGATTGAAAGCAACACCTAGAGAACGAATTTCATCATCGGCCTTCGCTAATTCCACTTCTTCTGTAATATTTCCATTCGCCGCATCTAATGCTACTGCCTCTAATTTGCGCAATGGATTGATAATCACGCCTGCTGCAAAAAAGGCAAGTATACCTGACCAAATAATCCCTAATGATAATGTAATAATAATAAAAGCAACTAAATTCCATTCTGGAAAAAATAATGGTTGTAGAACAAAAATAAACAAACCTGACGTTGTATAAGTAACTAAGGCTACCAATGTAATAAAAATGGCCATTTGTTTTCGTAAGCCGAACTTAAAATGCTTTCTCTCTGCCATTGCTTTTCCCCCTTGTACACGCGCCTATACTCCTAATTTCTTAATTAGTTTAGTAATTAAGGACTCAAGCTCCCTAAATGTTTCTCGATATACATCTTGCGAACCACCATAGGGATCCATAACATCCATATTGGTTATATCGTCATTTACGTACTCTTTTAAAGTGAAAACCTTATTCAAAGTTTTTGGGAAAGAATTAATAATGGTGGATTTATGTCCTTCTGTCATCGTAAGAATATGAGTAGCCCACTCCAATTCTTCTTCTGACAACGACATAGAGGAATGATGATGTATAATATTATGCTCACGTAATGTTTTTTCGGCATATACGGAGGCTTCTTGACCTGTAGCTGCATACACACCTGCTGATTTCACCTTAACTCCCGGAATATTCTTGTCTTTTAAAATCGCTTCTGCCATAGGACTTCTACATGTATTCCCTGTACAAACGAAAAGTATTTTAATCATTTTGTTGGACCTCCTTTATGTTTATAATTATACATGACAGCCCTATGAGTATTATCGGTACTTTTAGCCTACTTATTATTAAAATGTAACATATTATTACTGTAAAAAACTAGATTTTTTCTGTAATTTTTACAGTAATTTCACATTTCCGACATAACCCTTTATTCAACGAACTTCAAAATCCCAGAGCTTATGAAGTTTCGTTATGTATATCGCTCTACTATTGCATCAGCGATTGGGACAACTACATCAAAAGCTTGGTTTCATAGGGATAATTACCTGCACCCCTAATCGTAACGTATATCAAGAGCAGAAACAATTCACGCACTATTAAATTTTTATGAATTTTTTCACAACTGTATTAGTATTTAATTAAACAGTAACAATTTTAGTCCGAAGGCACAAAGAATACTTCCACCTAATATTTCACTGTATAACCCTAAAAGACCTTGAATCTTTCTTCCAATTAATAGCCCGCTCCATGTTAAAATCATCGCCGCCAAACCAAAGCATGTAAGTGCCAAAATGGTCCTTGCTCCATAAATTCCGAGTGTCAGACCAACGGAAAAGCTATCTAAACTCACACTTAAAGCAAATACTAGCAACCCTTTGCCGACCGGTGCAAGCGTAGCACTTTCCCCACCTTTTATACCCGAGAATAACATCTGAATTCCAAGAAGAATAAGCAGTATGCCCCCCGCATAAGCAGCAAATGTACCAAATTGTTCCGATAAAAAACGACCGCATATCATACCTAACAAGGGCATCCAAATGTGGAAAAAACCAACTGTCAGCCCAATCTTGAATATTTGTTTTAGACGTAATTTAAACATCCCCATACCTAATCCTATAGAAAAGGCATCCATCCCTAACGCAAATGCCATAATGATTAATGTAATCAGTTCGTTCATAACAGCCTGCATACGATTCCTCCTCGAATATGCTTGTACTTATACAAGCTATGTACATCGGAGAAAAGTTAGAATCAAAAATGAAACCATAAAAAAGTGAAGCACCCAGCTAATTATAAGCTGGGTGCTTCACTTTAAAATACAATCGATTATTGTTCAATCATTTGTTGACCCGCCGCTTTAAACAAACGATTCATAATCGCTTGACCAATCCCTGACTGCGGGAACACTTCACTATAAATAATATCCACATGTACATCATCAAATTGCCGCAGTGCATCATATAGACCACTCGCAACTGTGGATAACTCTGCTAAAGATCCTGGAGCTACAATATAGTCTGCTTCATACAACGCTTGATGCTCGCTAGCCGCAAGTAGACCTACTTTCATTCCCTCTGCTCGTTTCTCATTAATCAATTGCTGTATAAAAGCACGCTCACCTTTTACTAATGTAAGTGGTGCCTTTGGGGCATAGTGAGTATATTTCATCCCTGGTGCCTTTGGCGCCTCATCTTTTTTTACGAACGCTCGGTCTTCTTTTACTTGCCCGATAATCGTTTCTAATTGCTCTTTCGTCACACCACCCGGACGAAGAATGATTGGAATATCTTCTGTACAATCTAATACCGTCGATTCCACCCCTACTCCCGTCGGACCACCATCCACAATACCGGCTATACGACCATATAAATCATCTTGAACATGTTTCGCTAAAGTAGGGCTAGGCTTTCCAGATGTATTAGCGCTTGGTGCAGCAATAGGAAGACCACTTGCCTCAATTAATTGGTGAGCTACAGCATGATTAGGCATACGAACAGCTACTGTATCTAGTCCAGCTGTAACCGCTGCAGCTAGTGTTCCAGGCTTTTGCTTCAAAATAAGCGTTAAAGGCCCCGGCCAAAATGCATCCATTAATTGTTTCGCAATAGGCGGAATATCCACAACAATCTCTTCAAGCTGAGATTGGGATGCGATGTGGACAATTAACGGATTATCATTCGGGCGCCCTTTTGCCTCAAACACTTTTTTGACAGCTTCTTCACTTCTCGCATTTGCTCCTAATCCATATACCGTCTCTGTTGGAAAGGCCACTACTTCATTTTTAGCTAATAAATGAGCAGCTTCTATTATCTGTGGATAAGGCTGTGTATTATCCACAGTTTTATCCACTATCCAAAGCTTTGTTTCCACAACTAACACCTTCATTTCATCTTCACATTTCATCTTAATTCAAATTGTTATCAAAACAACAAATATCGACATAAACTATCAACAATTATCCGCTCATACACTTAGAAAGTATAGAAGAATACACACTATAATACAAACATTATCCACAAACTGTGTATATACTGTGGATAATTATGTCACAGTGACTTTGACAGTTGTGTACATATTGTGGATAAGTTTGTGTATAAATCATCTAAAATACTTTAGAAAAGATTTCTGCAAATAAAGATTTTTCTACGATTTGCGGCTCTTCTTCTCCATCATATACAGGTTGACTGGCAGTAACCACTTTTTGTGCCGGTTCTTCTTGTTGTCGTTCTTCCTCATCATATACAGGTTGATTAGGAGTAGCCGTTTTTGGCGCGATTTGCTGTTGTTCTTCTTGCTCTTCAACAATTTCTTCAACATTGGCATCAGTCTTATTTTCTTCCACTTGACTATTTTCTGTCTCAGCGGCCTGCACAGACACAGATTCAGCAGGTACTTCTTCCTCTTCAAATGGAGTTTGACTTACCGCTGTCCCATTTGAAAAATCAAGAAAGCATAACGGTGGAAATAACACACACCACCAATTCGCTCCATCCCCTTCACCTAATGTAATAATAACAGCCTCATAATCACCTGCTGGATATAAATATTGACCATACAGTTTTGTTGGAAATTCCGCTTGACCAAAATCCACTTGTACCGACTGATCCAATCCTTCCTCAGCCACTACACGCTCAGCCGTTGCCTGAATATCATCTAAATGTGACGTAATCACTTTCCTTGCTTCCTCTAATGATGTTAATTCCGCCACCCATTCTGTAATATCTTTATTCACTTCATCCCGAATTAAGCGTTTAACAGCCTGATCTTCCTCCCGATCACTATTAGCTAGTATTCTCAAACGAATCGCCTCATCCGGAATAACCATCGTATCCGCTTGTGCCGTTTCCTGCTTCGGTATATATAAACTAATAATTGTTCCTATTGTTAAGATTAATAGATATATAATAGCTAAGTTTCGTTTCTTCATTCCTCTCGCCCCCTTGTACCCACAGTCTCACCAATTTTTCCATATCTTAAACTAGTAAATTAATATATTTTCTAAATGGCGAGATGGGAAAGGGGCTTGAAAAACTTCCTCATATAGACCGGCTGTGTACACAGCTTATTTCAAAGAGGCTCTCCCATAAAGTGAAACTTACGTCAGCAGGGTCTTACAGTGTAGGATAAAAAAGGCTGCCTAAAGAGTCTAGACCAGCCTCGCAAATACCATACGATCTTTTCCGTTTATATCATATTCCACCGATACTTCAGCCTGGCTAAACGCACCGCGTAAAAGCTCGGCTACACGTTCGCCTTGACCCGCACCAACCTCAAAGCCAATTAATCCAGAGATACGCATTACAGACGGCAGTTCTTCCATAAACCGTCGATAAAAATCGAGGCCATCCACACCTGCAAATAGCGCACGATGCGGTTCATGCTCCGTCACCACTTCAGACATCTCCATCCTATCAGCATCTGGAATATAAGGCGGGTTGGACAATAACACATCAAACTGTTGACCTGCTTCTATAAAGGGCTGCAATAAATCTCCCTGAACGAATTGGACATCCGCTTCTAAAGCTTGAGCATTCCGCTTCGCTACTTGCAGGGAAGGACTAGCGATATCCGTCGCTGTGACTCGTAGACGCGGTTCTTCAAGCTTCATGGTAATGGCAATCGCTCCGCTGCCAGTACCTACATCCACTACATGTACCTCTTTATCTTTAGGGAACATCGATTGAATTTTGCGCAGCGTATGATACACTAACTCTTCTGTTTCTGGCCTTGGAATGAGTACCTCTTCATTAACCAAAAACGTTCGTCCATAAAACTCTTCGCTTCCTATAATATATTGAATCGGCATTCCTTCTGCATGTTGTTTGACAGCTTTTTCAAAAGCAGTGAATGCATCGCCCGATAATTCATCACGCAAGCTTGCAAATAGCTGCGAGCGACTCATTTGTAAAATATGCTGCAATAACAACTCCCCAGCATTTGCATCACGACTGTATTCCTTTAAAAAAGAAGAAGCCCAATTGAGGGCTTCGTATACTTTACGCACGGAACTACTCATTAGCTTGCTCCAATTTCGAAGATTGATCTTCTAAAATTAATGCGTCAATCACTTCATCTAGTTTCCCTTCCATAATTTGATCTAACTTTTGAATCGTTAAACCAATACGATGGTCGGTTACGCGATTTTGCGGGAAATTGTACGTACGAATACGTTCCGAACGATCTCCGGTACCAACCGCAAGCTTTCGATTTTGATCGTATTCCGCTTGAGCTTCTCTTTGAAACTTATCATACACACGAGCACGCAATACTTTCATCGCTTTCTCTCTGTTTTTATGCTGCGATTTTTCATCTTGACACGTAACAACGACGCCTGTAGGAATGTGGGTTAACCGAACGGCTGACATCGTCGTATTAACGCTTTGACCACCTGCACCAGAAGATGCATATGTATCAAAACGGATATCTTTATCATGAATTTCAATTTCTACTTCTTCTGTTTCAGGTAAAACGACTACTGTTGCGGTAGACGTATGAATACGGCCACCTGACTCTGTTTCAGGAACACGTTGAACTCGATGAGCGCCATTTTCAAACTTCAGCTTCGAGTATGCCCCTTGACCATTAATCATAAAGATAATTTCCTTAAAGCCGCCTAAACCTGTTGCATTCGTCTCAATGACTTCCGTTTTCCAACCTTGCATTTCGGCATAACGGCTGTACATGCGGTATAAGTTCCCAGCGAATAAAGCAGCCTCATCTCCACCAGCTGCACCGCGAATTTCCATAATAACGTTTTTATCATCATTTGGGTCTTTCGGAATCAGTAAGATTTTCAATTTCCCTTGAAGCTGTTCTTCGGCTTCCTCTAGCTCACTAAGCTCTTCCTTTACCATGTCTCGCATATCTGCATCCAGCTTCTCTTCAAGCATCGCCTTCGCATCTTGAATTTGTTCTTTTACTGATTTATATTCTTTATATGTCATAACCGTTTCTTGAATATCTGATTGCTCTTTCGAATATTCACGAAGTTTTTTCGAATCATTAATCACTTCCGGATCACTTAATAATTCATTTAACCGTTCATATCTATCTTCCACTGCTTGTAATCGATCAAACACGCTTATTCACCTCATTATGTTCTCTGCCATGCACCAAGAACTCGACTTTGTAATCACACTTCTTTCATTATAGTATATGCAAATAATGAACGTCAAAGAGATTCAAATGAACTACAAACAATCCTGGAAAACGAAACGAGCATCCAGAACATGTCCTTCCCATATATAAAAAGCTGATCTCCCTTAGCACAGGAAAAATCAGCTTTATCGTGGAATATTCTTTATCTCTCGCCCATTCTCAAAGTTATAGCGGTGGATTAGCATGACACTTCCTACAAACTGGATAATAGGTATCATTCCCGCCAATTTGTATTTGGTCCCCTACATAAACCGGTTTTCTTTGTTCGTCTACCCTTAAATTCATAATGGCTTTTCTATGGCAAAACCAGCATATGGTTTTCATTTCTTCAATTTTATCAGCGTATATCAATAAATAGCGACTTCCTTCAAATAACTCATTTTGGAAATCATTTTTAAGACCAAATCCCATAACAGGAATATCTAACTCATCGACGATTTCTGTTAATTGCAGAACATGCTCTTTTTTTAAGAACTGCACCTCATCTACTAATACACAATACGGCTTTTCAGCATGCTCTTTAACGATATTAACAATATTCGTTTCATCAAAAATAGGAATCGCTTTTCTTTTTAGTCCTATTCTACTCGAAACATGCCCTACTTCATCCCTTGTATCAATACCAGAAGTAAACATTAAGACCGGCTTATTTTGTTCTTCATAATTGTACGCTACTTTTAAAATTTCAATAGACTTCCCGCTGTTCATAGCCCCGTATTTAAAAAATAATTGTGCCATTCGAATCCTCCTTGCTCACTTACTTCACAGCATACCGAATTATTCGCTTTCTATCCATTTTACCGAGCCAAATACAAAAATCCCTTTTCATTTATCCGTTTAAGGCCATAAAAAAACAGGCAAGATAATGCACTTGCCTGTTTTTTAACTTCACCTTATGATTTAAGGCCGTATTTTTTGTTGAAACGGTCAACACGTCCGCCAGCTTCAGCGAATTTTTGACGTCCAGTGTAGAATGGATGACATTCAGAACAAGTCTCAACTCGGATCTCTTCTTTTACTGAACCTGTTTCAAATGTGTTACCACAAGAGCAAATAACTTTTGCAGCTTTATAATTTGGATGGATTCCAGCTTTCATTCTTTTCAGCTCCTTCTGCCCTGAATCTTGCGAAACAGAGTTATATTAACCAAGATGTGATTGCAATAACCACACATTTATTGTAAAAACACATGAATCTATTATAACAAGTCTATGGGCGTTGTGCAAGTAGTTTCATAAATGCTCTCGACTAAGAGCGTTTTGCACTCGCAACTCCCTTTTTCATTTCTTCATCTAACTTGCTAAAAAATTCTTCATTGCTCTTCGTTTGTCTTAAGCGACGCAGGAACTTCTCAGCAAAATCAGGAGAATCAGACATCGTTTTACGGATAGCCCACAGCTTGTCTAAATGTTCTTTCGGAATCAGAAGCTCTTCCTTCCTTGTTCCAGAACGTCTAATATCAATCGCTGGGAAAATACGTCTTTCTGCCAATGAACGATCTAGATGAAGCTCCATGTTACCTGTCCCTTTAAATTCTTCATAAATAACATCATCCATACGCGAACCTGTATCGACTAATGCCGTAGCTAAAATCGTTAAACTGCCGCCCTCTTCAATATTACGAGCAGCACCAAAGAATCGTTTTGGTCGATGGAAAGCTGCTGGATCAATCCCTCCGGACAATGTACGTCCACTTGGTGGAATCACAAGGTTATAGGCACGAGCCAAACGCGTAATACTATCCATTAAAATAATAACATCGCGTTTATGCTCCACTAAACGCATCGCACGTTCCAACACAAGTTCAGCTACTTTAATATGATTTTCAGGCACTTCATCAAACGTTGAACTTACAACATCGCCCGCTACCGAACGCTCAATATCCGTTACCTCTTCCGGACGCTCATCAATAAGTAAAACAATCAATTCCGCATCAGGATGGTTCGTTGTAATGGAATTGGCAATTTCTTTAATGAGCATCGTTTTCCCTGCTTTTGGAGGGGCAACAATTAAACCACGTTGACCAAATCCAACAGGAGCTAATACATCCATAATTCTTGTTGATAAGTTTCTAGGAGTCGTTTCCAACTTAATTTGGCGATTTGGATATAACGGCGTTAAGCCAGGGAAATGCACACGCTCTTTAGCGGACTCCGGATTATCTCCATTAACCGCCTCCACGTGCAAGAGCCCATAATAACGCTCGTTTTCCTTCGGTGGACGTACTTTTCCCGATACTTTATCCCCATTACGTAAATCAAATCTACGAATTTGAGACGCAGAAATATAAATATCTTCCGAACTAGGAGAATAATTAATCGGACGTAAGAAGCCAAATCCCTCTGAAGGAATAATTTCTAATACACCCTCCATAAACAGCAGTCCGTCTTGTTCAGCTTGAGCCTTCAAAATAGCAAAAATCAGTTCCTTCTTCGAGAGCTTGCTGTAATAAGACACTTTATACTGACGTGCGTGCTCATATAGATCTTTTAGTTTCATGTTTTCTAAATTAGAAATAGTTAAATTCATTCTGACACCACACTTTAGTTAATTAGACATATTTCACCCATACTGAAAAAAGAAATGATTAATGGATAGAAAGAAAAACCACAATCTTGTACCTGAATCGGCTTTTCTCTTTTAGAAAGGATGATACACTCTCACTTTAATGAAGAAATAAATGGAAGGCTTCTTGAAGTTAGGAGTTAAAGGTAGAATATTTTTTTATATCATAGGAAATTAAGTTTTATTGTACTTCCTTTAAATTAAATATTCAACTTAAAAAATTTTTATAGGGAAAGCGAGCGATCATCATCGCCCGCTTTTTCATAAATAACATGCAAATATTTTAATGATTCAATTATCCCACAAAACCGTTTGGTTTAATCGCAATGCTGTGACGTCCTTCAACAAAACGAACAGTACCTGATTTTGCACGCATAACAACTGAATGAGTTGAACCGTAATGTCCTTTAAATTGAACACCGCGTAACAATTCTCCATCCGTTACCCCTGTTGCTGCGAAGATAGCATCATCACCGCGAACAAGATCTTCCATACGGAGAATTTTATTTACATCAAGGCCCATTTTCCCGCAACGAATTAATTCTTCATCACTCTGCGGAAGTAATTTCCCTTGGAGTTCTCCACCTAAGCATTTTAATGCAACGGCAGAAATAACACCTTCTGGAGCTCCGCCTGAACCGAATAAAATATCGACACCTGTTTGATCAAAAGCTGTATTAATCGCCGCAGCTACATCACCATCATTAATGAGCTTAATCCGCGCTCCCGCTTCGCGCAGTTCATGAATAATTTTAGCATGACGATCGCGATTTAAAACAGTCGCTACTACATCTTGAATGTCTTTATTTTTTGCTTTGGCAACAGCTTTCAAGTTATCCAAAACAGATGCATTTATATCAATCTGTCCAACCGCTTCCGGCCCAACAGCGATTTTATCCATATACATATCAGGAGCATGAAGAAGATTGCCTTGATCAGCGACAGCTAGCACGGCTAATGCATTCCAACTACCAGATGCAACGATATTCGTTCCTTCTAAAGGATCTACAGCTATATCAACTAAAGGGCCAATTCCCGTCCCTAATTTCTCGCCGATATATAACATAGGAGCTTCGTCCATTTCACCTTCTCCGATAACGACCGTTCCTTGCATAGGAATCGTATTAAATACATCACGCATTGCTGTAGTGGCAGCATCATCTGCTTCGTTTTTCTTTCCGCGTCCCATCCAACGTGCAGAAGATAAAGCTGCTGCTTCTGTAACGCGAACAAGCTCCATTGATAAGCTTCTTTCCATTACTGGTTCCTCCTCAGTGTTCACTAACATATATGACTTTTTATATTTCTATACCAACAATAGTATAACACATTATATCATATACGATAACACAATAAGAGAAGAATTTAGCTTTTTAGCTGTTCTACTTCTTCTTGCGTCATTTTTTCACGCCAAATAGTCGCTCCAAGTCCCGAAAGCTTCTCTACTAAATGACTATATCCACGATCAATATGCTCAAGTCCTGTTACTTCAGTCACCCCTTCGGCCATAAGACCTGCAATAACAAGAGCAGCACCTGCTCGTAAGTCGCTCGCTTTGACCTTCGCACCTTGCAACTGAACAGAACCGTCAATAATTGCGGATCTTCCTTCGACTTTAATCTTCCCATTCATTCGACGAAGTTCATCAATATGCTTAAAGCGAGCGCCATAAATCGTATCTGTGACAATGCTTGAACCGTTAGCCCTCGTTAATAAAGAGGTAAATGGCTGCTGTAAGTCCGTTGGAAAACCAGGATATACAAGCGTCTTAATATCAACAGCTTTCAATCCCTCTCCTCGTGAAACAAACATTTGATCATCTGCCACTTCAATCTGAACACCTGCTTCACGAAGTTTAGCTGTAACAGATTCAAGATGCTGCGGAATCACATTATCGATTAAAATCCCTTCCCCTACGGCTGCTGCCAAAATCATAAACGTTCCCGCTTCAATTCGGTCTGGAATAATCGTATGGCGGCAACCATGCAGATGCTCTACTCCGTCAATGCGAATAATATCCGTTCCCGCTCCTTTAATTTTGGCACCCATGTTCGTTAGTAACGTAGCAACATCAATGATTTCCGGCTCTTTTGCTGCATTTTCAATCACGGTTCTTCCTTTTGCCAAAACAGCAGCTAACATAATATTGATCGTAGCCCCAACACTTACGACATCAAGGTAAATACGAGCTCCTTTTAATTCATCTGCTCGCAAATAAATGGCACCTTGTTCATTTGTTACTTTAGCCCCTAGTGCTTCAAATCCCTTAATGTGCTGATCAATTGGGCGAGGACCTAAATGACAGCCGCCAGGGAGACCGATAACAGCCTTTTTAAATTTCCCAAGCATAGCCCCCATTAAATAGTAAGAGGCACGAAGCTTTTTCACACGCCCATTTGGTAATGGCATAGAAACCATCTGCCTAGGATCTACCGTCATTTCTCCATCTTCAAAACGAACTTGTCCACCGATTTCTTCCATTAACGCTTGTAATGTTTGCACATCTGAAATATCTGGTAACCCTTCAATCGTCACAGGAGAATCCGCTAAAATAGTTGCAGGTATTAAAGCAACTGCACTGTTTTTAGCACCGCTTACACGAATGCTTCCTTTCAAAGGATAACCGCCAGCTATTTTTAATTTTTCCATATTAAACTCCCTTCTACGCTAAGCACTGAAGAAGATATTCTAAATAGTTATTTTTTCCAATTGACATGTGCAAAAATCGACAAATTTATTTTTTCATTTTATTAGTGTGCACAAAAATGGCAAATTCATGTAATAAATTAAGAAAAAATAAAAAGAAAACTCGTCGATTGGCTCGCTTTTAGGTAACCTGAAGCGTAGTTGCCCGTATACGATTTCCCTAAACTAAGCGACTACGTCAAAATGACTTTTATACGATTATATAAAAATCGCATAAAACACCATGGCTTAGCGAGAAAGATTCTTATTGTTCTGCACGTGAGCTCCAGTCCTTAAGAAATGCTTCAATCCCTTTGTCGGTTAGTGGGTGATTGAATAATTGTAGAATAACTTTATAAGGAACTGTCGCAATATGTGCACCTTTTAAAGCAGCTTCTGTAATATGCATTGGATGACGAATAGATGCTGCGATAATTTCCGTTTGAATATCATGAATAGCAAAAATATCTGCAATATCTGAAATGAGTTGTAAACCATTTTGCCCGATATCATCTAAACGACCAAGGAATGGTGATACATAAGTAGCCCCTGCTCGAGCCGCTAACAGCGCTTGGTTAGCACTGAAAATAAGCGTAACATTTGTCTTAACTCCTTTTTTCGAAAGAGCCGCTACCGTTTTTAAACCATCTGGAGTCATCGGCACTTTAATCGTGATATTTGGAGCGATGGCCGTTAGCTCCTCTGCTTCCTTCATCATTCCTTCAAAATCAAGAGCAATAACCTCTGCAGATACAGAATCTTTCACTAAGCTTGTAATTTCTTTTAAACGATCATGAAACGAAACGCCTTTTTCCTTTGCTACTAGTGATGGATTCGTTGTTACACCTGCTAAAATCCCTAAAGCATGTGCTTCACGAATTTCTTCAATATTTGCTGTATCAATAAAAAATTTCATGAGTAAGCCTCCAATAAGTAAGTAATTGATAACAAAGTCCTTTCATGCTAAATGAACGTAACTCCTGCATGAAAGGACATAAGATAGATTATTAAAAAAGATTACGCTTTTCCGTTCGAACCAAATTCACGAATCTTTCCAATAACAGTTTCTTTAATCGCTTCACGTCCAGGTCCGATAAATTTACGAGGATCGTATACTTTTGCATCCTTATTCAAAATATCACGAACTACTTTCGTAAAGACGATTTGATTTTCGGTATTTACATTGATCTTAGATGTTCCAAGTGAGATTGCTTTTTGGATATCTTTCGTAGGAATGCCCGTACCACCGTGCAGCACTAATGGAATTTTCGTTAAATCACGAACCTCTTCCATTTCTTTATATCCAAGGTTTGGTTCACCTTTATAAGGGCCGTGAACAGACCCAAGTGCTGGAGCAAAGCAGTCCACATTTGTTTCTTTTACTAACTGTTCACACTCTTTTGGATCTGCATAAATAACACCTTCAGCCACAACGTCATCTTCTTGTCCGCCAACTGTTCCTACTTCCGCTTCTACAGATACGTTACGTGCATGTGCATATTCCACCACTTGCTTTGTTGTACTAATATTTTCTTCAATCGGATGATGAGACGCATCAATCATGACAGACGTGAAACCAGCATCGATTGCTTCTTTACACTTCTCAAAGCTTGATCCATGATCTAAATGAATCGCAACAGGAACTGTAATATTCATATCTTCTAGTAAACCTTTAACAAGCATTACAGTCGTTTTAAATCCACCCATGTAGCGGGCAGCCCCCTCAGATACTCCTAGAATAACCGGAGACTTTTCTTCTTCTGCCGCAGCTAAAATGGCTTGTGTCCATTCTAAATTATTAATGTTGAATTGCCCCACTGCATATTTTTCTGCAAGTGCTTTGTTCAACATTTCTTTCATTGAAACTAAAGGCATGTTTGTTCCTCCTATGTAAATAAAAATCTAAGTATTTTTTACAACATGTATCCAATCCCTAGCTATACCCTTAAATGACTCTGGTCAATCGCTTAGAGTTCATGTTTTTCTCTTTTAGCATATCAATACATGAAAAAAACAGCAACAAATACCCCATGTTTATTTACTTACTTTTAGGCTATATTTTATTATTGCTTATTCCCGCTCCGGCATCTTGAAAGACGTGAGAGACTGCTTTTCATAGCAACACGGCTGTTCTTTTTCATAAGGACAGCCGTGTTGTTATGGTTAGAAAGAGCTAAAAGCATGTCCATATACCGTTTCATCCTCATGGGAAACACTTATTGAACATTGTCGAATTAATTAGATTGAATCGGTAAATAATCCCGGACAGCTTTTCTTATATCATCAATATCAAATGGTTTAGCAAAATGAGTAATGGCTCCTAATTCTTTCGCTTCCTGAATCATATCGAGTTCTCCATAAGCTGTCATAATAATCACTCGAATCTCGGGTTTAATTTTCTTTACTCGTTTTAAAATTTCAATACCATCCATACCTGGAATTTTCATATCTAATAAAACTAAATCAGGATCATGTTGGTGAACGATTTCGAGCGCCTGTACACCGTTTGCTGCTTGATAAGTTTCATACCCTTCTCGAACCATAACTTCATTTAACAAAATCCTAATTCCAAATTGATCGTCGACAATTAAGATTTTCCCCGCCATACTACCACCTCTTCTTTATCGCCTGATTTTTCGTACAAACTATTCTCTCGCTTCATAATTCGCTAATAATAATAAAATTCCTGCATTAGCACATTAGTAATATACATTAACATTTATCACTATTTTATCCTTTTTCTCCATAATGTACAGACAAAATCATTCAATTCGTGAAAAACTGCAATTTCTGATAGTATGAAAAGAAAAAATGAAAGGAAGCTTATATACTCCATGTTGAAAATATTTTCTACTCAAATTAATGGGTTATTTAAAAAAATGATGGACCATGAAGAATTTAATATAGAAGATGCCGCTCGGCTCCTAGCTCAAGCCGTTATCGGTGAGGGATCCATTTATATATATGGATTTGAAGAAATGGACGGTGTAACGAGGGAGGCCCTAAGTGGCGTTGAACCTTTACCTGCAGCAAAGGTCTATCATCTTGATGAAACACTAACACTCGGCTCTGAAGATCGTTTCTTATTGTTCAGTCGATTCTCTAACGACCCGGAAGCCATTCGATTAGCACAACAATTACAACAAGCGGACATTCCTTTTGTTGCTGTATCGACCGTTATTGAAGCAGAAGGTGATTCTCTCGCTACACTTGCTGATGTGCATATTGATTTACGCGTACAACGAGGATTAATTCCAGATGAATTAGGCAATCGAGTCGGCTACCCTACTTTATTAATTGCTTTATTCGCTTACTATGGCATTAAATTCACCATAGAGGAAATTTTACAGGAGTATCAGTGAATCAGCAGAATTCCTCCTGAGAATAAATAGACAAAGAGGCTGCCCAATTGGACAGCCTCTTGTTATTTTTTACGCGTTTTCGCTGCGTTGTAATGCCGTGCCAACAAAGTCACGGAATAGCGGCTGCGGGCGATTTGGGCGTGAAATAAACTCTGGATGGAATTGTGATGCCACAAACCAAGGATGATCTGTCAACTCTACGATTTCTACTAGACGTCCGTCTGGGCTTGTACCAGAGAAGACGAAACCAGCTTTCTCCATCTGTGGACGATATTCATTATTGAATTCATAGCGATGACGGTGACGTTCGTAAACAACAGCTTCTTTATATGCTTCAAACGCTTTTGTTCCTTCTGTCAATTTACATGGATATAATCCAAGACGAAGCGTTCCACCTAAATCTTCGACATCTTTTTGTTCAGGAAGCAAGTCGATAATTGGATTTTTTGTCTCTGGCTTAATTTCCGCTGAATGTGCATCCGGTAAGTTTAATACGTTGCGCGCATACTCAATAGATGCTAGCTGCATACCTAAACAAATGCCAAGGAACGGAACTTTATTGACACGTGCATATTCAATCGCCACAATTTTCCCTTCAATTCCACGGTCACCGAAACCGCCCGGAACAAGAATACCATCTGCACTTTGAAGCAATTCTGCCGCATTTTCTTTCGTAACATGTTCAGAGTTAATCCAATCGATTTCAATATCCGCATCGAAAGAATAGCCGGCATGTTTTAATGCTTCTACAACAGAAAGGTAAGCATCTTGTAATTCAACATATTTCCCAACAAGAGCAATTTTTGTTTTCTTTGTAAGAGATGTTACTTTTGCTACAAGCTCTTTCCAATCTTCCATATCCGCTTGACCACAATCTAATTTCAAATGGTCACAGACGATTTGGTCCATGTTTTGTTCTTGCAATGAAAGTGGAATCGAGTATAGCGTATCTGCATCTTGACATTCAATAACAGAATCTTTGTCAATATCACAGAATAACGCTAATTTATCTTTCATATCTTGTGAAATAGGTTGCTCGGTACGCACAACGATAATGTTTGGTTGAATACCTAAACTACGAAGTTCTTTTACACTATGCTGAGTTGGTTTTGTTTTCAATTCACCCGCTGCTTTGATATATGGAACAAGCGTACAGTGAATGTACATTACATTATCACGACCAATATCACTCTTAATTTGACGGATTGCTTCTAGGAATGGAAGAGACTCGATATCCCCTACAGTTCCTCCAATTTCTGTAATAACAACATCAGCATTCGTTTCTTTTCCAGAACGGAAAACACGATCTTTAATTTCATTTGTAATATGTGGAATAACTTGAACTGTTCCACCTAAATAATCACCGCGACGTTCCTTTTTCAACACAGTTGAGTAAATTTTACCTGTTGTTACGTTACTATGTTTACCTAGGTTAATATCGATAAAACGCTCATAGTGGCCTAAGTCTAAATCTGTTTCTGCTCCATCATCTGTTACGAATACTTCTCCGTGCTGATACGGACTCATAGTACCTGGATCCAAGTTAATGTATGGATCAAATTTTTGAATGGTTACATTTAATCCTCTATTTTTTAAAAGTCTCCCTAAAGAAGAAGCTGTAATCCCTTTACCTAGGGAAGAAACTACTCCACCTGTTACAAAAATATATTTGGTCATGATATGTCCTCCTCTTAAAGTTATCAACCAATGCTGTTCATTTAATTACTGCTCAGATGCTTACCCAGCAACGCGCACATCCTCTGTTCATCCTACAACTTCCACTCGGCTTCCTACCTAGTTTCTACTTCTTTGAAAAATTCATTTGAAAAAATAAAAAAATGATGTCATTGTTCATTCCATCATCTGTAGTCCATTACCGATTAAAAGCTGTATATATACTAGCAGCTCTTGTTTTACCTATACTAACTTACTCAACCCATTACAGGCCAAGCAGTACAAGACAATTACACTGTGTTATATAGCGCCATTCATTTTTTAACCTATTTCATTTAGTGAAAAGGCATAACAAACGAAAGTCTCATAAAAAATACACCCAAAAATAAAAACGCTCCACCTACTATTGTAAGGGAGCGATATCATTCATCATTGTGTCCTTTTTAAGGAGCCCAAAAATGATTCTACAAATTTCGTCATCAAAAGTCAAGTCCGATTATTTTACTTTTTATCTTCCTCATCTTCGAATAATTCTTCTTCTTCCTCTTCTTCGTCTTCTTCATCCAACTCAAATTCTTCATCTTTTAATAAATCTTCATCCAAATCGTCTTCTTCGTCTACGTCATCAAGAAGATCATCATCTAAGTCATCATCATCATCAAGAAGATCGTCATCTTCACTATCATCAAGATCTTCTGCTAAATCCTCAAGATCTTCATCAAATTCTAACTCTTCATCATCCAATTCATCGAAACCGTCAACCACAGCAGCTGCAGCCTTCTTCGATTTCTTTTTCTTTTTCGGTTTATCTGTATGTACAACTTCTTCTTCCACTTGATCCACTGGATACCAGATTTTTAATCCCCAACGATTTTCCCCAAGTGAAGTAAAGCGACCATCTACATTTAAATCTGTATAGAACTGAGCAATTTTAGCCGCAAGTTCTTCTTTTGATACACCTTTTAATGCAGCCATTTCTGCTACTAAATCATTAAAAAAGATTGGCTCATTTTTCTCTACTAATAAATCGTATGCTAATTCAATTAACGACATTTCTGCTAATTGTTCTTTTGAGCATTGTTGTAAACTCAAATGACACACTTCCCTTCTCTATTTAAACAGCTTCACTTAACCATTCTATTTTTGATAGGCTCTTTTATATGACATTGTTGCCTTTTGAATAATAGTATTAATTAGCCTTTTAATCAACTATTTAACTAGAACTTGATAGGCACAGCTCCAGCTAAACATATAAACCATTATAAACAAATTGCAGAGGTTTATGCTAGTTCAATCTAAATACTTTCACAGTTTTTCCCTATTTTACTCCTCTTACTTTACTTTCCTTTGACGATAAGCTGCTGCAAAACAAATAATCGATAAAATTAGAAAGGCAATTGCTCCTAATTGATGTTCATATAATGTGATACAAACAACCAAAGTAAACACACAGCCGATGATCATCATAAGCAGTCTCATTACATCTCTCAACTCCCAAATGGGGTATTCCCTGTTTTATCCTCTATTATAATCGAAAAGGCTGCAAAACAAATGATATATAGTGAAACACCATCTTGTTCTTTTCTTTACTTTGTTATAGAACGCTGTTGATTTTTGGATCATTTCGTACGAAACCGCGGTTTCACACGCCTTTTCTTAAGACCATGTGATGGACAGGATTGATGAATCAACAATAAAGAAGGTTGTCGAACATATTCGACAACCTTCTTCCCTTTTAAGTATTTCTTCTATATTTTCCGCCAACTTCATATAAAGCATGAGTAATTTGGCCAAGGCTTGCAACTTTAACCGTTTCCATAAGCTCTGCGAAAAGATTTTCTCCATTTAACGCTGCTGCTTTTAGACGGTTAATTGCCTCATCGTATAGAGGTTGATTTCTTTCTTGGAAAGCTCGAAGGTTTAAGATTTGACCTTCTTTTTCTTCGTACGTTGCTCGAGCAATCTCCATGCTGTCAATTTCTTCAAGAGAAGGAGGATTTGGGTTTAAATACGTATTAACGCCAATGATTGGTAACTCTCCACTATGTTTTTTCATTTCATAGGTCATTGACTCTTCTTGAATTTTCCCACGTTGATACTGTGTTTCCATTGCTCCTAGCACGCCGCCACGATCGTTAATTCGATCGAACTCCTGAAGAACAGCCTCTTCCACTAGGTCCGTTAATTCATCTACAATAAATGCTCCTTGCAGCGGATTTTCATTTTTAGAAAGACCATGTTCTTTCGTAATAATCATTTGAATAGCCATAGCACGTCTAACGGATTCTTCCGTTGGCGTTGTAATCGCTTCATCATAGGCATTTGTATGCAATGAGTTACAGTTGTCTTGAAGAGCCATTAACGCTTGTAAAGTCGTTCGAATGTCATTGAAGTCAATTTCTTGAGCATGCAGTGAGCGACCAGACGTTTGAACATGGTACTTCAGCTTTTGGCTTCGTTCATTTGCTCCATACTTATTGCGCATTACCGTTGCCCAAATTCGGCGTGCCACACGCCCAATTACTGTATACTCCGGATCAAGCCCGTTAGAGAAGAAGAACGATAAGTTTGGTGCAAAGTCATCAATATTCATGCCTCTGCTCAAGTAATACTCGACATATGTCAAACCGTTCGCAAGCGTGAATGCAAGCTGAGAAATTGGATTCGCTCCAGCTTCTGCAATATGATACCCCGAAATAGATACAGAGTAGTAATTTCTCACTTTATTATTAATAAAGTACTCTTGAATATCACCCATCAATTTCAATGCAAACTCTGTAGAGAAGATACATGTGTTTTGTCCTTGATCTTCTTTTAGAATATCCGCTTGAACCGTTCCACGCACCGTTTGCAATGTATATGCCTTTACTTCTGCATATTCTTGCTCCGTCAACTTACGACCTAGTTCTTGCTCCTTTTTCTCTACTTGTTGGTGAATGGCTGTATTCATGTATAGCGCTAAAATAATTGGTGCAGGCCCGTTAATTGTCATCGACACGGATGTAGACGGGTGACAAAGATCAAAGCCATCATACAATTTTTTCATATCATCTAACGTACAAACGTTAACACCGCTTTCCCCGATTTTCCCAAAGATATCCGGACGATAATCTGGATCTTCTCCATAAAGAGTTACGGAGTCAAAAGCCGTACTCAATCGCTTCGCATCATCATCCTTCGATAAGTAATGGAAACGGCGATTTGTTCGTTCAGGCGGCCCTTCTCCAGCAAATTGACGCTTCGGATCTTCCCCTTCACGTTTGAACGGGAAAACCCCAGCCGTATAAGGGAAAGCACCTGGTACATTTTCACGATAAACCCAGCGCAAGATTTCACCATAATCTTCATACTTTGGAAGCGAAACCTTTGGAATGGACAGACCTGAAAGACTTTTCGTTTGCAATTGTGTAACAATTTCTTTATCACGGACCTTCGTGATTAATTTCTCGCCTGCATACTGTTCTTTAAGCGCTTGCCAACCCGCTAAAATTTTCCTAGATTCGTTAGTTAATTGAGAGACCGCTTCTTCTTTTAATGCTTCAAGAGCTGCGATTACCCCTTCATTGTTCTCACGGTCTTGAACAGCTGCTATTGCACCTTCTAGTTGGAATACTTTTCGGGCAATTCTAGCTTGCTCTTCTGATTGATTATGATATGAACGAACCGTTTCACTAATTTCTCGTAAATAGTAACGACGATCTGTTGGAATAATCACGTCTTGCTTATGAACTTCCGCTTTCTTTGTAAAGCGAGTGCTCCATTGTACACCTGTTTTCTCATTTAATTTTTCAATTAATGCAGCGAATAAGGCATTTGTTCCTTCATCATTAAATTGAGAGGCAATTGTACCATAGACAGGCATATCAGCTAAATCACGGTCAAACTCCTGACGGCTTCTTTGATATTGCTTACGAACTTGGTTGCGCGCATCCTCTGAACCTTTGCGCTCGAACTTGTTAATAACAATTAAATCAGCATAATCAATCATATCAATTTTCTCTAACTGTGAAGGGGCTCCAAATTCGCTCGTCATCACATACATTGCTACATCACAAATCTCTGCAATTTCAGCATCACCTTGACCAATACCGCTCGTTTCTACAACGATTAAGTCAAAGCCAGCTGCCTTTGTAACTGAAATGGCATCCTTAATAGCTAAGGAAAGCTCTGTTCTGGAGTTTCGCGTAGCTAAACTTCTCATATAAACGCGATCTGAGAAAATGGCATTCATTCGAATTCGGTCACCAAGTAAAGCCCCGCCTGTTTTTTGCTTTGTCGGGTCAACCGAAAGAACAGCAACTTGTCGATCAGGTACTTCATTAAGGAAACGACGAATTAATTCATCTGTTAAGGAGCTTTTTCCTGCACCGCCTGTTCCTGTAATACCGAGAACTGGAACCGCTTGCTCAGATGTCTTAATTTGTTCAAGGAGGCTTTCTATTGTAGCCGCTGATTCGCAAACTGTATCCAACTTATTCTCAGCAAAGGTAATAAATTGCGCAACTGCTTTTACATCGCCAGCCAAAAGCTGATCAAAACGATTTTGCAATGACGATTGAACTGTTGAATAATCACATTCCTGAAGCATTAAATTAATCATCCCTTGAAGGCCGTACTCCCGCCCATCATCAGGAGAAAAAATTCTTGCAATTCCATAGTCATGCAGTTCTTTAATTTCACGAGGGATAATAACGCCTCCGCCACCCGCATAAATCCGAATATGCGATGCTCCCTTTTCCTTCAACAAATCATACATATATTTAAAATACTCAACATGTCCGCCTTGGTAAGAGGACATCGCAATTCCTTGTACATCCTCTTGAATTGCCGCATTGACTACTTCCTCAACAGAACGGTTATGACCTAGATGAATAACTTCTACTCCGCTCGATTGTAAAATACGTCTCATAATATTAATCGATGCATCATGACCATCAAATAAACTAGATGCTGTAACAAAACGAATATGGTGCTTTGGTTTATATACTTCTATCTCACTCATGGGACTCCCCCTCATTAAAATGTTTTAGATTCGATACTTTCCTTGTTCGATATACCTTTTAACATTAATTCCGTCTGAAGCTCAATATACTCTTTTAAAGAGTACGTTTTATTCAATGCCCATCTGCGAAAACTCCACATTTGCCCATGTACAAAAATGTTATGAGCCATGAGATATACTTCTTTTTCATTTAATTCAATTTCACCTTTGTCGACACATTGTTGAATCAGTTGCTCAAATATGGAGACCATTTCGAGCTCCTTCTTTAATACATAGGATAAAGCATCTTTTGTCAGTGCTTTCACTTCTTGATACATGACAAGCACTTCATCCTGTCTTTCATCAATAGATTGATAGAAGTAAGCAATCGATCGCTTTAACCCTTCAAGTGTGCCGTCACTTTTATGAAATTCTTCTTGTAAATTTTCTTGAAATTGTTCATAAATATAATCGCACACGAGATATAAGACATCTTCCTTTGAGCGAATATATTCATAAAGAGTGCCAATACTAAACCCAGCCGCTTTAGCAATTTCTCGAGTAGTTGTTCGATGGAAGCCCTTTTCGCGAAAAAGAGTTACAGCACCCTTAATCATTTGCTTCCGCCGCTTCTCGACAAGCTGCTCATCCTTAACAGATGCATGAACCTCTCTCTTCTCCATCCTCCCTCTCCTTTATAAAGGGAGTTACCCGGCGCTATGCTTAAAGCCGGATAACTGCTCACTTATTCTATTTATTTTGTAACCATTCTAGAGATAACAAGCTTTTGAATTTCTTGTGTTCCTTCATAAATTTGAGTGATTTTCGCATCACGCATATAGCGCTCTACTGGATAATCTTTTGTATAACCATAGCCGCCGAATACTTGAACAGCCTCTGTTGTTACTTTCATTGCTGTGTCACCTGCAAACAGTTTAGACATCGCAGATTCTTTCCCGTATGGTAGACCTTCAGATTCTAACCATGCAGCTTGGTATGTTAATAGTCTAGCTGCTTCAATGTTTGTTGCCATCTCTGCTAATTTGAAACCAATTCCTTGTTGAAGAGCAATTGGCTTTCCAAATTGAACACGCTCTTTCGCGTAATCCGTTGCAGCATCCATTGCTCCTTGTGCGATTCCAACTGCTTGAGCAGCAATCCCATTACGACCGCCATCAAGTGTCATCATCGCAATTTTGAACCCTTCACCTTCTTGCCCTAGTAAGTTTTCTTTTGGTACACGGCAATCTTCAAAAATGATTTCTGTTGTTGGAGACGAACGAATACCTAATTTTTGTTCTTTTTTCCCTACGCTGAAGCCTGGGAAGTCTTTTTCAACGATAAATGCACTTGTTCCTTTTTGTTTAGATTCTGGATCTGTTAGTGCAAACACTACATATGTATCCGCAATACCACCATTTGTGATAAAGATTTTAGAGCCATTTAAAATATATTCATCGCCAACTAGTTTAGCTGTTGTTCTCATGCCGCCTGCATCTGAACCTGAACCTGGTTCTGTTAAACCGTACCCACCAATTTTTTCACCTTGCGCCATTGGACGTAAATATTTTTGTTTTTGTTCTTCAGAGCCAAATTTATAAATTGGCCAACCTGCAAGTGATGTATGTGCAGATAGTGTAACACCTGTAGAAGCACATACTCTTGATAGTTCTTCAATTGCAATACAGTATGCTAAATAATCGCTGCCGATACCGCCGTACTGTTCTGGCCAAGGAATACCTGTTAAACCAAGCTCCGCCATTTTATCAAAAATTTCACGATCAAAACGCTCTTCTTCATCACGCTCAGCTGCTGTTGGCGCTACTTCATTTAACGCAAAATCGCGAACCATTTTTCTAATCATTTCATGTTCTTCTGTTAATTTAAATTGCATAATCTTTTCCCCCAATAAATGTAATTTTTTATAGATGTTTACTAATAACTATTCGTTGAATTTCACTTGTTCCTTCATAAATTTCTGTTACTTTTGCATCACGGAAATAACGTTCCACAGGATATTCTTTCGTATATCCATAACCACCAAACACTTGAATAGCTTCAGTTGTCACTTCCACCGCTGTTTTAGAAGCAAACAGCTTTGCCATCGAAGCTTGCTTGCTGCATGGCAGCCCTTGTGCGCGCAGAGATGCAGCTTGATAGATTAGTAGTCTAGATGCTTCGATTGCTGTCGCCATATCAGCTAGCTTAAAGCCAATGCCCTGCTGCATAGCAATTGGTTTTCCAAATTGAATGCGCTCTTTTGCATATTGTACAGCGTGTTGATAGGCTCCTTCGGCAATCCCAAGCGCCTGAGCAGCAATCCCAATTCGCCCGACATCAAGGTTCGCCATGGCAATTTTGAACCCTTCTCCTTCTTGACCAAGTAAATTCGCTTTAGGAATTCGCATATCTTCAAACGATAGTTGCAGCGTTCTTGAACCATGAAGTCCCATCTTGTGTTCATCTTTACCAAAGACTAGACCAGGTGTCCCTTTTTCCACAATAAAGGCCGAAATCCCCTTGCTGCCCTTGGCCGGATCAGTCGAAGCAAAAACAATGTATACATCAGCCTCTCCGCCGTTTGTGATAAACACTTTCGAACCATTAATGCGGTAAAAATCCCCCTCCTTTACCGCTTTCGTTTTCAAACTTGCAGCATCTGAGCCTGCACCCGGTTCGGTTAAACAAAAAGCGCCAAGCCACTCACCTGAAGCAAGCTTCGGTACATAGTGTTGCTTTTGCTCTTCCGTACCAAAATAAACAATTGGATTTGTACCAACTGACGTATGTACAGAGAGAATAACGCCGATTGTTGGGCTTACTTTTGAAATCTCATGAATCGCAATAATATAGGACATGAAATCCATTTCAGCCCCGCCGTATTTCTCCGGGATGGGAATACCCATCAAACCAAGCTCCCCCATTTTGTACAAAACCTCGCGCGGAAATTCGCCATTTTCCATGTTTGCTACAAATGGAGAAATATGTTCTCTAGCAAAATCACGGACCATATTCCGCATCATTTGTTGCTCTTCCGTAAATTGCAATTTCATGAATATTCCTCCCACTGAAAATCAAATATAAGACTTAGTTATACTCGTAAAAGCCACGTCCTGATTTCTTGCCATACCAGCCTGCTTTTACATATTTACGCAGCAATGGACATGGACGATATTTATCATCACCGAAGCCTTCGTGCAATGTTTCCATAATGTATAGACATGTATCTAAGCCAATAAAATCAGCAAGCGTTAACGGCCCCATTGGATGATTCATCCCAAGTTTCATGACATCATCAATAGCTTCTTTTGTCGCTACTCCTTCATATAAGGCATAAATCGCTTCATTAATCATTGGCAGCAAAATACGGTTCGATATAAATCCAGGAGCATCATTTACTTCCACCGGAGTCTTCCCTAATGATTTAGCCATTTCTTCAATCGCCACATATACTTCATCAGCAGTTGCCAGCCCGCGAATAATCTCTACCAACTTCATAACTGGAACTGGATTCATAAAATGCATGCCAATCACTTGAGTTGGACGCTTTGTTACAGCTGCAATCTCTGTAATTGGTAATGATGATGTATTCGTTGCTAAAATAGCATGTTCTGGAGCAATTTGATCTAACTCCGTAAACAACTTTGACTTAATTTCCATATTTTCTACAGCTGCTTCAATAACTAAATCAACATTTGCTGCATTTTGCAGATCAGTTGATGGCGTTAATCTTGATAAAGTTGCATCTCGCAATTCTGCAGTAATCTTTTCCTTTTCTACTTGGCGAGCTAGATTTTTTGTGATAGTAGCTAGACCTTTTTCTACAAAAGCTTCTTGTAAGTCGTGTAGAATAACCTGATAGCCACCCATTGCACATACTTGGGCAATACCTGAACCCATTTGCCCCGCTCCAATGACCATTATTCTTTTAATTGCCATGACTGTATGCCTCCATTATTAATAATCTATTAATCTTGTTTTGGTACTTCAATTAAAACAGCATCCCCTTGACCGCCACCGCTGCAAATCGCTGCAATTCCTAACCCGCCGCCACGACGCTTTAGTTCATGCATAAGGGTGATAATAATTCTGGCGCCACTTGCTCCAATCGGATGACCTAGTGCAACGGCCCCTCCATTGACATTCACTTTCTCTGGATCAACCTTTGCAATCTCCTCAGTAATAAGTGCCACTGCTGCAAAGGCTTCATTGATCTCAAACAAGTCAATTTCCTCTAAAGATTTTCCTGTTTTCTCTAATAGCTTATTGATGACAAGGCCCGGTGATTTTGGGAAATCCTTTGCTTCCATTGATAACTCAGCATGACCAACAATATAAGCAAAAGGCGTTTTTCCTTCTTTCATTGCCCGTTCTTCACTCATCAATACAAGAGCACCTGCTCCATCATTCACACTTGGAGCGTTCCCTGCTGTAATTGTTCCTTCTTTATTAAAAGCCGGTGCTAATTTAGCTAAAACTTCAAGTGAAGTATCCTTTCTAGGTGACTCATCCTTTTCAATCAAAATCGGTTGGCCTTTGCGGACCGGAACTTCAACAGGTACAATCTCTTCTCTAAAGATGCCGCCTTCTATAGCCTCAATGGATTTTTGATGGCTGCGATATGCCCATTCGTCCTGAGCCTCGCGGGATAGCTTGAATTCCTCTGCCGATTGGTCTCCATATGTCCCCATAGATACACCCGTAAAGCTGCAGCTTAATCCGTCATGAGTCATTGAATCTTTTAATTCAGCATCGCCCATGCGTAAACCCCATCTCGCTTTTGGAATGAAGTACGGAGCATTGCTCATCGATTCCATACCACCTGCCACAATCACTTCCTCATCCCCAGAGCGAATAATTTGATCGGCTAGTGTAACACTTCGAAGGCCCGAAGCACACACTTTATTAATCGTCTCTGTTTTAATATCCCAAGGAAGGCCCGCAGCACGAGCAGCTTGACGGGACGGAATTTGACCTTGCCCTGCCTGTAATACATTTCCCATAATGACTTCATCTACTTGATCAAAAGGTACACCTGATCTCTCAAGCGCTTCTTTAATTACAATTCCGCCAAGTTCTGACGCCTTTAAACTGCCTAATCCACCGTTAAACTTTCCAATTGGTGTTCGAACTCCACTCACAATGACTGTTTTACCCATTAAAATCATTCCCCTCCGAAATATTATAAAGATTCCGAAAATTAACTGACTGAACGCTCGCTCAAAATGACATCATAAAAAATGGGTCTATGCGTTTTTCATTACACTTTCAACATACATTGCAATCTGATAGATTGTTAGTAGTTGGTGGATACCTGCTTCAATAGACCATTGAAGCAGGTATTCCACTGTTTAAGACACTAAAGTTGTGGATTCACCAATGATGGATTTTTCTAATAATTCTGCTACATCATACGTTTTTACATTTTCTTCGACTTCTTTTGCTTTTGTTCCATCAGACAACATTGTTAAACAGAATGGACATCCAGAACTAATAACTGATGGATTAACCGCTAAAGCCTGCTCAGTACGAGCAACATTAATACGGTGTCCTGTTTCTTCTTCCATCCACATTAAACCGCCGCCTGCACCACAGCACATACCTGTTTCACGTTTCCGCTCCATTTCAACAAGCGTAACACCTGGAATCGATTTTAAAATCTCCCTTGGCGGGTCATAGACCTCATTGTAACGACCTAAGTAACAAGAATCATGGAATGTAATCTTCTCGTTTACTTCATACTTCGGTACAAGTTTCCCTTCTTGAACAAGCTTCGCTAATAGTTCAGTATGATGATAGACTTCTGCCTCTAAACCGAAATCTGGGTACTCATTTTTGAAAATATTAAAAGCGTGAGGATCAATCGTTACGATTTTCTTCACTTCATTCTTCTCAAACTCAGCAATATTATTGCTTGCAAGTTCTTGGAATAAGAACTCGTTTCCTAAACGGCGTGGAGTATCACCTGAGTTTTTCTCTTTATTTCCTAAAATAGCAAACTTTACTCCCGCTTCATTTAGTAGTTTCGCAAAAGAAAGGGCAATCTTTTGACTCCGGCTATCGTAAGAGCCCATAGAGCCAACCCAGAATAAATATTCGAATTCTTCGCCAGCTTTCTTCGCTTCTTTCACAGTCGGTACATGAACATCGTCACGCAGCTCTCTCCAGTCTTCTTTTTCCTTACGGTTTAAGCCCCACGGATTCCCTTGACGCTCGATGTTCGTCATCGCACGCTGTGCATCTGGATCTAACTTACCTTCCGTTAACACTAGATAACGGCGCATATCAATGATTTTATCTACATGCTCATTCATAACAGGACATTGATCCTCACAGTTTCGGCATGTTGTACATGACCAAAGCTCTTCTTCTGTAATAACCTCACCAATTAAGCTCCTTGAATATACTTCTGCTGCTGCAGCTGATTCTTGAGCACCAATTGAATTTGCTGCTGCTGCTGCCAATTGGTTTCCTTCTGCGTTTCCAAAAACAAAAGTTGGAACCCACGGCTGTTTACCTGTTACAACAGCTCCTGTATTCGTTAAATGATCACGCATTTTAACAATGATATCCATCGGAGACAGCATTTTTCCTGTTCCTGTTGCCGGACACATATTTGTACAGCGCCCGCATTCTACACAAGCATATAAATCAACAAGTTGAAGTTGCGTAAAATCTTCAATGCGTTTCGCACCGTAATACACTTCCGCTTCTTCATCTTCTGGTTCTTCCTCAAAATTAATCGCTTTCAACTTTCCTGGATTATCTAAACGATTCAAATATACATTCAACGGTCCAGCAATCAAATGGAAGTGCTTAGATTGTGGAATATATACTAGGAACGTTAAAATAATAAGCAGATGCAACCACCAAGCTATGTAGAAAACTGTAATAGCCGCAGTTTCACCCATCCAGCCAAACAAAAAAGCAATACTGGAAGCAACAGGTTCTGACCATGCAGCTTCATGCCCATGCCAGATCATTGCCATTCCATTTCCTAGTAAAACTGTAATCATAATCCCCATGATAAAAATAACAACTAAGCCTGATTTGAACCCTCGTTTTAAACGAACTAGCTTTTCAATATAACGACGATAAAAAGCAGCAAAAATAGCGATAAGCACTGCTAGCGTAACAATCTCTTCAAAGAAAGTGAAGATTGGATACACAGGCCCCAATGGCAAATGAGCCCCTGGCTTAATTCCTTTAATAATGAAATCAATCGCGCCAAATTGAACAAGAATAAATCCATAGAAAAGAAAAAGATGAATGATACCACTCTTTTTATCCTTGAATAGCTTTTTTTGCCCAAAAACGTTGATTTTAACTTTTTCGAGTCGTTCTTTTACACGATTGTCAAATTCTACTTTCTTACCGAGCTTCACATAAGCCGTTCGTGTCTTTAACAAGTAGACAAACAAACTTACCCCGTAAGCGGTTACAAGTAGAGTAGCAATTAAGTTAATCCACAGTAAGCCATTCATTTCTACACTCCGCCCCCTTTTGCATATTTTACACAATTTAAAAATACCATATATTCTGTTTTTTTGTATAAATGGTATTTTTAAGAAATTAACTGTTACCTCTATTATATAATGAATGAGCATTCAGTCAATCACTTTTTTGAATTTTTTACATTTTTTTCTTTGGTTATGAAATGGCTTTTTTGGAAAAAATCAATAAATAAGAAAGTTACTCTTTGCTCTTCAGACTTTGCGCTTCATCTAACTTAAAGGATTATTAGTACATAAAAATTGGTTAAAAAGGGGAAATATCGTTGGAAATTGCTAGAACGATAGCCTTCATCATCTTCATCATACTTATTCTATTGTGGATTGATTATAAGTGGGGCCAAGCACAACATCGAAAAAAAACGAAGAAAAAAACGTATCCGCTACGTCGAAGCAATATCAAAATTTTTAATTCAGGACCAAAGCTGTTCTATGACTTATTTACAGAAATCGAACATGCACAAAAACATATTCATATTTTGTTTTATATTATTAAAAATGATCAGTTCAGTCAGCAATTCGTTGCGCTTTTAAAACAAAAGGCCGAAAGCAATGTGGAAGTTCGTTTGTTAGTAGACTGGGTAGGTGCCCATAAACTGTCTAAAAAAATTATTCGGGAATTAAAACAAAGCGGCGTACATTTTTCCTATTGCTTCAAACCGCGATTTCCGTTCTTTTTTTATACATTACAAAGACGGAACCATAGAAAAATTACCGTAATTGATGGGAAAATTGGATATCTAGGTGGATTAAATATTGCAAAAGAATATGTCAATCAAGATAACAAGCTAAATCCTTGGCGAGATTATCATATAAAAATAAAGGGTGAAGCTGTCCAGGATGTGCAAAGTACATTTTTAACCGATTGGTACATGGCTACGAAAGAGGATTTACGCATACATCCACATTATTTTCCACCACTTTCGCCTGGTACCCAAAAACAGCAGCTAATCGTAACAGATGGCTGGGGAGTAGAAGGAATATTCCTGGATCTTATTGACCAGGCAGAAGAAAAAATCGTGATTGGTACGCCTTACTTTATTCCAAGTAAAAGATTATTTAATAAACTAAGACAAGCGCTTCATAAAGGCGTTGCTCTAACGATTATTGTTCCGAAAACAACGGACCATATTTTGGTTAAAGAAGCCTCCTATCGGTATTTTCGTGTATTAGAAAAAGAAGGAGCCACCATTTTACAATTTCATAGAGGTTTCTATCATGCAAAAGTGATGCTGATTGATGATCAAATCAGCGATATCGGAACATCCAATTTCGATAAGCGAAGTTTATTTTTAAATAGTGAAATTAATGCTTTACTATTCGATTCCATATCGATTGAACAGACCAAAAAGTATGTAGAAGTCGACATTACTGAATCCGCTCCAATTAATGAGAAAGCTTATAAAAAACCTAATGCATTTCACAAGTTAAAAGAAGCAATCGCCTTTTACTTATCACCCTTTTTATAAATCGCTTTGTTAAACAATTTTTCGATAAATTGGAACTTCCATCAGTGGGGGTTCCTTTATGATTCTAATGAAGGACATCTTCCTTGTCTAATTGCCGGATTTTGTTCTTCATGGCTCTGATGAAGGACACTTCCCTTGTCTGATTCCTGGATTTTGTCCTTCATGGCTTTGATGAAAGACATTTTACTGGCTGGATTCCTGGATTTTGTCCTTCATGGCTTTGATGAAAGACATTTTACTGGCTGGATTCCTGAATTTTGTCCTTCATGGCCCCGATGAGGGACATTTCCCTTGTCCGATTCCTGAATTTTGTCCTTCATGGCTCCTATGAAGGACATTCCCTGGCCAGATTTCTAGAATTTTATCCTTACACACACTTTTTGAGAACGGTAAAAAGAAATTATATAAGAAGAATGATTATTCAACTAAACGGGAAGGCTGCCCCGAAAGCCATTTTCAAGACCTTTGGAACAGCCTCACCTTTGAGCATAACCTAACAAAGGGAGAGAATCATAGATGAAAATCCGCTTCGGTTATGTGGCCAATGCTACTTGTTTATGGGAGGCCTCCCCTGCTAAAACTTTGACCTTTAAGCGATTCACAACTCTAGGTCAAGAAGAAGGGCTGTCAAAACTGCTTAACGTGACGAAGCAAAATATCGAAAATACACGGCGTATTTTATATTACAATACCGCTCATCAAATCGAACTCTATCGTCTTTCGAGTTCAATTGTTCCATTAGCGACACATCCTGATATTGAGTGGGATTTTGTCACTCCGTTTGAACAAGAATGGAAGGAGCTCGGCGATTGGATTACACAGCATGCTTTGCGTGTTAGCTTCCACCCTAATCAATTTACGCTGTTTACAAGTCCGCAGCCCCACATAACAAAAAATGCAGTAAAAGATATGACCTTTCATTATCGAATGCTTGAAGCAATGGGCATAGAAAAGCAGTCCTATATCAATATTCATGTCGGCGGCGCCTATGGGGATAAGATTGCAGCTACTGCTCGTTTTCATGAAAATCTAAAACAGCTTCCCCAACAAGTAAAAGCGCAGATGACATTAGAAAATGACGATAAAACGTATACCGCACTCGAAACGTTCCATATTTGTCAGAAGGAACAAATTCCACTTGTATTTGACTATCATCATCATATGGCCAATTTATGTGAGGTGCCGCTTACAGACTTACTTTATGATGTTTTTTCCACTTGGAAGCATACGAATGTAGTACCGAAAATTCATATTTCTTCTCCAAAATCAGAAACAGCCTTTCGCTCACATGCTGATTTTGTGGATATTGAGTTTCTTAAGCCCTTATTCAAAGCTTTACAAGAACTTGGACAAGATGTGGATTTCATGATTGAGGCTAAAATGAAGGATCAAGCGATGCTGCAGTTAGTTGAAGACATAACTAAAATTCGCGGTGTTAAAAGAGTAAGCGGCGGCAGTGTTATATGGAAATAGAAAAACGGACAAACCATTTTGGTGTTTGTCCGTTTTTTCGTAAGCTGGTCGAGCCGCTTCCGCTTTTCTTTTACATCTTCTCTGGTGCAGATACGCCGATTAGTGCTAGGGCATTTTTCAATGTAATTTGAACAGATTTAACAAGCGCTAAGCGTGCTTTACTTCTGTCCAACTGATCTGCATCTAATACTTTCTCCGCATTATAGAAACTGTGGAATGTAGATGCTAAGTCAAAAATATAGTTCGTGATGCGGTGAGGCATCCGTTTATCCGCTGCTTCTGCAATAGCTTGAGGGAATTCTCCTAGCTTTTTCAACAGTTCAATTTCTTTTTCAGAAGAAACCGCAGTGAAATCCGTAACTCCTTCAAAGCTAATGCCTTGTTCAGCACCTGAACGCAAAATACTTGAAATACGAGCATGCGCATATTGTGCATAGTATACTGGGTTGTCATTTGATTGAGAAACAGCTAGATCCAAGTCAAAATCCATATGCGTATCGGCACTTCTCATTGCAAAGAAGTAGCGCGTTGCATCTAAACCGACTTCATCAATTAAATCACGCATCGTCACGGCTTTACCTGTACGTTTACTCATTTTCATTTTCTCGCCGTTTTTATATAAATGTACAAGCTGAATAATTTCCACTTCAAGCTGCTCGCGATTGTATCCTAGCGCTTCAATAGCCGCTTTCATACGCGGGATATACCCGTGATGGTCCGCTCCCCAAATATTAATTAATGTTTCAAAACCGCGCTCTAATTTATTGCGGTGGTAAGCAATATCTGGTGTTAAATACGTATAAGAACCATCTTGTTTAATTAACACGCGGTCTTTATCGTCACCAAGCTCCGTTGAACGGAACCAAGTTGCTCCATCTTGCTCATAAATATGACCATTTTCTTTTAGGACAGCTAGTGCAGCATCAATTTTTCCATCTTGGTAAAGAGATGTTTCTGAATACCATACATCAAAACCGACACGGAAGTTTTCAAGGTCCTGCTTTAATTTAGCCATTTCATATTTTAAACCGTACTCACGGAAGAAATCGAAACGTTCTTGTTCATCCACATTCACATACTTGTCGCCAAACTCCTCAGCAAGCTTTTTCCCAATCCCGATAATATCTTCCCCATGGTAACCATCGGCAGGCATTTCTTTATCGATGCCTAACGCTTGGAAATAACGCGCTTCTACTGAAAGAGCTAAGTTATTAATTTGATTCCCAGCATCATTAATGTAGTATTCACGAGATACATCATAGCCTGCTTTCGCTAACACATTACATAATGAATCCCCTACAGCTGCCCCGCGAGCATGTCCTAGGTGTAGATCACCAGTTGGGTTTGCCGAAACAAATTCTACCTGAATTTTCTCGCCCTTTCCAAAATCGCTTGCACCGTAAGCATCCTTCGCTTCAAGAATAACCGGAATAAGCTCCGTTAAATATGAATTATTCATATAAAAGTTAATAAAACCTGGGCCCGCAATTTCAATTTTTTCAATCGATGCTTTAGATTGATCGAAGTTCGCAATTAATTCTTCCGCAATCATTTTTGGTGCTTTTTTTGCAGTCTTTGTTAGGCGCATCGCCATATTGGTTGAATAATCACCATTTGCTTTATCTTTTGGCAATTCTAAAATAACATCTGGCAGTTGTTCTTCTGTTGCTAGGCCAGCTTTTAAGACAGCTGCTTTAATTTCTTCTTTTAACTTTGCTTGCACTTGTTCTACAACGTTCATTTCGCTGTTTCCTCCTTATAAGAAATCTTCATCTCATATTGCCCAGGCTCGCTTCCTTGCATCTGTAATGTATAACGCAACATAAGCTTCCCTTCTCTTGCTTGTTCATCCCAATGATAACTGCGTACTTTCGTTTTCGTCTGCGTTCCAAGCCGGCCATATATACTTTCATAGTAGCCGTCTGTTAATTCGTTTAAACGAAATACTTGACGCATTTTAAACACACCGCTTCTAAGCAGTAATGTTTCATTTTCTTTATGCTTAACCGTTGTATTTGTCGAACCCGCTTCGTTTTCTTCAGTATATTGAATGTATAACGTATCTCCTTTGTACACACTTGTCCCAAAGGTAATGAGTTCATACGTTTCTGTATCTTGACCAAACGTGATTTTCGTTTGGAGAGTTACTTTAACTTTTTGTTTATTTATATGATGAAGAGACAAAAAAACACTTCCTTCATGGCGTCATCCTTAACTTTTTAAGTATAAAGATTCTGAAGCGAAGTTTCAACTTCGATTTCACGTGAAATAAACGAGCCTTATATAAAAAAACTCTACAGAGAAACAAAAGTCTTTGTAGAGTTTTGATACACATCATGATTATTTTTTTTGAACCCATCCTAAAATCATTTCACGAATCAGCTTACTTGCTGTGTTAGCTGTTTGCTCGGAGGGGTCATAAACAGGTGCTACTTCGACTAAGTCACAGCCTACCACTTTAATGTCCGAACCAGCAATTGCGTGAATCGCCGCTAATAATTCTTTCGACGTAATGCCGCCGCAATCAACTGTACCTGTACCTGGTGCGTGTGCAGGGTCTAATACATCAATGTCAATGGTTACATAGACAGGACGACCTGCAAGCTTCGGTAATACTTCTTTCAATGGCTCTAGAACTTCAAACTTCGAAATGTGCATCCCTTGCTCTTTCGCCCATTCAAACTCTTCCTTTAAGCCGGAACGAATGCCGAAAGAATACACATTCTTTGGACCGATTAAATCAGCTGCTTTACGGATGATTGCTGCATGTGAAAGCGGCTCACCTTCATAATCTTCGCGTAAATCCGTATGTGCATCCATATGAATAACCGCCATGTCCGGATACTTTTTATACATTGCTTTAATGACCGGCCAAGACACAAGATGCTCGCCGCCCATTCCAAGCGGGAATTTACCATCTTCAAGTAATCCGTCGATATAGCTTTCAATCATATCAATGCTTTTTTGCGGATTTCCAAACGGTAACGGAATATCCCCTGCATCAAAAAATCTCACTTCTTCTAATTCTCGATCTAAATAAGGACTGTATTCCTCTAAACCGATTGATACTTCACGAATACGTGCTGGACCAAAACGAGAACCAGGACGGAAGCTGACAGTCCAGTCCATTGGCATTCCATAAAGGACTGCTTCCGATTCTTCATAACTAGGGTGACTTTTAATAAATACATTGCCTGAATAAGCTTCATCAAAACGCATCTTTGTGGCCTCCTCAACGAATAAGGGGCGGAACTTTGCCAAGTTAACTAGCCTGAACATCGGATTTACTAAAAATCAGATTGAGCTTTAAAAATGAGCAAAGCTCTGTTTCGTCCGCCCCGCCTTCGTTCTTTTAAATATGATATCTATAGAAGTTTCTAAAAAACTCTCGTTTATTTTACTAAATCTTGAACAAATTTAGGTAATACAAAAGCTGCTTTATGAAGTTCTTTTGTATAATATTTTGTTTCAATTTCATGGAAACGCTCATCCGCCACTTCCAGCGGGTTGTATTTTTTCGAACCGATTGTAAATGCCCATAGACCACTTGGATAGGTTGGGATGTTCGCTACGTACAAGTTTGTAATGGGAAAAATTCCTTTTACGTCATGTTGTACGTTACGAATTAAGTCCGCTTTAAACCAGGGATTATCAGACTGAGCCACGAAAATACCGTCTTCTTTCAATGCTTTTGAAATACCGGCATAGAAACCTTTTGTAAATAGGTTTACAGCTGGTCCAACAGGCTCAGTAGAATCTACCATAATAACGTCATATTCGTTTTCACTTTCAGCAATATGCAGAAAGCCGTCCCCTACTTGTACATCCACACGAGGATCCTCTAACATACCGGCGATTTCCGGTAAATACTTCTTAGAGTATTCAATTACTTTCCCGTCAATATCTACAAGTGTTGCTTCTTTCACACTTGGGTGCTTTAATACTTCGCGGATTACCCCGCCATCTCCACCTCCTACAACTAATACGGTTTCCGGGTTTGGATGCGTAAATAACGGCACGTGGGCTACCATCTCATGGTACACGAACTCATCACGTTGTGAAGTCATAACCATATCATCAAGCAAAAGCATGTTGCCCCATTCTTCGGTCTCAATCATGTCTAACTTTTGAAAATCGGTTTGTTCTGTATGTAAAGTACGATTCACTTTCATCGTAATACCAAAGTTCTCAGTTTGTTTCTCGGTAAACCAAATGCTCATTTATTCGCTTCCTTTCCGCATCTATTTATTGAAATGAACCGGTTGCTGTTGTCTTTAGCTAGAAAAAGTATAGACGAATCTAGCAAAATTGCAAGATAAATCTTTGCTGTTTACAATTACCATGTTTAAAAAATACTTTTTTTTCCATAATAAATAATAGATAGATGATTCACCTTACTTAGCAAACTTTTTAATAAGGAGGCAAAGCAATGGAAGTGATACCACTTCAGCGATTTAAAAGGGCTGGAAAGTATGTGCGAGCATTTCTAATCCTAGCAACACTCGGAATAATCCTTCTATTTATCATGCTTCTGTCTCTGCTCATTTATGCAAAAATCCTTGGCCCGCCTCCATTGGCCGTCCCGGAATCTACCCTTTATTACAGCGAAAGCGGGACAGTCATCGGAGAAACCAATAATGGCCAAAAACGCTATTGGGTATCGATTGACTCCATTTCACCAGAGCTTGTTAACGCGACTATCGCCGTGGAGGATCGACAGTTTTATACGCATAAAGGCTTTGATGTAAAGCGGATTGGCGGCGCCATTATAGCGGATTTAAAAGCAAGAGCAAAAGTCCAGGGAGCAAGTACGATTACTCAGCAATATGCTCGAAATCTTTTTCTCGATCACGATAAAACATGGAAGCGAAAATGGAATGAAGCTTTATATACGATTCGGCTGGAAATGAATTATTCAAAGGAAGAAATTCTCGAAGGCTACTTAAATACAATTTATTATGGCCATGGGGCTTATGGGGCCGAGGCAGCCAGTCAATATTATTTTGGAAAAACAGCAAAAGAACTCACTCTTGCTGAGGCTAGTATTCTGGCTGGCATTCCAAAAGGGCCAAGCAGCTACTCTCCGATTGTAAATCTAGAGAAAGCAAAAACTCGCCAAAACATTGTTTTACATTCGATGGTACAAAAAAACTACATTTCTGAAGCAGAACAAAAACAGGCTCTCCAAGCTCCTTTATCCTTAAAAGGTGAACATACAATTGTTACAAATAAAATGGCTCCGTATTTTCAGGACGCCGTCAAGCAGACGCTGCAAAAGGAGCTAGGAATCGATGAGCGAACCATTGAGCTTGGCGGTTTACGTGTGTATACAACATTGGATGAAAAACAGCAAGCATTAGCAGAAGAAGCATTTGAGAAAATCATCACCAAGTCCTCCAACATTCAAGGAGCACTCGTGGCGATGAAACCCAAAACGGGAGAAGTAACAGCGCTTGTAGGAGGAAGAGATTATCAACAATCACCTTTCAACCGAGCTACACAAGCGATTCGTCAACCGGGCTCTACGATTAAGCCGCTTCTCTACTATGCTGCATTAGAAAATGGATTCACACCTTCGACTACTTTAATGAGTGAAAAAACGACATTTAAATTTGACGAGGGCCAATCCTCGTATTCACCAAGTAATTACAACCATCAGTACGCTGACTCAGAAATTACACTTGCTCAAGCTATTGCCTTATCAGACAACATTTATGCGGTGAAAACACATTTGTTTCTTGGACAAAAAGTACTTCGCGATACCGCTAAACGTTTTGGACTAACATCAAAAATGGAAGTCGTGCCATCGCTTGCATTAGGAACATCAGGAGCACGTATCATAGAAATGGTCAATGCATACAGCTTATTTGCTAATGGCGGGAAAAAGGTAAAACCAGTTTTCATTACAAAAGTAGAGAATCACCAAGGCGATGTTTTATTTCAATATAAAAAAGAAAACGAACAAGTGCTGGACCCTGATCAAACTTTTGTCATGACACAAATGCTAACAGGCGTCTTTGATGAAACGCTTAACGGTTATACCAAAGTAACAGGCAGCACGATTAGTAAACAATTAACGCACGTATACGCTGGAAAATCCGGTTCCACCTCTACAGACAGTTGGATGATTGGCTACACACCACAGCTTGTTACGGGTGTATGGACAGGATATGATCAAGCAAAAAAAATTGAAAATCCAGCCGAAAAGGTATACGCCAAGAAAATTTGGGCTACCTTCATGGAAGCAAGTCTTAAAGATAAACCAGTAAAATATTTTAAAGAAACAAGCAACGTCATCGGTCTCCATATCGATCCAAAAAGCGGAAAAATCGCGTCCGAACGCTGCTCCAATTCCCGTTTAACCTACTTTGTCAAAGGAACAGAGCCAGAAGAATACTGTCCAGAGCATTTCAAAGGTGATGCACCAAAAGAACAACAACCAGCGAAAAAACCTTGGTATAAATGGATTTTAAAACCTTGGGGCTAAAGAAAAGCAGAAATGGCTTAATCAGTTCTCCCTAACAAAAAACCTCGCAATTCAATGACTGCGAGGTTTTTTCGTTCTTATATTTATCACGATTATATTATTTAACCGTTAAATCCTGCTTTAATTGCTCTGCAGAACGTTCCCACATACCTGCATCATGATTCTGTAAATAATCGGATAATATCTTTTTCGATTTATCGTCCATATGCTCGACCATAATATGACGTTTCAATGATTTATCCATTTTATTCACATGCTCTGGCAACGACTTGTATCCACGGCGAATCGAGCGATCAACCGTCATTTCACAAGCCGTTACACCAGCATATAACGGACCATTTGGACCTACTTCAATCGTAACCCAGACGAGCCAATATGGTTTAGCATTTGGGACTTCCTCTTTAGAAGTTAAAAACTTAATGCCGCGTTCTACCGCACTGCGCGCATGCATCGCACCAATATCCACTTCTGCTTCTCCAGCTTCGACATCAATAATGACCGGTGAAATATTATCAAGCGTTAATACGCCTGCACCAAATCCACCATGTCCCTCTGTAGGATCGTTTTTGATAATATTAAAACCGACCTTTTTCTTTTGTTGTTCTTCCATTCTTCTATTCTCCTCCATCCATATTTATCTTAAAAAAAGATACCGCTAAAAAATTGACTTAATGTACCCGAAATAAACGGCAGTACCGTTTGAAATAGTGGATCAATCGTATAATGACTGAGCGGGGTAAGAACAATAATTAAAAATACTAACATGCCATACTGTTCAAATTGCGTTAATTTAGCCCGCATATCTGCCGAAACTAAGTCTTCAATAATCCGATATCCATCCAAAGGAGGAAACGGCAATAAATTAAAGACAAACAACACGAGATTCAGCCAAATAAGCATTTCAAAAAACGGGACAATCAATGGAGATATTTCTACTCCTGCAGCAAGCAATCCGTACCAAACAAAGTACCCTATACTCGCGACCACTAAATTACTAAAGGGACCAGCAAAAGATACTAAAATTCCTGCTAGACGTGGATTTTTAAAATAAAAACGATTCACAGGAACCGGTCGCGCCCATCCAAATCCAAACAGCAAAATAAAAATCGTACCGACTGGATCTAAATGCGAAACCGGGTTTAACGTCACTCGGCCCTCATTTTTCGCTGTTAAATCACCAAACTTATACGCCACATAAGCATGGGCAAATTCATGTACGGTAAAAGCAATTAACAGAACGACGATGACATATGGCAACTGCTCTAAGTCAAACGCTAAAAAATCCATCCATAGTTTCTCCCCCATTATTTTATACCCCTAGTATACAGGAAATCACTGAGAAGGGAAAAAACTCTGTTTTCAGATTGTTGCAATTTCTTCCATAATATGAAACACTACAATCATATTGGGGAAGGAGGGAAACTATATGCCATATGTAACTGTTAAAATGCTAGAAGGCCGTACAGACGAGCAAAAGAAAGCATTAGTAGAAAAAGTAACTGCAGCTGTTTCAGAAACAACAGGAGCACCAGCAGAAGCTGTAACGATTTTTATCGAAGAAATGTCTAAAAACCATCTAGCTGTCGCAGGCGTTCGCAAAAGCGATTTATAAAAGGATAGAAAAGTGTAAAATCTAGCTCTACTGGCTAGGTCACCGTGAAAAAGACAGGAGCCATCAGCGCCCTATTTGGTACGTGATTTGAACGAGCTAGTTCCGCTTTTTTATTTTATACATAGAGAAAAAGCTAAGCTGTTAGCTCAGCTTAGCTTTCTCTTGTAACTGTTCAATATATGCATATGCTTCATCAATTTCTTCGAGCGTATACTTTTGCTTGCTTTTTAATGTGAAAATCTTCTCGATTACTTCATCTTTTTCTAGCGTATCAAAAAATAATACGGTAGAAACAAGCTCTAAAAAGCGTGCATTTTGTTCGTTCATATCTAGCAAGCACTCTTCTAACATCGGCATCTCCACTTCCTGCATCGATAAAAAGCCACGACCCGCTTCTGTAATGGAATAGCAGTATTGGTAATACCCAGCTCTTTTTTCTCTTACTTCATTTAAGTAGCCCATATTGCACAGCTCTTCAATTCGTAATGTTAGTTCCTCCGAATACGGTCCATAGAAATGGAACTGATATTTCTCTTGAAAGGGAAATGATAGCTTTTTCGCAATATATACAATCTTTTGCAGTTTTTTTCGGCCAGAAATCTCTCCTGCAACAGAAATAGCATTTATAATTTTCGCATGATCCTTAAACAAGGCTCATCACTCCTTACCCAAATGTTCCTATCTTAATTCCGGCAAATCCAATAGTCTTCGAATTTGTCTTTTTACAATTTTCTTTGTCGATTCATCGCGCAATAAATCTTCAGGGAAATATAGCTTATGATCCGTTCTGCGCTTACCTGAAATAGCATCGACAATTTGTGATTCACGAGACAATTCACGAATCTCTCCGTTATTCTTCAACAGATGAATCGGCAAACGCTCTTCTTCCTCACCTGGACGATAGAAATCATAGGGTAAATCGGATGAAGAATCGACTACGAGATAATATTCGGGATCAATGCCCGCTTTTTTAAATAACGTATTTAATTCCATTAACTTATTCATCTGTTCATTTGATGGGTGAAATTCCACATACTTAAACAATCTACGATTTACAAACCGACTACATAAATCCTTTAAAATGGCATCCTCTTCATTTTCCCAGCATTGAAAATAATAGAGCATCACGGCTTCATCCATTTTTAAATAATCCGCTAACGTCACATGTCCGTTAAACATCGAATAAAAATGGACAGGCTCTTGGGCGAACGTATAGCCTGACTCCGATAAGTATTTCGCTCTATGCAAAATCTTTGTTAAAATCACTTCCGCACTGCGTGTTACCGGATGAAAGTAGACTTGCCAATACATTTGATAACGACTCATGATGTAATCTTCCACAGCATGCATCCCGCTTTGCTTAATAACAACCTGTTCTTCACGAGGGCGCATAACCCGCAGAATCCGTTCCATATCAAAATGGCCGTAACTAACACCTGTAAAATACGCATCACGCTGCAAGTAATCCATACGATCTGCATCAATTTGACTTGAAATTAAACTGACAACTAACTTATTGGCATATGTTTTTGCAATGACTTCTGCGACTTTTTTTGGGAAATCTTCCGCAACTCTTTTTAACACAGTATTCACTTCTGTATCACCAAGAATAATTTGCCGAGTAAACTGCTCATGGTCCAAATTAAACACTTTTTCAAAAGAATGAGAGAATGGTCCATGCCCTAAATCATGCAAAAGAGCTGCACATAAAGAAAGAAGCCGTTCCTCCTGCTTCCATTCTTGTCGATTCACAAATACATCATCTACAATACGACGCACAATTTCATACACACCAAGTGAATGATTAAACCGACTATGTTCAGCTCCGTGAAATGTCAAATAAGTTGTACCTAGCTGCTTAATTCGACGCAATCGTTGAAATTCCTTCGTCCCTATTAAATCCCAAATCACCCGATCACGAACGTGAATATAGCGATGTACTGGATCTTTAAACACTTTCTCTTCCATTAATTTTTCATGGGAATACTTCATAAGCGCCCCTCTTTTTTAAAATCATTTCTATCAATTATAGCTTGTTTCGCTTTAAAATCCTATCTGTACAGCAAGAAACACGGCTAAAATTGTAAGAAATTTGGAATAAATCTTCTATTAAAGAGGCATCCTATCTATTCATTCGCGATAAAAAATCACCACGCCAATCAACTACGAGGTGATGATAATACACTGCATTATTTAAGCTTTTTATCTATCTTATCCATTAACTCATCTTCTGTTGGCGCTGCTACTGGACGATTATTCACAAAAGCAAAAGATTTCTTTCTTCCTGGACCACAATAGGATTGGCAGCCCACGTCAATCTTTGCATCCGGATCTAGCTTTTGTAAACGAGGTACCAAAGTTTTGATATTAACTGCCTGGCAGTCATCACACACTCGGAATTCATTAGCCATCCTTCGTTTACCATCCTTTCTATATATAAACAATCTACTCTTTATATTTAAATAACTAAATGGTATTTTACCGCTTCTACTTGTTTATTTCAAGAGGTGAACATACACCGAATATACGCTCCTTTTCCTACTTTTCACAAACATCGTATATAGAGTAACAATCTAAAGCAGTCAAATAAAAACTACTATCCTTTTAACTTTTATGAATAAAATTCCCCGAACCTGTCCAAACTGATTAGTAAAATACAACAATGTTCCTAAACTTCAATATCATCAATTTATCATTTTTAGATAGTACAAGAAAGGAAGTATGCGCTTATGAAAATTCGGCAAGATGCTTGGACAGAAGAAGACGATTTATTATTAGCGGAGACGGTACTACGTCATGTCCGTGAAGGAAGCACACAATTAAATGCTTTTGAAGAGGTGGGCGACAAATTAAACCGTACTTCGGCTGCATGCGGTTTTCGCTGGAATGCAGTCGTTCGTCATAACTATGATAAAGCTCTATCACTCGCCAAAAAACAACGAAAGCAACGTCAAAGAATTTTAGGAAGAGACCAAGGCGGCAAGAAGAAATTACTATATACGCCACCCGCTCCTACTATGGCAGATATTACTGTACCAACAAGTGAACCTAATGAAGTTGAACTAACATTAGAAACTAGTAACTATGAAGTCAATAAAGCAGAAACTACCGTTCAAAGTTATGCGCTCACAGAAACAACACTAACACTCGATACGGTTATTTCATTCCTTGAAACAATGAATGGAAGCACGCTGCAAGCGGAAGTGTTAAAAACAGAGAACGAACGTTTAAAGCTTGAAATTAAAGAATTGAAAAAGCGAAATGAAGAGCTTGAAGGAAAAGTTAATCATTTAGAACAAAATACGGGCTTAATTCAAGAAGATTATGAAACTCTAATGAAGATTATGAATCGTGCACGAAAGCTCGTTTTATTAGAAGAAGATGAGCGTCCAACAACGAAATTTAAAATGGACCGTAATGGAAATTTAGAAAAAATGGCGGAATAAGAGAGCAAGATTTTCTTATACTATCCGAATGTATACTAAACGAACGATAGTATAGAAAAAAGGTTATATATAAAGCCAATTTGGTTTTCGACATCCTCTCAGCTAATTGGTGAAATAATTTTTGGCCCCTGCTTTCTCTTTCGTTTCATGGAGCTAGAGCTACCTTTCAGCATAGCTGAAAGGTGTGTGGGACCGTATTCCCACACGAGCAGGAGCCAAAAACCAACAGCGTATTCAAATAAACATTCTTATGCCCATTTAACAAGTTGAACATGTAGCGGTAATAAGATACGTCTTTTCCTTCTAACATAAACTACTGCTCATGAGCAGTTTAAAATAACTAAAACTCTGTTTATCTTCTTAACAATATGGAAGAGAATAAACAGAGTTTTTTATCATATAAATGAATCTTGAAACTTGTATATCCCCAAAGAACAAACGACTACTATATAAGAGAGAATTCACGAATAATCTCTATTTTTTCAAGATAACGTGCTTTTGACATATAGGCATATTCCATTTTATGCCAAAATTTTCAGAATCTTCTGTTTACCTATACATAAAAAGCCATTATAATAAACATATACTTTTCTAAGGAGGGATGGAAAGATGAGAAAAACAAAAGTTTTTTATGGCGTATTGCTACTTGTCTTTTTGTCCTTCTTAGTTACTCAATATACGAGCGAAAATACGAAAGCTTTAAATTTGCATGAAAGCAAAGCAATCACCGCCTTTAATGGGGACGTCCAAGACCTTCCTTTAAAAGATGATAATAAGAAACATCCTTTCACTCCAATAAATATTTTACAATTCTTTATCTATTTGTCTCTTGTTTTTATCTCATTCAATGTCTTGTTAGCTCAAACCCGCAATAAACTTATTTTCTTTACACCCATTTTTTATCAGGCGAATTATCTAATACGTACTCCTTGATTTTTTTAAAAAATTACAAGGGGGAATATATATGTGGATTCGTTTTCTAATGATGGGGTTCTTTTCACTTACAGCATTTAGCTTTCTTTTTTATCAAGGAATTGAAATTTCCCATGCATTTTTAGATTTCTTTAAAAAGAATAATTCATAATCTAAATTCATTTGACTCTAAGGCGATTCTCCAGCATTCATTCAAGGGGGATCGTCTTTTTTATTTACTCTGCTTCGCTATAGTGGCTGTTAGTATTCCATTCCACGCCATTAAAATTTGCTTATTGAAAAATGATTATACTACACTTTTGAAAAAAGAAGAGTCATCAAAAGGGTATTTTTTCCTTTTGATGACTCTTCTCTGTGATTAATCTAAACGAGCCAGTTTCTCTTTTCTTGATATCTTGCTCCAGATGCCTTCTACTTTTCTTATTTTGGCATCGCTTTTTCATTTCTCTCTTTAATTCTTGTTAAATAAGACTCAAATAATGGTTGTTCTTCCACGGTTAGAGGTATCATCTGAACTTGTCCAGTATGCGTTTGGAGTACTTGTAAAAAGCGCTTGATTACATCAGATATCGTAAGACGGATTTGAAGTAATTCTTCTAGCGATGCCATCACATCTGGTTGAATATCTGGATATGTAAATTTCGTTTCTGTCTCCGCAAGCGCTGCATGATAAAACTCTTTGATTAGCTGTGCTCGTTTAGAGCCGCTTCCACTAACACAAAGATAGATTTGAACAGCAACACCATTTCGAATCCGGCGCTGTGAAATACCGGCGAATTTTTGACCAGCAATACTTAAATCATAGCTGCCAGGACAATAAGAACCAACAATTTCTTTCGCTTCAATCTCCACCGCAAAATCAGCAAACATAAGCTTAATTAAGTCCCACATTGTATCGTAACCACGATTAATATCAATTCGATGTTCTGTTTCAGGAAAAACTAATGATAGATTTAATACACCCTCATCTAATACAACAGCAAGCCCGCCTGAATTTCGAACAATCGCTTGAAAACCATGTCTATTCAACACATCCATACCTTGTTTAAGAAAAGGAAGCTTTGTATCTTGAATGCCTAACACGACAGTTTGATGGTGAACCCATGCTCTAGCAACAGCGGTCGTTTGCCCTGCTCCAACTAAAGCGCAAAGCGTATCATCCATCGCAAAGGACTCCAACGCATGAAACTTGGGACCGAGAGATGACTGGTCAATCACTCTCCACTCTCGCTGCACTAACAAAGAATCTGTCTCACGCATATTGCTCTCCCCTTTAATAAGTTACCCACAATTTATCCACAATACTTAAAGTGACTGGGCTGCTGTAATAATTGCTAATTTATACACGTCTTCTTCGCTGCAACCGCGTGATAGATCATTAACTGGGCGATTAAGACCTTGCAGAATTGGGCCGACTGCTTCAAAGTTACCGAGGCGTTGAACCATTTTGTAGCCGATATTACCCGCTTCCAGACTTGGAAAAACGAATACATTAGCGTTTCCGCGAAGGGGTGAATTCGGTGCTTTACTTTTTGCAACAGCTGGTACGAAGGCAGCATCAAATTGAATTTCGCCATCAACAACAAGCTGCGGGTCCATCTCATGTACTAGCTGTACAGCTTTAACGACTTTTTCTGTTTCAGGTGAAACAGCAGATCCCTTTGTTGAAAAGCTTAATAGAGCTACACGTGGCTCAATATCAAACATTTGGCCTGTTTTCGCACTTTCCACCGCGATTTCAGCTAAATCTTGGCTATCTGGAGAAATATTGATGGCACAGTCAGCGAATACGTATTTCTCTTCCCCGCGCACCATAATAAATACACCAGAAGTTTTTTGGATACCAGGCTTTGTTTTAATAATTTGAAGAGCTGGACGAACTGTATCAGCTGTAGAGTGCGCAGCACCGCTCACCATTCCTTGTGCATCATTCAGATGAACCAACATCGTGCCGAAATAGTTTCCATCTAATAGGATTTGGCGCGCTTGCTCCTCTGTCACTTTTCCTTTTCGAACTTCTACAAAAGCTGCAATCATTTTATCCATGTCTGGATATTTTTTCGGATCATATAATTCTACCGATTCTAAAGAAACCTTTAATTGATCCGCTTTCTGCCGAATCTCTTCGATATCTCCAATTAAAATTGGCGTTAATAATTTCTCGTTGGCAAGTCGAGCTGCAGCGGCAAGGATACGCTCATCTAATCCTTCTGGAAAGACGATTTTTACATTTTCTTTAGAGATCTTCTCTTCTAAAATCTTAAATAAATCACTCATTGCTACATCCTCCTTAATGTATACGATTCCCTTCTCTGTTCGCTCATTATGTATGGCGAGAAACGTATGGTTTTTGGTATAACTTAAGAATACTCTAGGATGTATTGAAATTCCATACTTATTAAACCGCTTTCAAACTATTTTCAAGGTTTTAAATGATTCCCTTAATGGGAAAACTCTATTTATGAACTTTTTTCGAACATCATTAATCGATCGTTTAAAGACAAATCTATTACGAAAACTATGTTATATTAAAAGTATCTTAACACTTTAGGAGTGATTGTAATGAGTGAAGCAGCACAAACTCTAGATGGTTGGTATTGTTTACACGATTTTCGCTTAATTGATTGGGCTTCTTGGAAAACGCTTTCGAGCGACGAACGCCAATTAGCGATTTCGGAATTCCAAGGTTTACTAGACAAATGGAATACAACACAAAGCAATAATGAAGGAAGTCACGCTCTTTATTCAATCGTTGGTCAAAAAGCAGACTTTATGCTTATGTTTGCTCGTCCTACAATGGAAGAATTAAATGCGATTGAAAATGAATTCAATAAAACAAAGCTAGCTGAATATACAATTCCAGCCTATTCTTATGTTTCTGTCGTTGAGTTAAGCAACTACTTAGCAGGTGGAGACGGTGAAGATCCGTATCAAAATCCACATGTACGTGCTCGACTATATCCAATTCTGCCACAAGCTAAACATGTATGCTTCTATCCAATGGATAAGCGTCGTCAAGGAGACGATAACTGGTACATGCTTAGTATGGATGAGCGCAAAAGCTTAATGCGTTCTCACGGTATGATTGGCCGCAGCTATGCAGGAAAAGTAAAACAAATCATTTCGGGTTCTGTCGGTTTCGATGATTATGAATGGGGTGTTACACTTTTTGCGGATGATGTACTTCAATTTAAGAAATTAGTATACGAAATGCGCTTTGATGAAGTAAGCGCTCGCTACGGCGAGTTTGGTTCATTCTTCGTTGGAAATATTTTAACAGAAGAATCTATTCCATCCTTCCTATATGTTTAATTAAGAAAAGCGGAAACGGCTCGACCAGCTCGTGAAGAAAATAGGGAAAGACCCGGAAGGCGCTCTTTGCCTTTCGAGGGCTTTCATCTTTTTCACAGCGAGCTAGCCGTTGGAGCTAGACATCAGGAAAAGCGGAAACGGCTCGACCAGTCAGCCTTTGAAGCTAGACATTAAGAAACGTGCAAGTCCATTAAGTAAGCTCTCGATTATTCGAGGGCTTTTCATATGCCATATGAAATTAAAATTTCTTCTAGCATAATCCAACCCTTTCCTCCATAAATTTGAAATAGTGATAATTTTAACAGCTTATCAGCCTATCACTTACTAATCGTTATACAACATACTGCCTTCCCAACCGACACAATCCGAATGCCCAAGTGTTTCTCAAACCTTTTAAATATTGATTAATTAGGAGGGAATACCATGTCACAAAATAATAACCCAAATCCTTATGGAATGTATCCTTATGGCAGTCCTTACCTGCCTTTTGAAAGTCCAGATGCTGCGTATAGACAAGGGGAAGGATTTCAACAAGGGTATACGCCACAGCAGCAAATGTCTTTTCCACAACAGCAGGCACCTTTTCCACAGCAACAACAGCAACAAGCACCTTTTCCACAACAACAACAACAAGCAGGTCCACAGGGTCCCTTACCAACAGGCCAGCCTCCAGGAGGACCTGAAGTCCCTGGTATGCTTCCTGTCGAACAATCTTATATTGAAAATATCCTCCGCTTAAATAAAGGAAAGCTTGCCACCGTTTATGCAACTTTTGAGAATAACAAAGAATGGAATGCAAAAATATTCAAAGGGATTATTGAAGCGGCTGGGCGTGACCATCTCATTCTTAGTGATCCACAAAGCGGAAAACGTTACTTAATTCCAATGGTATACTTAGACTACATTACATTTGATGAAGAAATTGAATATGAATATCCATTTGCAGGTGGTCCTAATTTAGCCTCCTTTCCACCGAGATAAAAAAAGCTGGTGAAAGGCATAAACCTTTCACCAGCTTTTTGATTTTTACAATTTATAGACCGCAATAATCATAAGAACCCACGCTGCCAAGAAAGCAACTCCACCAATTGGAGTAATGGCACCTAATATCTTAATTTGCGTCACAGATAAAACATATAAACTTCCTGAAAAAATAATAATCCCCGCAAACATCAGCCAGCCAGACCAACTAATAAGAGAACCCGAAACCTTTCCAGCAAGTAAACCGATGACTAATAAACCACCTGCATGAAACATTTGATATTGAACAGCTTTTTCCCATGTGTTCAAATATTTATCCGGAATTTTCCCTTCTAAGCCATGTGCTCCAAATGCTCCTAAAGCGACCGCTAGAAATCCATTAATCGCTCCTAGAATAATAAACAGCTTCATCGTATTCTCTCCTCTATGTTTAAAAATCCAATAACGAACTGCCGTTAGCCCCTTCTACCTTTACCCGCTCTGTTATAGGGACTGTTGTTGTATGTTGCATAGGCTGCATAGTCGTCATCTGCTTCACGGGTTGACTTATATGCAGTGAAGAAGTTGGCGGCTGCTCATTCACCATCACCTCACACAGTGCTTGTACAGCCATTATGTATCCTTTTAATGCGTCTTCAGAGTCCGCCTGCTTTGCTCTTGCAACAAGCTCCTCCATCTTTTCTAATACTTGCTTCGATGAGATTTGCAATTCTATTCACCTCGCCTATCGGTCTTATTTAGCATATCAAAAATTCCCCTTCAACAGAAACAATGTGCACGTTAGATTTTTCCCTTCTTTCGCTTATCTTCAAATTTTAGACATACTTCTCCTGACGAGCGAAAGACATCCAGAGATGGTAAGTTTGGTGTTTTAAATTGAAAAGCGCGACACCCCTTTGGAAATTTCATATCCCATGTAACAAAATAATGCTTACATGCTATACAATTTATCCGTTTCATCAACCGGCTCCTCCCTTCCCTTTACCGATTTGAAATTTGCCAATCGATTTCTTGCATACCCCATTGCTTTAAATAGGCGTTTGTCTTTGAAAAAGGCTTGCTCCCAAAGAATCCTCGATTAGCCGAGAGCGGACTTGGATGTGGAGCTGTTAAAACTTTATGACGAGCTGTATCAATTAGAGACATTTTACTTTGAGCTGGTTTTCCCCATAGAATAAACACCATCGGCTTTTCTCGTTCATTCAACAAACGAATAACTTCCGTCGTAAATGTCTCCCATCCCTTTCGACGGTGAGAATTCGCTTCTCCTTCTCGTACAGTTAAAACGGTATTTAGCAGCAGCACCCCTTGCTTAGCCCATTCAATCAGATAACCGTTATTCGGAATGGAACAGCCTATATCTTGATGCAACTCCTTATAGATATTCTTTAAAGATGGCGGAACCTTCACTTCAGGTTGAACGGAAAAGCTTAAACCATGCGCTTGATTTGGACCATGATACGGGTCTTGCCCGAGAATAACAACTTTCACCTCTTCATAAGGAGTTAATTGAAGAGCTTGGTAAATGTTCTCAGCCTTCGGATATACATGATGCTGCTCATACTCTTGCTCCAAGAAATGTTCGAGTTCCATATAATATGGTTTTCTAAATTCCTTTTCTAAAAGAACTTGCCAATCTTTTGCTAACACGTGGTTTATCATTTTTACCCTCCTTTTTATCTCTCATTATTACCTATCATGATAAGCAAAACAAAGGTCTTCTTCATTTTACAGAATGGAAATAATGGTATATTCTAAAACAAGGATATTGGGTATAATATTATACAGATTTTAATTCTCCTAAGGGGGTCACACATATGACTATGAAAAAAGCAATGACAGTGGCTGGATCAGACTCTAGCGGCGGTGCAGGTCTTCAAGCCGATTTAAAAACATTCCAAGAGTTCGGTATTTACGGAATGTCTGCATTAACAACGATTGTAACAATGGATCCAAAAAAAGGTTGGGCACATAACGTTTTCCCAACGCCTGTCGACGTACTAGAAGCACAAATGGAAACGATCTTGTCTGTTGGAATTGATGCAATGAAAACAGGTATGCTTGGTTCAGTAGAAATCATCGAACTTGTTGCTCGAAAAATAGACGAGCTAAAATTAGATAGAGTCGTAATTGACCCTGTTATGGTATGTAAAGGAGAAGATGAAGTACTTCATCCTGAAACGGCTGTTGCTCTTCGCGATGTGCTTGTACCACGAGCAACTGTTGTGACACCAAATCTTTTCGAAGCGGCACAACTAGCTGGCACAGCACCAATTAAAACAATTGACGACATGAAACAAGCAGCAGAAAAAATTCACGCGCTTGGTGCAAAATATGTCCTAATTAAAGGTGGAAACAAATTAGATCACGATAAAGCCATCGACCTTTTATTTGATGGCAAAGAGTTTGAAATTTTAGAATCCGAAAAAATTGAAACAACAAATACACATGGAGCTGGCTGCTCATCTTCAGCAGCAATCGCAGCTCAACTTGCAGAAGGAAAATCAGTAAAAGAAGCAATTTATACGGCAAAAGACTTCATTACTGAAGCTGTACGTCATTCTTGGAAAATGAATGAATATGTAGGTCCAGTTAATCACGGAGCTTATCATAAATATGGCACGCCAAACAAAGTAACTCAATAATGAATTCGAATCATCATAAAAGGCTTGCTCCAACATATAGAGCGGCCTTTTCACTTTCATCTATAAGGGGGGAAAATCAATGAAATCTATTGATTTAAAAGAAGTACAAGCTGTCATTGACTCCTTTGCTAAGCAAGATGTTTATCTTCATTTAGAAACAACAAATGGAGCATATGCCAGCCATCATAATGAAGCGTTCTTCTCAGCAGGTGCCTATATTCGAAATGCCCTTGTTCAATATGAACATGGAAAAATCATTGGTGAAGGACCATACCGAGTTGGCTTAAAACTTTCTATCGGCTGGATTTACGCAGAAGGTTTAACTCATTTTGAGGTGGATCAATCAGGTAGATTATTATTAGCCGGACTTGATTATACAGGCAAGCTAGCTGTTGCCTTACAGCTTAGTTACAGCCCTTTTGAATAAGGAATGAAAGGAGAGATTATGTTGGAAAAGGAAAAACATATTTTAGTCGTATTCCCGCACCCTGATGACGAATCATTTGCTGTTGCCGGAACACTTGCTCTACACATTCAAGCTGGGACACCTGTTACATATATGTGTTTAACGTTAGGTGAAATGGGGCGCAACCTTGGCAACCCGCCATTTGCAACGAGAGAATCCCTTCCCGTTATTCGTAAGCAAGAGCTCCTTGATGCTGCTAAAGCCGTCGGGATTCAGGATTTACGAATGATGGGACTGCGTGATAAAACTATTGAATTCGAGGATGACGAAAAGCTAACAAACATGATTGCAGAAGCTATCGATGAACTTCATCCTTCGTTAGTTATTACGTTCTATCCAGGTTACAGCGTGCATCCTGACCATGAAGCAACAGGAAGAGCCGTTGTACGAGCTATTGCAAGAATGTCAGAAGCTGAACGTCCAAAGCTCCACTGTGTAGCTTTTTCAAACAACTGCCTAGATGAATTAGGAAATCCAGATATTGTGCATGATATCCGTTCTGTTCAAAGTAAAAAACTAGCTGCCATGAAAGCACATCGTTCTCAAACAGAGGCACTTCTAGCAAATTGGGAAGAACAAGTCGCCAACAAAGAGGTAGAATTCATTTCCCAACTTCAAGAAGAACGTATGTGGACATATAAATTTTAGGACAACCCACTATTAGTGGGTTGTCTTTATTTACTACTTTCCTTTAAGTTTCTCTGTAAGCTTCTTAAAGTTCGCCTTGTTACTTCACGATCAGCTTCAGGAATATCTTTCATAATATTTTGTTCAAATTTATCGACTATTTTTTTACCTTCCTCATATGTATGCATGCCTAGATCCGTCAACTGAATGCGGCGTTCCCTCTTGTCTTTTCCCGGAATTTGTTCAATGAGCCCTCTCTCTTCTAAGCGATTAACAGTTCTTGTTATAGTTGGTTTTTCCACATTCAAATAAGTGCTAATTTCAACAAGAGTTGCTGTACCAAACTCATGTAAATAATAAATAATTGACCATTGAGCTTGATGCAAATCTATTTTAGAAAGATGTTCATTTAATTTCTTCGTAAAGAATCGAGATACTTGTAGATAATGATGAAAAAACTTATTGTAAAAAGGCATTTGTCCTACCTCCAGATATATAGTTACCTACTATTTTAGCATTAGAAAATCGGTCTTTGACTCAATTTTTAGCCAAAGGCCTAATTATCACATTATACTATCATCTTAAAATTGTCAGCTATATCAACTACCTACAACGTACATTTTTTTAATCAAAAAAAAACGCCTGTAAATATGATTACAGGCGGAGAAAAGGGGGAATACTTTTGGAAAAATTCAATTACATCAATAGTATGTCCCCTTATGATATCTTCTATACTCTTTTTAAAAATTTTCAGCATGTAACGGTTTGCCTGTTCGGTTCGATGTTTTTTTTCCATGAACGAAGTAATACACAATTATACAAGCAAAAGCAGCAATTGACATCGTTACATATAAACCACGAAATCCTATATAAGGAATCACAAAGCCTAACAGGAATGGACCAACTCCAATCCCTAGATCCGTAAACAGAAAATAAGTAGATGTCGCTAACCCTATTCGATGAGACGGAGCTTCTTTCGCTACAATCGCTTGAGTACTTGATTGATAGGTTCCATAGCCAACCCCAATAATCGCCCCAGCAATCAATAACATCGCACCTATATGAGCCTGACTCAATATAAGCAATCCGATTGCAAATAATAGAATGGATGGATAAATGATTCTATTTTCTCCATATTTATCAAACCACTGCCCTGTAAATGGACGTGATACTAACAAGAATATCGCAAACATCACAAAGAAAAAGCTAGCTGCACTTACTAAATGAATCTCCTGTGCGTAACTTGTTAAAAATGATAAAACACTCGAATAAACAAACCCGATCAACGCCACTGATATCGAAATAGGAACAGCACGTTTCTCGAAGAAATCGCTCCATTTCATCCCTTTTTTCGTTATTTCCTCTGTAAACTCCATTGAAGGGATACGAATAAACACCGTCGCCAATAATCCAGCAATTGAGAAAATAATCGTAGCTACAAATACGAATGTATAGCTTAAATATTGAGTAATCATTAACCCGATAAAAGGCCCAATAGCCATCGCGATATTCATACTCATCGAGAAATAACCGGTTCCTTCACCACGTCTTTCTGCTGGAATAATTCCCGCGGCAATTGTTGCTGTAGCCGTTGTCGCGATACCAAAGGCCATTCCATGAATAATACGGTTCAAGAATAAAAAAGCTAAACTATTTGTAAAAAAATAAAGCATACAAGCAATCATAAATAGAGCAAGTGAAATGATTAACATCTTCTTCTGACCGATGCGATTAATTGTCTTTCCGGCAATCGGACGAACGAGAACGGCTCCAAGTACAAAGATACTAGCTGCAAGCCCCGCTTGACTCGGGGAAGTATGGAATTGATCAATTGTATAAGCGGTCAATGTAACCATTAATAAATAAAACGTTAAAAAAATAAAAAAGTTTGTCGACGAAAGGATAATGAAATCTTTCGTCCACAATTTCGGTTTTTGACTCATAAATTTACTATGCCCTCTCTTCCTTTTACATAATTAAATAATATACTAAGTTTATCTGATATATAGTTACCTAGGTAACTATACTCCTGTTTTTTGTAATTGTCTAGTGGCAATTAACCATAACTTAATGAAAAATGCCGTACTCTATAAAAGAATACGGCATTCTCTATTAATGTAAAATCGATTTACTTGTATTTCCTTTTGCTAAATCGAGGATATCCGTTTCCATATCTTTTTGAATATCATCAATAATTGTAAAATCAATCGCTCTTTGATAAATCTTTTCTATCTCATCGTGCAGCTTCTTGGCTTCAGTTAAACTAGCTGTTCCATCATTCATCTTTGCACGATATCTAGCTGAAACGTCTTTAATTTGATCACTATAAATTTCGTCCGTTCCAGGTAAAATAGCGACCTTATATAAATCGATAATTTCATCGCCTGCACGACTTGGAAAATATTCATGAGGAGCTGTACTATCAAAAATCGCCATCCCAAGCTCCCGAACAATCACCATATCCAAACTATTTGGATCAAATCCACAATGATAGATTTCAACATCAAATCCTCTATTCTCCGCCGTCGTGGCAAGCTTTTTCAACAACGTCGATTTTCCCGAACCTGGTCTTCCTTTTAAGAAATAACGTTTCGACAAACCTTCCGTTAGGTTAGGAACATAGTCCACAGCGCCAATTGGTGTAGCAGCTCCTAGAAAACGATGCCGGACATCTGCCTTTTTATTCAAGAAAATATCGCCGAAGAACTTTGTTTTTAATTTCCCTGTTAATGCATTTAACTTTTCAAAATCCATATTAGCAATATATATTTCTTCCCATTCATCATGAACGGCCAGCGCTTCAGCATAATGTTTGTAAGCCCTCTCATAAGCTTCCTGCCGTTCTTTCATTAAACGAAGAATATCCGCTTTTTCCGCAACTAACTGCTGTGAATTCCATGCATGACCTAAGTTCACATACTCTTCAATAGCCCCCGGTGCTTTCGGTTCTACGACATGCGGCTCTGTTCCATCTACAATCCCAATTTTTAAAGCTGGAAAAATAACACCATCAATCGAATCGGGATCAGAAGAACAGTGAATATGCTCTACATCATAGCCTTTTTCTAGCCATTCATTCGCTAGTTTTTTCATTAACGTTGATTTCCCCATCCCTGGGCCGCCTTTTAAAATAAAAACCTTCTCTAACTCAGCGAAATTAGATTCGTATAAGCTGAAATAGCCTCTTGCTGTATTTCCCCCGGCAAAGTAATGCAATGCTTTTCCTGTCACCTTGAACACACTCTCCTCTTTAACCAGATGTGTTGCTTCAGGATAGGGTATGCAAAATGGAATGGATAGGTGAATGCCTACTTTTTAATAGACTTTTATTGTTGATTATACGACTTAGGACTCCTCCCATTTAGTTAAATAATCATTCTCCTCAGATAATTACTTTTTTGCCGTCCTCAAAAAGTATGTTTAAGGACAAAATTCTAGAAATCTGGCCAGGAAATGGCCTTCATCATTAGAGTCTTGAAAGACAAAATCCAGCAATCAAGCAAGGAAGGGGGCTTTCCACTGGATTTTCGTTGATGCTTTTTATTCCATAGAAACAACAAAGAGGCTATCTAAGAAGATAGCCCCTATTTCGTTAATGCTTCGACTTTCGCCTCGGTCGCAGCGAGTAAATTTTCAACAGTTAGTTCGATTTGCGTACCAATTTTGCCACCGCTGACAATGATTGTATCGAGATTTTCAGCACTATCATCCACAAAGGTTGGATATAGCTTCTTCATCCCAATCGGAGAGCAGCCACCGCGGATATAGCCAGTCCATTTTAAAAGGTCTTTGACATGAAGCATTTCAATCTTCTTCTCACCCGCTGCTTTAGCTGCTTTTTTCAAATCTAGTTCTTCTCCTACTGGAATGACAAAGACATATACATGCTGTGGGGCACCATGAGCGACTAACGTTTTAAACACTGACTCAGGGCTTTTGCCAATTTTCTCAGCAACCGATAAGCCGTCAATTTTGCCATCTTGATTGTCGTATCCCATCATCTGATAGTCGATTTTCTTTGCATCAAGAAGACGCATCGCATTTGTTTTACTAGCCATAGAAAACAAGAACTCCTTTAATCTAAACGCTTATTCTGTCTCGCGTTCCTTTCTTTTTCCACCGCGGAATACATTCGCACTACGCGCATATTCTACATCGCTCACACCTAAACGGAAGTTAATAACACGGGCAACTGCAAATAGATAATCTGATAAGCGATTTAAATATTGAAGTGCTAAAGGAGACACGGCAGCTCCCGTTTTCACAAGGGCAACAACTAATCGTTCTGCACGACGAGTCACTGTACGAGCAAGGTGAATTGTTGCCGCTGCCTTTGATCCTCCTGGTAAAATAAATCGCTCTAATGCTGGAGCTTCTACGATAAATGCATCAATTCTCTCTTCTAAATATGTAATCGCTTCATCCGTTAATTTTTTCGGTGCTTTTTCAGAAATGGTTGCTAAGTCGCCGCCACAGTCAAATAGCTCATGTTGAATTTTTTCAAGATCTGCTAATACATCAGCAAAAACAGCAGGGTCTAACTCCGTCACCGCAAGCCCAATATAACTATTCACTTCGTCAACTGTACCATAAGACTCCACTCGAATATCGTCTTTATCTAAACGACCGCCAATCACACTTGTTTGTCCTTTATCACCTGTACGTGTGTAAATCTTCATAAAAAAATTCCTCCTCTACTTTACTTGTTGAGCTATTCCATACCAAATGATATCGACACGGCTAGAAGCAGCAGCTATATCTTGAAAAACCCAGCCGGAAGCATCGCGCCAAGTTCGATCATACGCTTCAATGGGGACAATCCCTTTTGTAATATCCGCTCCAATGATAATACAACACCTTGTTTTTTTCTCCTCTTCCCATATTCGCCATCGTTTGATGATTTCCTGCCATTTCATGCGAATTGCTGCTGCCGTTTGCTGTTGTACTTCGTTTCGAAGCCACATCTCGATTCCTTGCAAGACAACAAAATCTTCATCGAAATCAAAGGGAAGTGCTTCACCTCGATAAGCAGATATCCATTGCACCGGTGCCTCCTCAGAGTAATAGTTTCTTACCCATTCTGCTTTTCCATTATAGGCACCACCCGTAACGAAGTGCATCGCTCTCCCCTCCTCCATGCCTCTTTATCATTCCAAAATAGTTCATAACCGCCCGCATGCGGAATTTGCCAATCCCAAAACGACTTTTCCTCAGGAGCATAACGAGCTAACAATTCACGAACAACGCCGCCATGTGTCATAATCACGATATTCTCTACTTTTCCAATGTTAAGATTTCGCCAACCTTCCCTAATTCTTTCCGAAAAAACAGGGTAGCTTTCTCCCTCTGGAACATCCGCTTTCATCGGGTTTTCCAGCCAAGTTTGATAGTATGAATCTTCCTTCAATTGTTCATACGTTTTCCCTTCCCAAAGCCCCCAATTCATTTCACGAAAAGCGGAGTCTGATATAATAGAGGCAGTCGGAAATAGGAGCTGTGCAGTTGTTACACAACGAGGCAAATCGCTGGAAATGATATGTTCATATGTATCAAAACAGCCGGCTAGTGCCTGAATGTCTGCCTTGCCGCCTTCACTCAAAGGAGAATCTGTCCAACCGAGATAGGCCTTTCGCTCGTTAGCCTCTGTTAGCCCGTGACGAAGTAATGTAATAGCCATAGAATGAACCATAACCATAATTCCACTCCTTCCACTGATGCACCTAATACGTCCCCAGTGATTCCGCCATACCATTGCACAATTTTCTTCTTAAGAAATAGCAAAAATAAACCGGTTGCTATCATAAGAATCATTAATAAAATACCGAGTTTCGTTCCTAATACAAAGGCTATCACAGCACTTGCCAGTAAATATAACCAATAAACGTACAGACTATTTTTGCGGGCAGCACTTTGAAAAAAAGCCCCTAAGCCTTCTTGTTTAGCCAGCGGCATTTTACAGAGCAAATAGCCCATCACGCACTTGCTTAAAAACGGCATAATAATGATGAGAAAATAACTCCAAATCGTTAGGCGGTCAACAATCTCATAAATAAATAAGAAACGCATAGCGAGCAGCACAATAACTGAAATGACACCGAAAGCACCTGTACGCGAATCTTTCATAATCTCTAAACGTCGTTCTTTATCCTGATAGGAAAAAAACGCATCGCTCGTATCAATCCAGCCGTCAAGATGCAGACCACCGGTTAACACAATCGTTAATAACCAAAGAACAAAAGCGATTGAAAGCGTTGAAAACGGAGTCCATTCAACCATTGCATATAAAACGGTTCCCATCACCAAGCCGAGTAACACCCCTACTAGAGGAAATGTTTGAATTGCGCGATGGATAAATGGTTTCTCCATTGGCAGTGCTTTTTTCAGCGGAATAACCGTAAAAAATTGCAGGTTGATCAGAAACCCAATCATTGCACTCATATTCGTGTGCCTCCTTTTTTCATGACCGGTATCCCCCATTCAACCATGTACGCTGCATCAGCACGTTCTACAATGCCTTGATGAAGCAAGCCTAACATTTTCGCATATGTATGCAAAAATTCGTTGTGGAAAATTGGTTCTTGAACCACTTCATTGCTTACAATAATCAAACAAGCAGCGTGACGCTGAATTTCTTCAATACCCTTCATAATTTTTATGAAAGTCTCTTCTAAAAACTCCGCTTCAAGCGGCTTTTGCGGTGTAAATAATTCATTATCCACAAGCGTTGTTAAACAATCTAATAAAACGACAGAATCTTGATTGATTCCCTCTACTATTCTCTCAATATCAGTAGGGAATTCCCATGTTTTCCATGGAATCGGACTGTTCTCACGATCCTCTTGATGTCTATTTACACGCTCTGCCATTTCAGCATCAAATACTCGTCCGCATGCCAAATAGTGAAGAGTGGCATGTTGCTCTATAGCCCATTCTTGCGCAGTTTGTTCGGCAAAGCGGCTCTTTCCACTTCTGACGCCACCTGTTATAAAGTAGAGTGCTGCTTTCGCCATTCACGTAATCCCTCCATCAATACTTCATTATCCCGTTTACTTTTAATCGCGAAACGAAGCCATCTCCCATCTAATCCTGGAAAATTATACGTGTGGCGTGGGATAATCCCCCGGCTTAATAAAAATTTCAACATCGCCGTTGAATCTTTAACTTTTGAATCTTTTAATAGGTAAAAGTTAATGGAACTATCAGAAACATCAAACTCATATTCTTCAAAAAACGAAAATAGTTTCTGTTTTTGCTCATGGATATACGCCCTCGTTTTCTCTACGTATATCTCTTCAGTAAGACAGAGCTTCCCTGCCTCTAGTGCAATAGCATTAACACTCCAATGCGGTTTATACGGTTTTAATTGCTGAATCATTTCTGCATCTGCTAATAAATAGCCTAAACGTAAACCTGGAATGGCAAAAATTTTCGTTAACGAACGTAAAATCATAACATGCTTATATTGAGCAAGAAGTGGTGCATAGGTAAAAGAATCTTCTGTAAAATCATAAAATGCCTCATCAATGACAACCATACAGTTCGCTTGTTCACATTCCACAATGAGTTCACGAACCGATTCTCTCGCGAAGGAAATACCTGTAGGATTATTCGGTGTACATAAAAAAACAGCATCATTTTTTTGCAAATACGGACGCAATGACTCGATATGTAACTCCCAATTCGGTTCTTGCAGCTGATAAAAACTCACATCACAGCCCGCAGCGTGACAGCTTTCTGCATATTCAGCAAAAGCAGGCTGAATAATCAGCACCTTCTTGCCCGCTAACAAACGCGCAACAAGGGTAATCATTTCTGCACCGCCATTCCCAACCAGAATAGAATGTTCCGAAAGCTGCTCTTTATAAGCTAAAAGTTTTGTCAACTCCACAGCATGCGGATCTGGATAATGGATCATGCTGTTAAACAGACGAGACCAATGCTCTTGTAAGCTAGAAGGAGGGCCTAGAGGATTAATGTTCGCGCTAAAGTCGACATAGGATGAAGGCATGTCCATTCCAAGCGCTTCATATAAGTAATGCGGATTAGCTCCATGAGTTGGTAATGCCATAATAAATCAAGCCCCCTAACCAAAGCAGTATTAAGAAAAGCACCGACGCGAAATGCATAATAGAGATTGTCTTACGAATATGAATGGCTTTTAATGGAACAAGAGGCTGCCCCATTTTTGCACGATAAGAAACCACGCCTTTATACACATTACGACCGCCCAATTGAATACCTAAAAGAGAAGCCACTGCCGCTTCTGTCCATCCGCTATTTGGACTTGGATGACGCTTTGCATCTGCCCATAATATCAACCAGCGCCTTTTCCACTGATGATAGCGTGACGGATAACCGAGCAGCATTAAAAAACCTGTTAGTCGACTCGGTATCCAGTTCACAACATCATCTAACTTAGCAGATGCCCAGCCGAACTCTCCGTATTTATCATTGCGATAACCAACCATCGAATCGCATGTATTAATCGCTCGGTACACCATCGCTAGCGGAGCCCCGCCAATAAGAGCCCAAAATAAAGGAGCCGTAATGCCGTCACTCGTATTTTCGGCGACTGTTTCAACCGTTCCGCGAACAATTTCACCTTCATCCAGCTGATCCGTATCACGACCAACAATATAAGAAAGCTTTAAACGAGCTTCTGACATATCTCCCTCTACAAGCGGACGAAATACGTCCATCCCTGCCTGACGAAGACTTTTTTGAGCAATCGTTGTAAAAATTAAAATCGCTTCCACAATGATTCCTGCAATCATATGTAATTGATAAGCCAAATAGGTAATCGCAACCGTTAATCCAAATGCTAGCAGCAAAACAATCACTAGCATGACCATGCCTTTTTGTTTCTTATAATGACCTGTATTTAACTTTTGATCTAATCGGCTAATAAGCGTCCCTATCCATTTGACTGGATGCGGCCACTTAGGAGGATCCCCAATCAATACATCGAGGAAAAACGCCAATGTAATAGCATATAGATGAGTTAGTATCATGTTCGCTTCACCCGCTCATTTCTTTCAATTGCTTCAACCGTACAATCGTATACACCTCGACTAATCAGCTTTCCGAGCGGCGTAATTGTACCCGCATATTGAAGCCTCTCTCCTCGCTGTGTAGCGGCGATTAATATACTATCTGTTGATGTTCCTGTTGCCCAGGTATTTGTAACTGGATCTTTCACGCCAAGTTCATGTAAGGCTTTTACTTTCGCTTCTGTTGCCGTGACAATGCTATGAATGAATGCTTCTTCAGCTACGTGACCGTTGATAAATATCCACGTATTAATCGTTCCTGGCCTTGGCGCATCTGAATGTTGATCAGCAAGCGAAGCATCAACTGCGTTCCCGACTCCCGCCGTCACAACGACAAAGATTGAGAAGTTTTCTCCCTGTAAAAACCGATAAGACACCGCTTCTAAAAAAACAGCTGTCATCATGCCAACTGTTTCACTCGGTTCAAATCCATAACTTCGTAAATAATCCGTCATTTCTTCTACATGATTCTCACAACTATATGTATGAGACACATGACGATTCACAAATGCCTGATGCCATCCAGTTCCAGAACCTGTCACTCCTGAAGACATCGTCCGCAATGGAATCGGGGCATGTAATTGAATCATTTCATCTGAAACCTTTAAATATTCCCCATTAATCACACATGATTCTTTCTCTGAATCATGCTGATCGGGGACAATAAACATTTGCGGTCTTGGAATCGCTGGATGTGGATGCTTTTCAATCTCTGTTCGATATACTTGCTGAATTCGTTCTTGCTTTAGCACCTCATTTGGAATGTCGTTTACCCTTACTTGGCCTTTTTCAAGCAGCATTAAACGAGCACAATATAAACCAGCTAAATTTAAATCATGAAAAATAGCAATGACCGTTAGCTCATACTCCATCGCCATCTTTTTCATTAAATCGAGCAGCCCTTTTTGATAGGAAAGATCGAGATGATTCGTTGGTTCATCTAGAAATAAAATTTCTGGTTCTTGAGCAAGTGCTTGGGCTAACAATACACGTTGTCGTTCTCCCCCAGATAACTGTTCAAACTGATAATCGCTAAAATCGGCTACCCCTGTCTGTTCCATTACTTTCTGAACAACGGCTTCATCTTCGTCTGACCATGAATGAAATAGACCTTTTTGATGGGCATATCGACCGAGTGAAACGGTTTCTTTCACCGTATAAGAAAACGCAAGCGAAGAATGCTGTGGTAAAACGGCAATCACTTGTGCTAATTGCTTTGCTGAATATTCCTTTAGACTTTTGCCTTTAATTTTAATTGTACCGGCTTCATAAGCTAACACGCCGCTTAACATGCTTAGGAGTGTTGTTTTTCCGCTTCCATTTGGGCCGAGTATTCCAAACAACTCCCCTTTATTTACCGTAAAAGAAACCGAATCTAAGACAGGGTGATTATAATACCCACCCGATAACCCCGTTACTTCAAGCATCTTATCTCTCCCCTTGCCTTCTTCTTTTTAGTAAAATTAAAGCAAATGCCGGCGCACCAATTAAAGACGTAATAACGCCAATTGGCAATTCAGATGGTGATATAACCATCCTTGCGACTAAATCAGCTAATATTAAAAAACCACTGCCGATGAGTAACGATAACGGCAATAAATGTTTATGATCCGGTCCCCAAATTTGCCGAATAATATGAGGAATAACGAGACCAACAAAGCCAATCGTCCCTGATACAGCAACAGCAGCTCCGGTTAAAACAGAACCTGCTATTAAAATAGTTAACTTCCGTCTTTGTACATTCACACCTAAATGCTTCGCCCGATTTTCCCCAAATGTCATGGCATTTAGTTCCTGAGTATTCATCATTAAAATCAGTGAACCGATAACGAAAAACGGCAGGATAATTACAATATAGTTCCAACCGCGCATCGACACACTCCCCATGAGCCAGCCGATAATTTGACGTAATTCCTCACCTGTTAACGCAATCATGAGCGAAATGAACGCACTTAAAAATGAACTAAAAATAATCCCTGTTAAAATAATCGTTTCAACCTTCATCGATCGATCCATTTTTTTAGCAAAAAGAAGTACACAAAAAATCGTGACGACCGAAAAGATTACGCTCAATATCGGAAGTGTAAAGCTACCTAAAACAGGTATAGAAAGTCCAAGAAAAATCGTCGCAACGGCTCCAACAGATGCGCCTGAAGAGACCCCTAATGTATATGGATCGGCAAGCGGGTTGCGCAACAAACCTTGAAAGGCAGCTCCCGCAATAGCGAGAGATGCCCCTACTAAGCCCGCTAACAACACACGCGGCAAGCGAATATTCATGACAATATTCGTAAACATCGTATCTGGTTGTGCTGCAATGGGTAAATGAAATACTTCCTTACCTAATATCTGAAATAATGTGAGAAAAGGAACCGAAACTGAACCAATTGAAATCCCTACCATCATCGAGAATAGTAGAAAACTAACGGCAATAATATAAGCTAAAGGTTTATTATTAGTTAAAGATTTCCGGATAGATTGCTTCAGCAAGTTCCTCTACTCCCTCTACTAAACGTGGGCCAGAACGAGTAACTAAATCAGAATGCACATCATAGATCTGTTCCTGTTTAATCGCTGTAACATCTTCCCACCCGTTGCGGCTTTTCACTTGAGCAACTGGGTCTTCTGTGTAGTATCCATAAGTCGTAACGATTACATCTGGATTAGCAGCAATCATTGATTCTTCATCAATTTTAGCCCAGCCTTCAAGATCTCCTGCTACATTATCTGCTCCAATGATTTGCAGCATTTCATTCATAAATGTATTTTTACCCGGAGAGTAAATTTCAGGTGCTGGCGACACTTCAATCAACACTTTCTTACGGTCCTGCTCTGTCACAGCCTTCGCTTTTTCTTCAATCTCCTTTAAATCTTCCTGCATATCTTGAACAAGTTCTTCTGCTGCTTCGTTTTCACCTGTTGCTTGACCAATCATTTCAATGGATTCATAGACCTGTTCAAAGTTTTGTGAATCATTAACGACTAGTACTGGAATACCTACTTCTTTTAATTGTTTAATTCCTTCGCTTCCATTATGAGCATTAGAGGCATGAGCCAGCACTAAATCCGGCTCCATTGCAATTACCTTCTCCGTATTCATCTCCATGCCGCCGATTTTCTCAATCTTCTCTACTTCTTTTGGATAATTATCGTTATCTGAAACACCGACAACATTGTCACCTGCCCCTAGTTCAAAAACAATTTCTGTGTTGCTCGGAATAAGGGAAACAATTTTTTTCGGCTCTTTTTCAATTGTCACTTCTTCACCTGCAGCATCCTTAATTGTCACCGGAAAAGCTTGAGTAGCAGTTGGTTCATTCCCTTTAGAAGTTGAAGCATTTTCTTCTTTAGAAGAATCACCACATCCTGCCATAAGACCTACCGAAAGTACTAACACAGCTGACAAACTAGATAATTTTTTCATGCTTATCCCCCATTTTTCTTTTTTGAACATAGAAAAAACACCTCCTACAGGATCAGAGGTGTTTGCATGGCTATATGTATAAATGGATATCCGCCATACACTTCCCTATCCGCGTAGGTGCATAAGTGTTCGAATATGGCAGGTCTCCTGGCTTTTAGAAACCGTTTACAACACCTTCCCATAAATATACAGTGGCATTCGTTGCAAACTTCTAATAACAGTGGCGGGACCGCGTTGGATTTTCACCAACTTCCCTTTTAAGTCAATGTAGACACCTTATCCGTTTCATATGTATAGTTCATTATGCTTGATTATACACTAAAGACGGGTAAGAGATAATCTTTTTTATGATTTGAAGGAAAATTCAGGATTTATTAACTGATACACACGTTCCATATCCATATGTTGCTTTACATGATTCGCAAGCAAATTATAGGCTTCTTCTCGTCTCTCAGCATCCGATTTAACCGTTTCCTGTACTTCCGGCAACCCTTTTTGTTTACGAATTTGATTAACTAGCTCTCTCGTAAACTGACGATTATGGAACACGCCATGAAAATATGTACCGATGACAAGCCCATCACTCGATACGGCGCCATCCTCGCGGCCATCTTCTAATAATAAAAAAGGACTTGCTTTGGCAGCATCAATTTTTGTTCTTCCAAGGTGAATTTCAAAACCTGAAAGTGTCATCTCACCTAATCCGATTGCTTGAACAAGACGACCTGTCATTTGCTTTGTTTTCTTTTCTTTATTAAAAACGGTCTTCACTGGAAGCAAAGAAAGGCCAATCGCACTTTCACCACTGCCTTCTACTGCATCAGGATCTAGTAGTTCACATCCTAGCATTTGAAAACCGCCACATATACCAATAACTCGCTTTCCTTTTGCATGAAGTTCACAAATGGCCCGGTCAAATCCTTCCTCTTTCAACCACGCTAAGTCACCGATTGTATTTTTCGTACCCGGAATAATTAATAGATCTGGTTCGCCAAGCTCTTTTAATGAACTAACGAGGCGCACACCAACATCCGGTTCATCAAAAAGTGGATCCACATCCGTAAAGTTAGAAATACGCGGCAGACGAATCATCGCTACATCGATAGCAAATTCATTTTGCTTTGGTTTTTTAAAACGTAATGAAGAAAGGGCAAGGGAATCTTCTGCTTCAATATTGACATCAATATATGGAACAACACCGAGGACTGGGATGCCTGTTTCCTGTTCAACCCAACGGATTCCGTCATCCAGCAGTTCACGCATACCACGGAATTTATTAATAATAATGCCTTTAACACGCTTTCTTTCCGCTTCATCTAAGAGTGCCAGCGTTCCGACAATAGAAGCAAATACGCCTCCGCGGTCGATATCAGCAACTAAAATAACCGCTGCATCTGCCAAATGAGCCATTCGCATATTAGCAATATCTCGATCTTTCAAATTAATTTCTGCTGGACTGCCTGCCCCTTCCAAAACGATTACATCATAGGATTGTTGCAGCTTACGAACGGATTGTTCCACGATTGGCATCGCTTCTTGGACAAAGTTGTTACGATAGCTTCTTGCATCCATATCTAAAAAGTGTCTACCATGAACAATCACTTCTGACACCATATCTTGCTTTGGTTTTAATAAAATAGGGTTCATATCGGTTGTCGCCACGACACGTGCTGCTTCCGCTTGAACGCCTTGCGCTCGTCCAATCTCACCGCCATCTGATGTCACGAATGAATTCAGCGCCATGTTTTGTGATTTAAAGGGCACAACGCGTAATCCATCATTAGAAAAAATTCGGCAGAAGGCTGTACAAATGACACTTTTCCCTACATCAGAGGATGTCCCTTGAATCATAATTGCTTTTGCAGTCATAAACATACCTCGCTTCTTTAAAATTCTAATCCTTTTACAGCAGGAATTCCGTTTTCATAGTAATGTTTCGTCGCATCGATTGTAGACACAAGATCAGCAAGCTCGATTAATTCGTTCGCTGCACTTCTCCCTGTTACAACGAGATGCATATGAGAGGGGCGGTTACGAATCGCTTCCACCACTTCTGCAAGCGGTAGGACATCATCGATTGGAAATGTAGAAATCGCTAATGCATTGTTTAGTTCATCTAATACAAGCAAATCTATTTCAGGATTTTGTAGTGCTTCTTTCGCTTTTACCCAAGCCTGCTTTAGGGCTGCCCGATGTTCTTCTGGTGTTTTCGTCCATGTAAACCCGATGCCCAATTGCTCCATTTCGACACCTAACTTCCGAAGTGCCAATGCCTCGCCATATGTGCGTTCTGGCGATTTAATAAACTGCAAGTATTTCACGTTCATTCCTCGACCAATTGCCCGAAGCGTCACACCAAGTGAGGCCGTTGTTTTTCCTTTTCCCTCACCTGTATAAATCAAAAATAATCCTTGGCGTGCCATCTCAATCTCCTCTTTTCCTCATGATTTAGAGCCAAACGGTTTTTTCGGTATAAGGAGTTCGTTTCGTCGCTGGCACTTCTTGATCGGCTTTTGGATACCCAATAAAAATTGTCCCTACTACCTTTTGATTTTCCGGCGATCCAATAAACTGATGCATTCTTTCGTCATGAACAAGACCGACTCCTCTTGTACGCCAAACAAACCCGAGACCAAGCTCTCCAGCTGCAAGCCACATCGATTGAATCGCACAACATACTGCGAATACATTATCGTGAGAAGCATCCGAATCATCCGGAATCTGATCTGCCGTTACAACAATGACGACCGGTGTCGATGTTACAACTTTTAGTGAACTTTCTACTAAATGAGGCTTAGTCGGAAAACGTTCTTGCAAGTATTCTTGTGCTAATGCTTCATAACGCTTTTTTGCTTCATCTTTAATCACATAAAAATTCCAAGGCTCACGCAGACGATCATTCGGTGCATATGTCGCAGCTTCTAATAACTGTTGAATTTTTTCCTCTTCAACTGGAATGTCCTCATAATTACGAATCGCACGCCGCTCTTTCAGTGCTTGAATAATCGACAAGTTATATCTCTCCTTTTTAAGGTGTAACCGTTTCTGTTTCTAGTATTTTTTCGTACCATTTAATTTTGTCACGTAATTGAACAACCTCACCGACAAGAACCATCGCTGGGTTTTGAATATTCTCTTGTATGACTAAATCACGAATCGTTTCGAGGTTTCCAGTAACCGTTCTTTGTTTGTCGGTCGTTCCCCATTCAATAACAGCAACAGGTGTTTGAGCGGATCTTCCATGATCAATTAATTGTTTACAAATATACGCTAAGTTGCCAACACCCATATAAAAGGCCACTGTATCAATGCCTGTTGCAAGCGCTGACCAATTCAGATGGTCTTGGCCTTTACTATCACGACCGTGCCCTGTTACAATCGCAAAGCTTGATGCATGCTCACGATGTGTGACAGGAATCCCCGCATAGGCAGGAGCCGCAATGCCTGCTGTTATACCAGGGACAATTTCATATTCGATTCCATGCTCAGCCAATACTTCTGCCTCTTCAGCACCTCGCCCAAACACGCACGGATCTCCCCCTTTTAAACGGGTCACCGTTTTTCCTTCTAGCGCTTTATTCACTAAAAGGGTATGAATTTCATCTTGAATAAAATGATGTCTCCCTGGTGATTTTCCGCAAAAGATTAGCTCAGCTCCCTCTTTTGCATATTCTAATAATTTCGGATTAACAAGCCTGTCATAAGCAATGACATCCGAAGTTTGAATACATTCAAGCCCATAAACTGTAAGCAGCTTTGGATCACCTGGTCCTGCACCAACTAAATAGACTTTTCCTTGACTCATGGCGCAATCCCCCCTGTTAATAATTGTAGTAAGCGCGCTTCTCGTTCTTTATAATTGGCTTGCTTCGTCAACTCCAAAAATTGCGGTTCAAGCAAACCTTGTAATATGTGTCTTCTTATTGTACTATCCGCAACTTCTTCTATCACTCTTTTTCGTGATTGTTCAAGAAACAGCAGATATTCTTCGTATACTTCATCATACTCTTTCGCAAGATCTTGTTTAATTTTCCGGGCCAATCCTGGACTCGCTCCAGAAGTAGAGACTGAAATCGTCAATGCCCCTCTTCGAAACGAAGCTGGCACGATAAAATTACTTAAATCAGGACGGTCAACAAGGTTTATTAATTGCTGATTGTTCGCAGACTCGTATACTTGCCTATTAATTACCGCTTGATTAGTAGCTGCAATAATTAAGAAGAAATCCTGCAAATCCTTCGGTTCAAACCTCTTTTGCTTCCAGATGATTTTTTTTGCTATAAACACTTCCATCATGCTTTCATGGAGGTTCGGACTGATAACCGTCACTTCAGCATCCGCTTCTAACAACGTCAAAATCTTTCGGGCTGCAACTGCTCCACCGCCAATCACAACCGCTTTTTTTCCTGAAAGATTCAACATAGCTGAATAATAATTCACCATGTTCTACTTCAATACCTTACGCTTATGATGGACACATGCCTGAATCCAACGCTCAACAATTTCTGGATTGGAAGCGAAGTGGAAGTGTGTATAGCCCGCGACAAGGTTTTCTTTTAAATATCCTTCTTGTTTCTTGCCAAAACGGCCCTTAGTTTCATATGCATATGGCAAACCTTCTGTTCGTTCATACGTTGAGTAATGAAATTCATGACCTTTTGCTTGTTGATTCGGATTAATTAGGAAATTCCCTTCTGTTCCGAATATTTCTCGATAGCCTAACGCCGCTAGCTTCTTCTGCATCGTTATTTTTCCAGGAATGAGCCCCACCATTGGATACTCCACACCTTCCGTGCTGGCAATCGATTCTGTTAAATACATAAAGCCGCCACATTCAGCGAGCGTTGGGATGCCGCTCGTAACAGCTTGTTGAATCGATGCTTTTGTGCGTTCATGATGAACTAACTCAGCTGCAAACTCTTCCGGGAAACCTCCCCCAAGATACAAACCATCCGCTTCAGCAGGAACTTCCTCATTCTTTAATGGAGAGAAATACGTCAATTTTGCTCCGTAAGCTTCTAATAATTCAAGGTTTTCTTGATAATAGAAATTGAATGCTGCATCTTTAGCAACTGCAATACAAACCCCTTGATCTTCACGCTGCTCAAATAAACCTGTTGGCTCTTCTACAATTTCCGTCGTTTCCGCTAATTCATATAGACGGTCCACATCGATTGTTTCCGAAATAAGGTTTGCCAGCTTTTCAAAAAACGGATCTAACTCGCCTCGTTCAATGGCTGGAATTAACCCTAAATGACGACTAGGAATATCGATATCCTGCTCCCGCTTCATGTAGCCAAGTACAGGGACATTGCACTCTTGCTCAATGGCAGCCTTTACAATATTGTAATGTCCAACGCTGCCAACTTGATTGGCAATCACACCGACAATATTCGGGCCAGTCGCTAACGTTTGAAAACCTTTTACAATCGCCGCTGCACTACGCGCCATACTAGCACAGTTTACAATAAGCAGGACTGGGCTTTCTGTAATCATGCTAATCTCAGCCGTTGAGCCTGTATTCTCTAACGGACTTTTCCCATCATAGAAGCCCATAACTCCTTCAATAATTGAAATATCGGCTCCTTTACTTGCTCGTGCTACCATTTCACGTACCGTATCATGTTCAAACATCCAACTATCCAAATTTCGTGAGATTCTGCCTGTAACCGCAGTATGATAAGAAGGATCAATATAATCCGGTCCGCATTTAAACCCTTGCACAGTATAGCCTTTTTGTTGCAAAGCAGCCATGATGCCGATTGTGCATGTCGTTTTACCAACTCCACTGCCAGTCCCAGCAATGACTAATCTTCTTGTACTCATACAAAGGTCCCTCCATTTAAGAAAAGCGCAAGGTGCCCATAATCAGCAACAAACATAAGACACAAAACGCCTTGAAAGTTTATCATTTCTTATTTTAAGACTTTATTACTTAACTCTGTTGTAGCTGAAAGACGTGTGAGACCAAGGCCTCACACGAAATAAGTCAAAAATCGCTTTATCAACAATATTGATTAACATAGCTTTTTTAAAAAGAAATAACCCCGACAGAAATCGTGACATTGCCTGATTTTTTCTTTACAAGCTCTAATTGCTCTGCTCCTGAATATAAGCGAACAGCTGGTTCACTCACTCCATAAGCACCTGTATATTTAAATACAGTATCAGACGGTGCTTCAATCGTCACTGTATTTAATTCAACTGGTGGATAATACACAAACTCCCAGCCATATTTCTCTACAACTTCCAGTAAGCCCGCTTCGTCTTTTTTCAAGTCAATGGTACAAAGCGCCTTCACGCTTTTAATAGAAATATGAAGTTCTACTAGCGTATCCACAATCACTTGCTCAATTTCTTCTGCTGACGTTCCGCGATTGCACCCCATACCAATTACAACTGTTTTTGGTCGAAAGACAATCCCGTTTTCTAAAATGACTTCCTCTTCTTTCGTTAACAAACGATGAGTCACGATTAACGCAGCTTTCGGTTTCGCTTCAATTGCCTCAGCAATAGAAGGATAGCTAATAATAGATTCTGGAATAGGGGTATCGTGCATCCACCAATTACGCTCACCCGATTCTTGGACAATCGCAACATGCTCTTCATTTACAACAGATGCGCTTACAGGCGTTAGTTTTTCGGCCGAATCCCATACCCAACCAAATCGGGAGCCGAATAAATCAACAGGAATCGTTTTTTGCACATCAGAAGCAGTCGTAATAATTGCTCTTGCATCTAAAGTAGCAGCCACTTCTCGCGTTAGTTCATTAGCACCGCCAAGATGACCGGATAACACACTAATAACATTTTCTCCTCGATCATCAATGACCACAACAGCTGGATCTGTTTTTTTATCTTGTAAAATCGGTGCAATCATTCTGACAACGGCACCGAGGGAAATAATCATAATAATGCCTTTATATTGTTTGAATAGCGTAGGGAGCAGCATCCGCACACTGCCTGAAAACAGCTGGATATGCTTTTGCTCCTCATCCCCTTTTTCAAATTTACTCATATAATACAAATCTGAATTAGCAAACATCGTATGTAAACGTCGAGATATTTCAACACCGTGCTTCGTAATCGCTACAATCGCATAAGAATTCTTTTGGACAACAGATGGCTGAATTCCTTCTTGCAATTCGATAATCATGATTTAATTCCTTTACGGAATCCGTGTGTAAAGCTCGCATCATATAGTTTTGAACGATATTCATCTTTCTCATGAATATGTGGGTCCAATGCCCATCCCGCTAAGATCATCGCATGTTTACGAATTCCGTTTTTGCGCATATCTTCATCTAGATTCACTAATGTCGTACGAACAATTTTTTGGTCTGGCCATGAGGCACGTTGAATCACAGCAACTGGTGTTTCATCTTTCCAACCAGCCGATTGCAGTTCTTTGACAATTTTCTTCGTTAACGTAGCACTTAAGAAAAGCGCAATTGTACAATGGTGACTTGCTAAATCTTTTAGCTTCTCAAACTCTGGAACCGGCGTACGTCCTTCCGCTCTTGTTAAAATAAGCGTCTGTGTTAAATCGGGAATCGTCAGTTCCGCACCGATTGCCGCAGCAGAAGCAAATACCGAACTCACACCTGGAATCACTTCATATCCGATTTCTTCCTTCTTCAAAAGCGCAATTTGTTCCATAATCGCTCCATACATAGCTGGATCGCCTGTATGAATACGAGCAACCATTTTACCTGCATTCACACGGTCTACCATTACATCAACGATTTCTTCTAAGTGCATACCAGCTGTTTTTAATACTTCTGCTTCTGGCTTTGCCTTGGCAATCAATTCGTCATTTACTAACGAATCCGTATATAAAACAACATCTGCTGTTTGAAGAATGTTTAAGCCTTTTACTGTAATTAAATCTGGATCTCCCGGGCCTGCTCCTACAATATAAATCTTCTTCATTATTTTCTCACCACCATTAATGTTAAGTATTCAAGCTCAACGCCTTCTAGCTCACTAACCTTCCAAATCACTTCTTCATCAGATGTTACCTTTGTTACAACAGAGGCTTTCTCTAAAAGGTCTAAATCTTTTAAAACCGTAATCATTAAATCTATTACTTTTGCCACTTTAATAAATACAACCGCGTCATGATCTTCAAGCGCTTTTTTCATCGCTTCATAATCATCACGAGCAGGAACAATTGCCACATGATCATCGCCGTCAGCTAAAGCAATCCCTAATCTTGAAGCAGAACCGTTAAAGGATGAAATGCCCGGCACGGTTTTAATGTCTACTTCAGGGTGCAATTCCTGCATCAATTTCATCATATGAATAAACGTACTATATAAAAGCGGATCGCCTTCCGTTACAAAAGCTACATCTTTCCCTTCCTGCAGCTTCTCCCAAACCTTCTCAACCGTTGCATTCCATTCACGATCTAAGATGGTTTGGTCTTTTGTCATTGGGAAAACAAGGCCAAGCATTTCTTTTTCTTCAGGGCGAATATATACTTCAACAATTCGATGTGCATAGCTTTTGCTGCCTTTACGTTTGCGTGGATAAGCGATAACCGGTGACTCTTGAATTACGCGAAACGCTTTAACTGTAATTAATTCTGGATCTCCTGGACCAACGCCAAGACCATATAATGTGCCGAGATTACTCATTCGTTTCTTCCTTTCTTTGTGCCGTAATAATATAAATTGGATTCAGCGGAACAAAACGATTCATGCCTAAGATTGGCTTGCTCCGGGAAATTTGTGCATGCATAATGGATGTTTGAAAGCCTGCTTGTGCGAAAGCTTCATTCGCTCGGTATAAATTCTCAATGGTCGCAGCATTGAGAACAATCCTTCCGCCTTCTTTCAAGCGCTGACAGCATGTTTGGATTAAGTCAACCATTTCGCCGCCCGTTCCCCCAATAAAAATCGCATCCGGATCTGGAAAAGTTTCAAGCCCTTGCGGTGCTTTTCCATGAATGGCTGTTAAATCGGTACGAAACTTGCGTTGATTTTGCAAACAATTTTCTAAATCCGGTTCATTTTTTTCAACAGCAAATACTTGCCCTTCTGGAGCTAGTCTTGCTGCTTCAATCGCCATTGAACCGGTACATGTTCCAACATCCCAAACAGTGCTATTTTTCTTGAGGTTTAACGCATATAAACTTAATACGCGAATTTCCTTTTTTGTAATCAGCCCTTTGTCCGGCTTCCGTTGTGAAAACTCTTCATCGTCAATACCTAGCGACCAGCTTGGACCATCCGCCACTTTTTTCAAAATCACAACATTTAATGGCGAAAACTCGTGATTCACCATGTCTTCAAGTTCATACCAGCCTACTTTTTCATTTTCCCCTTGCAGGTTTTCGGCAACAAATGCACGATACTCGGTCATCCCGAACGAGAGGAGATATTCGGCAAGACGATTCGGACTATTCTCAGCATCTGTCAGCAACGCTACCTTTGCCTTGCCATCGATTCGCTGTGCCAGTCCTTTCATACTCCGACCATGAACACTTGTTACATAAGCATCTTGCCAGCTTTCGCCCATTTTTGAAAAAGCAAGTTGCACAGAGCTTACATATGGATATACTTCTATATTTATTTTGCTAGAAAGATAGCCGCCAATTCCGTAATAAAGCGGATCACCTGAAGCTAACACAATCGTTGGACGCGTTTCTTCTTGCAATCTCTCTACAAGCGCTTTCAAACCGCCTTTAACGACAACTTTCTCTCCTTGATAATTCGGAAAGAAAGATAGTACTCTCTCACCGCCAACAAGTACTTCGCTTTCTTCAATCCATTGTGCGTATTGCGGCAGCAAACTTTCTTGCCCGTTATCCCCGATTCCAATTAATTTCATCGATTGAGTCAATGCCAACAGCCCTTCCTAGTAATTGTCCTTTCATCGAATAAATCGCTGTTCCCAGTTCTATTCCACCTTTAATATGGTGTAATGACGAGTAGCAGCACGCTTCACAAAGATGATCAAAAAAGGCATCATGACCTGTCTCAGCCATTAGCTCACCGACTTGAGAAGCAGTATTCGCGCTTGCTATTTCTGCCACAAGTTCTTCACTAGCCCCAATATCACGTGCCAGCTCCGAAAGGAATTCAAAATTAATCGGCGCACTTTTCGAATGGACCATCATTACACCTTGCGCCACTTTTGAAAATTTACCCATCATTCCAACGAGCGTTACTTTTTTAATACCTTGTTTTTTACATTGCTTTAGAGAGAATCCGACAAAGTCACCCATTTCAATGAAAGCTTCCTCTGGTAACTCAGATAGCAGTCCCATTGCATATTTCTCACTGCGTCCGCCTGTCGTTAAAACGAGATGCTCACAGCCTGCCATTTTGGCCACACTAATAGCTTGCACAATACTCGCCATATAGGCAGAACTAGAAAAAGGAACTACGGTGCCTCTTGTCCCTAAAATCGAGATACCACCGATAATTCCTAATCGGCCGTTTAATGTTTTCTTCGCAATTTCTTCACCGGCCGGAACAGAAATCACAACTTTCACACCTCTATTAATCTGAAATTCGTCTAACGTCTGCTCTACAGTCGTTAAAATCATTTTGCGCGGCACTGGATTAATCGCCGCTTCACCGACTGGAACAGGAAGACCAGGCTTCGTCACCCGACCAACCCCGACTCCTCCGTCCAAAATGATGCCCGGTGTATCCGTCCAGCTCACGGTTGAAACAATCAGTGCTTGATGAGTCGCATCTGGGTCATCGCCTGCATCTTTAATCGTTTCACAGCTCACGGAGTCTTTGCCCATTTCACATTTTTCTATCGTGAAAGTCGCATTCCGTCCAATCGGTAAATGAATCGTTGCAGTTTCCTGCGCCTCACCAGTAATTAAAGCGGTTAATGCCGCCTTCGTTACTGCTGTTGAGCAAGCTCCTGTCGTATAGCCATGTCTCATTTCCGATGGATCTTTTTTCGCCTTCTTTTGCATGATTATACCTGATCAGCTAAAAGAGAAATCGCATTCAATGCCGCAACCGTAACCGTACTTCCGCCTTTCCGACCAACGTTCGTAATAAAAGGAACTTCAGTAATTTTAGCTAACTCCTCTTTTGATTCTGCAGCGGAAACGAAACCTACAGGCATTCCAATAATTAAATCGGGCTTTGCGATTCCTTCTTTAATTAAACGAATTAGTTCTAATAAAGCAGTTGGCGCATTTCCGATTGCATAAATGCCGCCTTCATTTTCACGTACTGCTTTTTGCGTCGAAATAATCGCGCGTGTTGTATTTTGTTTTTTGGCTTCAATTGTGACATCTTCGTCTGCAATATAGCAATGCAGGTCTCCGCCATATTTTTGAAAACGTTTTTTCCCTGTACCACTTTCAATCATTTGTACGTCCGCAATAACATGACGTCCTTTGCGAATCGCTTCGATTCCTGCACGTATCGCATCAGGATGAATAATAACGCTTCTTCCTAATTCGAAGTCTGCTGATGCATGAATAATACGGCGGACAATTTTCCACTCGTCTTCTGAGAAATTATGTGGTCCCATTTCTTCTGCAATCATGGCAAAGCTATAATCATAAATTTTGTCAGGATCTACTGTTAACGGTTTGAAATCTGTTTTAAAGTCCATTTTATTTTCCCCCTAATTGTTTATTCAAATTGTTAATCACATCTTCAAAGTTCGAATACACATTTTGATAATTCACATTTGGACGAGCAATCATAATCGTTTCAATGCCACACTCCAAAGCGGCTTCTAGCTTCTCGTCGACCGAGCCAACTTTTCCGCTTTCTTTCGTAATCATTAATGTGACACCGTATTGGTTATATAGTGCTTTATTTAACTCCTTTGAAAACGGCCCTTGTATCGCCACAATATTTTTTTGCTCAACACCTAACTCCGCGCATTTTTCCATATTGTCGATACGCGGCAGCATTCTCGCAATTAATCTAGTATTCTCTAAACCTATTAATTCTTTTGCAAAAATCTCTAATGTTTTACTACCTGTTGTTAGCATAATCACGCCTCGCTTCTCTGCAGCAAGCTTAGCCGCCTCAGCATAATCACTAACAACCGTTAATTGGTCATCATGGAATCGTTGGCTTTCTCGTTCATAGCGAATGTAAGGAACGTTTGCCTCTTTTGCTGCTTGAAGCGCATTTTTTGAAGCTTCTTCCGCAAATGGATGACTCGCATCGACAACCGCTTGAAATCCTTTTTCAGCAATTAATGCCGCCATATCCGCCGCTGTTAATCGTCCAATTTGAGTATCAATCCTGGCATCTTGCAAACTTTTCGCTGCTGATTCTGTCACGACTGTTGCTAGAACAGGCAAACCAGCTTTCTGTATCTCAATAGCTAATTCTCTTGCATCACTTGTGCCCGCCAAGAACAAAATCATTTTGATGCCTCCACCTCATGTGCATGTGCATGGTCATGGTCATGGTCGTGATCATGGTCATGGTCGTGATCATGGTCATGGTCGTGATCATGGTCATGGTCGTGATGGTGGTCATGATGGTGATGATGATCATGGTGATGGTGATGGTGATGATGCGCGTCACCATGCTCCTCGACATACAAACGATAGTTTTCTAAATCTTGAGTTCCTCTTGATGTTCCTTCCAATGCTTCTGCCACACGCTCTTTTAAAATTGTTTGAAGCTTCGGATGATAACCAAAGTAATCCGCTAACACAAACTCATGATTTGGATACTGCTCCTGGTAGCCTTCTAGCATCTTAGCCATTCGCTCCATTAAGATACCTGTAAACAAGAAGTATGGCAGCATAACCACTTTTTTGGCACCAAGCTTGATACAGCGTTCAATCCCTTCATCGACAAGTGGTGTCGTAACACCCATGAAAGCACTTTCCACCCATTTCACATTCAATTTCTCCCAAAGCAAACGAGTAATTTTATAAAAATCACTATTCGCATCGGCATCACTGCCACCGCGGCCAATTAATAAAACAGCTGTGTCATGATGTTCCGCATTTGTATCAAAGCCGATGCCTTCCAAACGATCGGTTAAGATCTCTAATGCTGCTGGATGAACATCAATCGTTTGTCCATATGTAAATTTCACTTCTGGATACTTAGTCTTTCCATCCTCAATTTCCGCAGGGATATGCAGCTTCGAATGACCCGCATGCAGCAAAATAATTGGAATAACAGCAACTTCTGTCGCTCCTCTTTTCACACAATTGTCGATCCCTTGTGAAATATTAGGTGATGCAAATTCCAGGAAACATGTTTCAATGATTAAGCCTTCATCCATTGTTGGAATCATCTTGTCTACAAAAATACGAACCTCTTCATTTCCAGCCTCTAATCGGCTTCCATGTCCAACAAACAATACTGCTTTCATTCACTATTTCCCCCTATTCATTAATCCTCACATGGTGCTGGCTCTATGTGAATCTTTGGTGCAATGTCTTGATATTGAAAACCTTGAATCTTTTTCGCACGCTTGAAGTATTTAAATAAGCGTTCATTAGGATGTGCGTTCTGCTTGTACTCTTCCACAATATCTGTAATTAATTCAACAAGGCGATCTGGCTCAATTCCCTCCGCAACGGGTTGACCTGGATGAGCTGTTCGTCCAACTGGTTTGGCGCCTACAAATAAGTCAAATTTCCCTCTGCGGAAGACAATTCCGATATCATCCATGACCGCACTATAACAAGCCATCCCGCATCCATTAAACCCAATGTTTAATTCTTTCGGCATCTCCATTCCACCAAGTACACGCTGCAATTCATCCGCATAAGGAATTGGTTCTTCTTTTTCTCCATCACAGAAATCACACGCTTTTAACGTCACAACATCGCCAATTGGAGACAGTAAAAAGCCAACGGATTGCAGTTTCTCTGTAATTAAATCCGGCTCAGTCGTCGGGATTTTTAATACAATTTTATGATTCGGCGTATATTCCATCGTTCCTTTTTCACCAACAACTTGTGCTAGTGTCATCATTTGCTGCGGTGTAAATTGCTTATTAGCAACACCTGGGCTAACCGCTAGTTCAAATATGGATTCTATATTTTGTTGAACGAACGATGAAGTTGTTGGCTTAACCACACTTTGACCAGATACTCTCGATAAAGCTTCCAACGCTACCTCGTAAGAAGTGCTCGTACTCTTCTTCTCAGGCGCTTTCGTCAGCAACCCAACAGCAGCTTCTCCGTAAGAGCCTTGCGTAAGTCCTGTTTCTTGATCCATCGCCCATGGCTCTGCTTCTTTTTTCAAGCGTTGATGCGGTTTTAACGGCTGCTTTTCTGAACCCAATGTATACTTTCTTTGATAGCCACGAGGCGTAATGATTTTATTGTCATATAAGAATGTCGATGAATTCCCAATTACAACAGTTGTCAGCATTCCAATATCATGATTCAACATTTCTGCTAAATTCGTAATGGTAATCTCCTGACGCTCGCGATACGCACTTTTCACTAGCCCTACCGGCGTATCTGGCGAACGATATTTCAGTAAAATCCGCTGTGTTTCAACAATTTGTCTTGTTCGACGACCACTACGCGGATTATAAAGCGCAATAACAAAATCCGCCTGTGCCGCTGCTTCAACTCGTTTCGCGATCAGCTCCCACGGTGTTAAGTGGTCACTCAAACTAATCGTACAAGAGTCATGCATAACGGGTGCCCCAAGTAATGATGCACAGGAATTAATCGCTGAAATCCCAGGAATAATTTCAATTTCAACACCTGTTGCTTCTTTCCATCCCTTTTCAATTAAGACCTCATACACAAGGCCCGCCATTCCATAGACTCCTGCATCACCGCTTGAAATAACGGCTACTTTCTTGCCGTTTTCCGCTTGTTTTACCGCTTCTTGTGCACGCGATACTTCTTCTGTCATTCCTGTACTAATAATCGCTTGATCAGTTAATAAATCTTGAATCAATTCCACGTATGTTTTGTAACCGATAATGAAATCACTTTCTTGAAGTGCTTCCACAGCTCGCGTTGTAATATGTTTAAAGTCCCCTGGACCAAATCCAACAACAAACAGTTTCCCTTTTTGTGCCATACAAATATCCCCCTTCGTAATCCGTAATCTAGGATTCTACTTTTTTCTTTGAAATCCCTACAATAGCAGCTGCTGCTGGATTAGGTGACATTTCTCCATTCACAAATTCATATACTTTGTGTGTTTCAAGACTAGGTTCATGCATATCCCGAACAATTTGGCGGCCAATTTCAGGCGAATCAACTCGATACCAATTACCCTCTGGATAGGCAATAACGATACAAGCATCTTTGCATCGTCCATTGCAACGAGTTCGTGTCGTATGAATCTCTTCATCCAATCCTAGTAAACTAATTTCATCACGAACGGCTTGTGTCACTTCTTCGCCACCTTTTCTCATACAACTACTTCCGTTACAGATCAGTAGATGAGACTTTGTACCTTTTAAATTCCAAGTTGTCATATGTTTCCTCCTATTAGGCAGAAGAGAATAAAAAAAACCTTAACTCTCTTGAGTTAAGGTTTTTAAAAAGCTAAAAAATAACATGTACTAGCATAAACATGCCGCTCCATATATTTGACAGCCTCTACCCTTCCCTCCGAAAAGTATTACTTTTTCACTTAAAAGCAGGTTTCCTGGCTTACGCTTCTCTTTATTCTTGTCCCTTCCCGGTTTGCACCAGTGGTATTGACAATTTCATCAGCGTTACAGTAGCGGGGGCTGCATCGGATTCTCACCGATTTCCCTATTATCCCTAGCATGACACTTTGGGCACTTTTAAATTTATATTCAATTGTTTTATAACAATATTCTCTCAATTCGTAAAACTGTACCTATCATATACCATCTTTTTAAAATTTTAAATAGATAATTACAACTTACATATAAATCTAGCCTGTACAGGGAAAATAGTTCAGCAAATATTCTCCGCTTTTTGTTCCATTTTTTCTAAAAAAATCAATATTTTTCTATATTTCATTTTTGAAATACAATCATTAAAAAAATTTTTATAGAAGAAGCAATTCTCTCATGGTACACTATGCTAGAAATCTTAAAACTTTATAAACTTTACGGTGCTAAATTTTGATATTTGGCTTAAAAGGGAAGTCGGTGCAAGTCCGGCGCGGTCCCGCCACTGTAATGGGGAGCATCATTACTTACGTAAGAACCACTGTCTACTCTAAGATGGGAAGGTTGTAATGATGTCGTGATCCAGAGCCAGGAGACCTGCCATAAAGAGTAAAACTGTTTCAACCTACGAGGATGGGGATACGGATATATAGCTAGTCAGTGTTTTTTAATCACAGTCCTGCTACTATTCAGTTATGCACTTCTTTCAAGGATGAAAGAAGTGCTTTTTTGTTTTGTACATAATTTTACAAAGCTCAGACGCACTCTCACGTTCTTCAGGGATAACAAATGAGGAGGTGATGGCAGCGGCAAAAAAGTACGTAAAACGCTGCCGATTGTTTTTCTAGAATAGCAAAGATTAAAAAGGAGACCTGTATGAAAACATTGAATTGGAAAGTTCTTTATTTTATCGCATTATTGCTTTTCGTTCCTAATAAAGCCTCCGCTATGCATATTATGGAGGGATTCCTCCCTATTGAATGGGCAATCTTCTGGTGGGCGGTTACCCTCCCATTTTTAATTCTTGGTTTCCGTTCGATTCGTAAAAGCATCAAAGAAAACCCTGAAACAAAAATGATGCTTGGTTTGTCAGGGGCTTTTGCCTTTGTTCTATCCGCACTGAAAATTCCATCCGTTACCGGAAGCTGTTCTCACCCTACTGGAGTTGGCTTAGGTACGGTGCTGTTTGGACCATTTGCAATGAGTATCGTCGGATCAATCGTCTTATTATTTCAAGCTTTATTACTTGCTCATGGAGGATTAACAACGCTTGGAGCGAACGCTTTTTCCATGGCCGTTGTTGGACCGATTATCGCCTATCTTGTATATAAAGGCGCAACAAAAGCTGGCTGGTCTTTTTCCGTGGCTGTTTTCTTAGCAGCAGCACTTGGCGATTTAGGAACATACATCATGACGTCTGTTCAACTTGCTTTAGCATTCCCTTCTGAAGTTGGCGGTTTCATGGCTTCTTTCACTAAATTCGCTGGAATCTTTGCGTTAACACAAATTCCATTAGCAATCAGTGAAGGTCTATTAACTGTTATTGTTATGAACTTCTTAAAAAAATATAATGTAAGCGAATTGAAAGCACTGCGCGTTCTAACGAAGGAGGCCCGTTAAGATGAAAAAAAATCTATTACTGCTCGGATTAGTAGTCATCCTAGCGATTTTCCCTCTGTTTATTCAAAAAGGAGCTGAGTTTGGCGGAGCTGATGGCGAAGCAGAAGAAGCCATTGGCGAAATCAATTCAAGCTATGAACCTTGGTTCTCTAACATCTGGGAGCCGCCAAGCGGGGAAATTGAAAGCTTATTATTCGTTCTTCAAGCAGCAATTGGAGCTGGATTCATCGGCTACTTTATAGGGTATGCAAGAGGAAAACATAAATCAAAAAAAACAGAAAGCCCATCTAAACATGTTGTTAATCGATAAATATGCGTATTTCAATCGTCTAAAGCATATTCACCCCGTAGAGAAGATGACATTCGCGCTATTCCTTCTCCTGTTTGCTTTAACTGTCAAAGACACGATTGTTTCACTCATCACCTTCACTGTGACGAGTGCTTTTATCATTTTGGGGGCAAAAATCCCGCCTCGTTATTATATTAAATTGCTGCTTCTTCCAGGGTTCTTCCTTTTATCAGGAATATTCACGATTCTTATTTCGTTTGCTAGTGTTGAAACGGTGACTCCTGACACACTATGGTCTGCGGAGTTAGGTAATTGGAAAGTATTCATCACAGAAAACAATATTGAAATAGCAATGAATCTTATTTTTGTTGTATTGAGCAGTATAAGCTGTTTATACTTTTTAACGTTAACAACACCCGTTAATGCGATTCTTCAAGTGCTGCGTAAACTAAAGGTACCGCAATTACTCATTGAAATAATAGAAATTACGTATCGCTTTATTTTCGTGTTTTTAGAAACGGCCATACATATTTATCAAGCTCAAAATTCTAGACTTGGCTATATGACAACGAAAAAATGGCTGCATTCGCTTGGGTTATTAATTTCTTCTTTGTTTATTAACGTTTTTAAACGAGCGAAAGAGCTGACAATCGCAATGGATTCACGTGGATACACAGAGGACATTATGTATATAGACGACAACTATCAGTACTCAGCTGTAAATTGGCTAATTATTACGACCATTATCGCTAGTATCGTGGCGGTCTATCTATTATTTGGAGGGACTTTATAATGGACGAGCTTTTTTTCAAAATTGACCAGCTCACCCATCGTTATGTCGATGGTACAACAGCGTTAAAAAATCTTTCTCTCTCCGTTAAAAAAGGGAAGAAAATTGCCCTATTAGGAAACAACGGAGCCGGTAAATCCACTTTATTTCAACATTTAAACGGAATCTTGCAGCCCACAACAGGCTCCATTTTATTCAAGGGAGAACAGGTGCAGTATAATCGAAAGTTCTTGATGACATTAAGAAAGCAAGTAGGTATTGTCTTCCAGGACCCCGATTCACAGCTGTTTTCTGGAAATGTACGACAAGATATTTCGTTTGGCCCAATGAATTTAGGCTGGTCGCAGGAAAAAGTACACAAGCAAGTAGAATGGGCAATGGAGCAAACAGAAGTAACCGCTCTGCAAGATCGCCCCATTCATTTTTTAAGCTTAGGACAAAAAAAACGTGTCGCTATTGCCGGGGTATTAGCGATGAATCCGGAAGTTTTCATTTTAGACGAACCTTCCGCAGGCTTAGATGCCTATTATTCAAAGCAAATCATGCACATTCTCCGCGATATTCATCAAGAGGATAAAACGATTATTCTTTCCACTCATGATGTTCACTTTGCTTATGAATGGGCAGATGAAATCATCGTCATGAGCGATGGTGAAATTTTGTATCACGGTGACCCTGTAACCGTTTTTCATAACGAAGCATTACTGAATCAAGCTCATTTAGAAAAACCGTGGGTATTTGAAACGGCACAACAATTGCTGACAAAACAGCTGCTTCGGGATGAAGGACCGATGCCCCGCAGCAAAGAAGAATTGTTCCAGTTACTGAAATGAAGAGACTGCTTTAACAGTCTCTTTTTCTTTGGAATGAAGAATCTTCTTACATAGAGAAAAAACCTTACCTATCTACCAAATCCATTTAATCAAGCCTCGGATTCCCCACCACACTAATCGGAACGGCAACAAAAGCAATTCTGGAACAGAAAATAACACTTCAATTAAAATATCCCACCAAGAGCTTTCGTTCGATTTCTTTTTAGCTGCTCGCTTCTGCTTATATTCTTCCTTTCGCTCTCGAAATGTCACTTCAACCATCCTATTCAATATTTAATTTCCATTATTATAATCTATCTTTACAATTGGAGCAGTCGTTCAATTGATAATTTTTCACCTTAGGAATATAATGAATACATTGACTCTTTTATATGTCCCAGTAGCTCAGCAGGATAGAGCGACAGCCTCCTAAGCTGTAGGTCGTAGGTTCGATTCCTATCTGGGACGCTTATACAGACATTGAACCCCCTTATTAAATAAGGGGGTTTCTTCTATCATAAGGCTCCGTTAATAAATAGTGTGGATTTATACGGTTTTTGGCTCATTCGTGTGAAACAGGAAAATGCTTGTTACCTAAAAAGTCCTCAGGATTGCAATATTATAAATGGGCATATTAAGGCAAGAAGAATTAGAATAATAATAGCAATCCCTCCTATTTTCTCTTCCTTAAAAACTTTAATACAATGAACACTTGTATATATAACCACCAAAAAACTTAGAAAATAAATGATAAACTTTAACATACTAATCAGCGACCTCCGAAAATCTCGTACTTCTTATTAGGTTTCCAAATTCAATTTTCTCTAAGTCCACTTCAATATTAATATGGGCGTATGGGTAAATGTTTTTACTCCAATTAGCCTTTTCATACTCTTTTATCGTTTTGAAGTACTTTCTTACGTATAAAGACCAATAGAAAGGTTCTTCCTTATATTCATTCTGTGTTTTCTTTACAAAATCTTCAAATTTTCTCTTTGCATCACTTTCTATTGCCTTTTTTAACAATTCCCTATTCTTTTTATTAGAAGAATAGTCAATTAGGCTTGGTACTGCTAATATTTCTAATTGAAATGGAACCTTTACATTTATTTCCGTAATTTAGCATGATTCCTCATTGCTAAAGCAAAAGAACCTAAAAAAACAGCCCAAACCTTTCATTCATAAGGTTTGGGCTGCTTTGATCCTGGGTTTCCATATAAACATATGTCTCACAAAGATGATTTATATCTTGAATTTTTTAATTTCATTATAAAGATGATGAGACATGTCCTCTAAATCACTTGCTAATTGATTTAATTGCTCCATCGAAGCGGCTGTCTGTTCAATTGATGCAGATACTTCTTCTGTACCCGCCGCTGTTTCTTGACTAATGGAAATTAGTTGTTCGGAGTTTTCCATGGTCTTTTCTAATTGAACAATCATGTCTCGTAAAGAACTAGTCATATGCGTAAATTTACTAAACGTTTCTTGAATCATTGTTGCAATCGAATAAAAGGCTTCTTCTGTTTCAACTACTGCTTTTCCTTGATGTTGAATTTGTGTATTTGTTAAACCAATTAAATGTACAGTATGAGATGTATCAGCCTGCATAGTACTAATAATATTTGTAACTTCTTTTGTCGACTGATCGGTCTGCTCTGCTAATTTTCTCACTTCATCGGCTACAACAGCAAAGCCTCTGCCATGTTCCCCTGCCCGAGCAGCTTCAATGGCTGCATTTAAGGCCAATAAATTTGTCTGACTAGCAATATTCGTAATTGTATTAATAATTTTGCTAATTTCATGGGAACGAGCATCCAATGAATGAACAGCTTGGCTCATCGTATCGGCATTTTTTGTTGTTTCCTCAAACTGCTGCTTCATTTCAAGTACCGTCTGTCTTCCACTTTCCGACACTTCGATCATCATTTTCGAATCAACGGCTACCTTCTGTGCATATTGATCAATTGATGTAATATGCCGTGTAACACGTTGAATAGCCCCTTCATTCACCTGAATAATCTCCGTTTGATTCGTTGCTCCTGAAGCAATTTCCTCCATTGTTACCGCTACTTCATTAGAAGCTGCGCTGGTTTCCTCTGCACTTGTGGAAAGAGCCTTTGAAGAATGAGCAACTTGATCAGATATTTGTTCTACTCTAGTAAGTGCCTGATGAACGGATTCACTCATTGTATTTACGCTTCGAGCCAAGTCCCCTACTTCATCGGAGCGTTGTACGTCTACTTTAACGGTAAAATCTCCTTCTGCCATTTTTCTTACTGTATTTCTAAGCTGCTTAATGGGCCGCGTAATAAAGCGACTAGCTAAACTAGCAAGTGCAATAGCTACTAAAATAATTATGCCAAGTACAAGTAAGTTTGGTATAAGAATGACATTGGCACGCCCAACAATCTCGCTTTTATCTACTAGTCCAACAATCTTCCATCCCGTTGTTTCATTTGTCACATAACCAATTAACTTCTCTTCATCATAGTAGTTTCCAATGAACGAGCCTTCTTTTTCATCCATCGCTGCATACAGTGAATCTTTTGAAAAATCCTCTGTCACTTTAGCTGCATCAGGATGGGCCATGTAATATCCATTTTGATCAAGTAAAAAGGCAAAGCCTGATTCACCTAATTTCGTTTCGTTAATCATTTCCGTTAAAGTCGCCAGTGTGATATCAATCCCTACAACCCCTGCATCATCCACACTTTTGGCTAATGTGACTATCATATCTCCCGTACGTGCATCCTTATAAGGCTCTGTCCAGACCAACTGATTTGGATTTTTCTGTGCTAATTGATACCACGTTCTTGTACGTACATCAAAATCAGCCCCTAAATCTGCCTTAGGATAGATGAGTACCTTGCCAGATTGTTCAATACCAAAGTATGAGCTACCGATTGCATGATTATGCTCTGTTGTTTGTTCTAATTCTTTCAATATAATAGAACGTTTTTTTGAAATATCATCTAACTCATCTTTCGCAGCAAGTCGATTAACTGTTGATTCCATATGCTCAAAAAAGAGTTCAAAGGAAGTATTTAATGCATGAACTTGTTCCGCCGTAGCCCTTGTTTGTTCACTTGTCGCTACTTTAATAACATTTCGATAGCTAAAAAAGGAAATAAGAACACAGCTAATTACTAGCAAACTTAGAAATGGAACAAGTATTTGGCGCCGAACGGACACAGTAAACCATTTATTCACAAATTTCATTATGTAAAGTCCCACCTTGATATTAGTTATTATAAAAGTATTCTAAAAAAATACTACATGTGAATCATTATAACATTAAATGACCTTCAATCATGGGAAATCATATCAAAAATTTAGGTCGTTTGCACTAAAGAAGGATGAAGCTACATGCTCCATCCTTTTCTATCTATTCGTCGAATTTTAACTTTGCTAATGCATCTGCGAAGGCTGTGTTCAGTGGTTCCTCTTTATTTTGTTTCTTCATATAATTAGCCACTTCACGCTTAGATACTTTTTGATTTTTATTTTGTCCTTTTCGTTTTTGATAGGACGATAACTTCTCATGAAAGCCGCATTTACAAGTGAACGTCTGGGCTTCACCTTGCCCGCGCATTTCCATTTTTTTATGACATTGTGGGCAGCGTGCGTTGGTTACACGTGAAACGCCTTTGCGATATCCACACTCGCGGTCTTGACAGACAAGCATTTTCCCTTTCTTTCCGTTGACCTCAAGTAACAGCTTTCCACACTCTGGACATTTGCTGCCGGTTAAATTATCATGCTTGAATTTTTTGTCGCTTCCTTTAATCTCATCCACAATTTCTTTCGCATATGTTCTCATTTCGCTAATAAACGCCTGTTTTGGCAGCTTTCCTTTGGCGATTGCCGTCAATTTTTGTTCCCATTGAGCAGTAAGTGCCGGCGAACGTAATTCCTCAGGTGCTAATTCGAGCAACTGCTTCCCTTTTGATGTCACATGAAGACCTTTTCCTCTTTTTTCGATTAAGAAGCTTTTAAATAACTTTTCGATAATATCTGCACGCGTAGCAACCGTTCCAATCCCGCCTGTTTCACCAAGTGTTTTAATTAAATCCTTACTTTCACCTGCCATGAAACGTGCTGGATTTTCCATCGCCGATAGCAATGTTCCTTCATTAAATGGTTCTGGCGGTTTCGTTGCACCTTCTGTTTGTTTCACAGAAGTAATCGTTAGCTTAGCCCCTTGCTGCAGAGCAGGCAGCAACTGTTCAGCTACATCATCCTTCGTTTCTTCATCATCAAATTGATGATCATATACTTCTTTCCAACCAGATTTCAACACAACTTTTCCTTTTGCGACAAAGACTTCATCCGCTATTTTTGCTCTAATTGTCGTTTGCTCATATTCAAAAGGAGGAAGAAGAACAGCTAAAAATCGTTTCACCACAAGATCATAAATTTTTGATTCTTTATCACTTAATTTTCCCGGAAGCGGTGTCTGCTCTGTTGGAATAATCGCATGATGATCTGAAACCTTACTATCGTCAACAAATGATTTATTCACTTTGATTGGCTGGCGCAAAATTTTTGCTGCAACTGGAGCATAAGGCTTAATACTCACCGCTTGCAGTCTTTCTTTTAACGTATCCACAATATCAGCTGATAAGAAACGTGAATCAGTTCGCGGATATGTTAATACTTTATGACTTTCATATAAACGCTGCATAATGGATAAGGTTTCTTTTGCTGAGTAACCGAATTTCTTATTCGCTTCTCTTTGCAGTTCTGTTAAATCATAGAGCTGCGGGGCGAAGTTCTTTTTATGCGTTTTTTTCACTTCAACGACTTCCGCCTGTTCGTTTTGCAAACGAGCGACAAGTTGACTCGCCTTTTCTCGGTCAAATGTACGGAAATCATTCGTTTTAGCGTCTTGCCAAACTAGTTTTAGCTTAGGCTCTGCCATTGCTGTAATTCCATAATACGGCTTCGGCTCAAACTTCTTAATGTCCTCTTCTCGCGCAGCAATCATCGCAAGCGTTGGCGTTTGTACACGGCCGCATGATAATTGAGCATTATGCTTTGTCGTTAACGCACGTGTAGCATTCATCCCAACAAGCCAGTCTGCTTCAGCACGAGCAACCGCAGACGCATATAAATTCTCATATTCTTTACCGTTTTTTAGCTTGTTAAATCCCTCTTTAATCGCCTTATCTGTAACAGAAGAAATCCATAGACGCTTAATCGGCTTCTTGACATTTGCTTTTTCCAAAATCCAGCGTGCCACAAGTTCTCCTTCGCGTCCTGCATCTGTTGCGATAACTACCTCATTTACATCTTTCCGATTCAATTGTGCTTTAACTGCTTGATATTGCTTACCTGTTTGCTTAATGACGACTAATTTTAAAGGAGATGGCAGCATCGGTAAATCTTCTAAACGCCATGATTTATACTTCTCATCATAAGCTTCTGGATCCGCATGAGTCACTAAATGACCTAGCGCCCATGTAACGATATACTTGTCTCCTTCAAAATAACCATTTCCTTTTTTCCCACACTTCAAGACTTTTGCTATATCTCTTCCGACCGACGGTTTCTCGGCTAGAACAACGGTTTTACTCAATCAAAACATCCTTTCCATTTAAAGCTCACGGCTTGATTATCTCATATTTCAATTGATACTACATTTTTCAATCGGACAACTGTCACATCCATTTCTTTGGCGTAAAAAGTCAATATCATGGATAATAATTTTCCCAGAATGATCATAGGAAAGAATCCCTTGCCTTCTTAATTCACTTAACATCCGATTCATACTTTCGCGAGTACATGCACAAAAGTCAGCCAAATTTTGGTTCGTTAACAACATATCAATTAATAGACCATTACGATGCTCCACTCCGTAACTATTTGTCAAACGAATTAATGTCGAATAAAGGGCACCCTTTCTGCCGTTTAACAAAAGATCCTTTTGCTTCGATTGAATGTTTCTTACATGGTCACTATACCATTTCATAAATTCAAATGTTAACTTCCCATCCAAACTCAATTTTCTTTCAAGCTGATCTTTATGAATCATCAGTACCTCGCCATCCGCGATTACTTTGGCGCTTAATATATACTTTGCATGATTTGCGAATAAAATGAGTTCTCCTATCAGGTCATTCTTCTTACATATTCGTAGTGTCAATTCTCTTCCTTCCATTGTTAGATGATGCAAATGAATCATACCGGATTTAATCAGATACAATTCATTCGCCTCCATCCCTTCTTGAAACAAATATGTATTTTTTTCAATTTTTTTGATTGTGCCGATTTCTTCTAATAATTGAAATAGTTCTTGTGAAAGGAGGCCGCTTCTATTCATATTAGCCTGCATAGTAATCTCTCCTTGTAACTTACCACCTGCTCGCAATGATAAATATCACTATAAAACGATGATAAAAGCTTATAATTAACTTAACATACTAATCCTAAAAATTGTAAGGGGGAAGAATCATGAACAAAAAGCAAGCATTACTTGATCTTTTAAATGCATTACTCGAGGCTGAACGAGCAGGTGTACAGACAGCCAATTACCTTCTAGAAAAACACCAATCAGAAGAGCTGGACGCTCAATATAAACAAGTAAAAAAAGATGAAGCTTGGAGTTGTGCTGGTCTCCACCAAGCAATCTTACGCGAAGGCGGTACTCCGAGCAAACAAACAGGCGCATTTGCTGATAAAGTGATTGCTCTTGATACTCTACAAGAAAAACTAACTCTCCTCAACAAAGGTCAAGCATGGGTCGCACGCAAAATTGACGAAGCCCTTGCTTATGATATCCACCCTGATACGGAACTATTTTTACAGGAAATGAAGGAGAAGCACCACACAAATATTAATGAATTAGATAACTATTTAACAGGAAAATGAACATTAACTAAACATGCGTCATTTATATAGACCAATATCTTACATTGGCTCTAGCCTTTTTGTTCTAATCACGAGATAATAAGAGAAATATTGTCAATTATCGGTTCCTATCGAGCTGAAGAAAAGAGGAACAAGGGGTTATAATGAGACGCTTTTTACATTTTATAATTGTCACACTTCTACCATTATGGATTGTTTGTAGTTCTGTTTCGGCCTACTTCTTTCCTGATACTTTTATTCCTATTCGAGAATGGCCTTCTTTTGCCTTGGCTTTTATTTTGTTCACAATGGGGCTAACGCTGTCCATTGATAGCTTAAAAAAAGTAATAGCTAAACCCAAAAATGCATTTCTCGGTGTATTGGGGAAATGGACCATTACGCTCGGGATTTCTTTTCTGTTAGCTACATTGTTCTTTGCCAATCATCCCGAACTAAAAGCGGGCGTGCTGCTTGCAGGAGCGGTTCCGAGCGGGACAACTGCTAATTTATACACATTTATGGCAGGCGGAACATTAGCGCTTAGCATTATGATGTCGGCGGTCGATACGTTAATTGGACCGTTTTTAACACCCTTGCTTATGAAAGTTACTATCAATAGTACGATTCCGATTGATGCGTTATCAATGTTTAAACAAATGGTGCTTGTTGTATTGGTCCCTATCGCACTTGGATTATTCATTCAATACAAATGGGAGCACTATACCGTAAAAGTGAAACCGATTTTACCGTATCTCTCATCTATTGCGATTATTATTATTAATTTAGCGATTGTATCGAGTGCACAAGGTATCTTAGAGAAAAATATTAGTCTACTTCCGCTTATCTTTTTCTGTGTATTTTTGCAAATTATGATCCCAATGATTCTTGGGTATATATACGGAATCTTTTTCAATATGCCAAAACCGGACCGAATTTCGATGTTTTACGAGTTTGGAATCTGTAATACAGCGCTTGCCTCCATCCTTGCTATGCACCATATCAGTCCGATTGCTGCTGTACCAGCTGTTGCAAATATGATTACAAATACATTTTTAGGAGCTCTTATTGCGATTGCGTGGAAGCCATTATCAGAGAAGTGGGAAAGCTACCAAATCAGGAAAAGAGCCATTTTAAAAAATCGAAATGAACAAAAGGAAAAAAGAATAGACTAAGTTACAGCCTTTTCAAATGAGCTTAATAGACTCGCCATTTACTATTAACTTTTATCCCAAACAAACCAAGCCAAAGGAATTTACATCCCCTGGCTTGGTTTTCTTATTCCATCCATAATAAATCGAACTAGATTTTCGACCTCTGCTTCTTCATCCATATCCGAATAAGCAAACTGTAATACAAAACGTGATACGAAGTAACTGCCGACAACATTGAATATCATTTTTAAGAGTGTATCACTTGGTATGTCAATGAGCTCACCACGTTCTTTAAACATCGTAATAACTTTGCTGATGTGCTGCATAATATTTTCGAAAAAGTAAGGTTGTAACTCTTTTCTCAATTCATCATTATATAGTAACTCTTTAACTACCACTTGAAATATTTCTTTATTTTCTTTAATAAAAAGGAGTCGATTTTTGATCAAAGCTTTTAAAAAGTCTTCAAAGCAAGCTGCATTTTTGATCATAATCTCGCTAAAAGCCGCTTCTGCCATAGTAGGCAGTGCATCTTTGATAAACGGGAGAATAACCGAAAGCAATAAATTATCCTTCGTTCCATAATGGCGGAAAATCGTACCCTCAGCTACTTGAGCGGATTTTGCTATTTCGCTCGTTGACGTATTGGCATACCCTTTTTCAGCAAATAATTTAACAGCGGTTTCAACGATTTTTCGTTGTTTAGTAGTTTGCTTCTTTGACAATTTCGTTTGGGCAATGATTGCATCTAATAGATTTTCTTTAGACAATTAAGACCACTTCCTTTATCCTCTGGACTTAATTATAACCTACGATACTTTTTCAATGCGAATATATTGAGAATAATAAAGATGACAGCAAAGACAACTAGAGCAAATATATTCCCGCTAATTTCACTTAAACTTAGTCCTTGATACATAACGCCCTTCAAAGCACCTGCCGCATAGTAGATAGGCATAACTTTGCCTACTGCTTGCAGCCAATCCGCCATGCCATCAAGCGGAAGAATACCAGCAAAAAAGATTTGTGGAATCACAACAACAGGAATAAACTGTACCATTTGAAATTCAGACGCAGCAAAGGTAGATAACAATGTTCCTAAAGAAAGAGCGACTAGTGCCAGCAATAAATTAATAAGGATGACATTCCAAACAGACCCTACCATAACCACATCTAATACATGAATAGAAAATAGCACGACAATAACGGTTTGAATAACCGCAAATATCCCAAAACCGATCAAGTATGCCGCTACGATTTCCCATCTTCGAATAGGTGTTGACATCAGCCGTTCCAATGTACCAGTTGTTCGCTCTTTTAATAATCCAATCCCGGAAATCAGAAAAACAAAAAAGAATACAAAGAAACCAACTAAAACAGGACTTAATACATCAAAAAATTCAGTTTCACTGTTCCCGTAAACATACTGGGTATCGATACTGTTTTGCGGCAACTTAACGGATGAAGCATGCTGATCCATCCGTTTTGATTGTGTATATAGGGATACGGCTTGGTTCACCTTCAGTTGTAAAGCTTTAGATGTTGTTGGCTCACGATTCAGTAATGTTAATTCTAGTTTTCCACTTTTCATTTTCAGCAAACCATCCAGTTCGTCTTCCACAATTGTTTCCTCATCAGCTTTCTCATACTGTTTCACGTTGATATCTGCTTCTTCTAATACATTTGCAAGACTATGATCTACATTTACTACCGCTAATTTAGGGTCAACCGTATTGCCATTAAATAAGAAATACATAAGCGTTAGAATGATTAATGGCGCAACAAATAACAAAGCTAAGGTTCGTTTGTCTCGGAGCATTTGTTGACAAATTCTTTTGACTAACGCCGCTATTCTCATGAATGGCTCCTCCCCGCTTGTAAGAATACCTCATCTAAATTGCCTGCTCCGTAATACGTCTTTAATTCTTGCGGTGTACCTCTTGTTAAAATGACACCATCTCTTACCATCGCGACAAAATCACATTTTTCTGCTTCATCCATAACATGTGTAGTCACGATAATAGTTTTCCCTTCTTCATCCTTCAAACGTAATAATTCATTCCAAATGCTTAATCTTAATTCCGGGTCAATTCCTACCGTTGGTTCATCTAAGATAAGAATTTTTGGATTTTGAATCAAAGCGATGGCAAGAGATAGCCGACGCTTCATTCCTCCTGAGTAAGCAGATACTTTTTTATTTAATTCATTTGTTAAGTTCACTAATTCTGCTGCGTAGGCGATTCGATTCTTCATTTCTGTCTTATTCAATTTGTACAGAGAAGCAAAGAATGTAAGGTTTTCCTTCCCTGTTAACTCTGCATATAAGGCATCAGCTTGAGCCATATAGCCAATCTCTTGCAGCAGTGCCAGATTAGGCACTTTTTCATTTAATACATGAATAGTTCCAGAATCAGGCATATCCATACCAACAATCATTTTTACTAACGTTGTCTTCCCTGCACCTGAGGGACCAATAAATCCATAAATTCGACCTTCCTCAATCTGTAGATCAATCTCATGTAAGACCACTTTTTTACCGAAACGTTTACTAACTTGTTCGATTGCAATGCTGATACTCATATATCATACCTCCATTCACAAAAAGTGATTGATTACTTATTTTAACTTTACTACGTATTTTATTCACATCAATAACAATGAATTCCTTTTATTTATGACTAAGCATAATCCAAATCATAAACCAAACCACCGGATAATTAATCGGTGGTTTGGTCTTTTTGTTCCCTATTTATCTAAGTCAAACCAATAAGCAGCTGGGTAAAATACTCTCTAAATTAAGCTAAGATGAGCAATTGTACTTACTTTACGATAAGAACTGGACAATTGGCTCTTTTTACAACTTTATGGCTCACGCTTCCTAGCACCATTTCTTGTAAAGAATTAAGTCCGCGGCTTCCAATGACAACTAAGTCAAATTGTTCTTTATTTGTATACTCAACAATCGTTGGACCAGGCTCTCCATGCATAATATTAATTCGGTAAGATTGTTCATGGGACTTTAACAGTTTTTCCACTGATTCAAGTTTTTTTCGACGCGATAATTCTAATTCTTCTTTTCCTTGAGCGTGAAGAACCTCACTTCTAGATTTTGTAAAATTCACTATATATACAATTTCAATCACACATTGTTTATCTAAAGAAGCTATCTTTACAGCTTCTTCAGCTGCTCTCAATGAATTTTCCGACCCATCCGCAGCCAACAAAATCTTTTTATACATCGTTCCACTCCTATTGAAAGATTAATGTGTACCTAATTTTGCATGGGAATCATCATATATAGATAGTTTATCTACAAGCTTTTGACTAGTCGCATTTAGGCCCTTAATCGTTACTGCATTGCCGCTTTCTTGATATTTCATCACGACTTTATCAATAGCTCCTACTGCCGAGTCATCCCATATATGAGAGTTTGAGAAATCAATAATAATACTGGACTGTTTAACGGCAAAGTCAAACGAATCTACAAAGCCTTCAACAGAAGCAAAGAATAATTGACCTTCGACATCAAATACTAAGTTTTGATTTACGTTACGTTTCGTTACTTTAATCTTAGAAATTTTAGCTGCAAAGAAAATAGTGCTCAAAATAACACCTGCAATGACACCTTTTGATAAATCATGCGTGGCTACTACGATAGATACCGTAGCTAGCATGACTACTGCATCACTTTTTGGTGCTTTTCTTAAATAAGAGAAAGAAGACCAATCGAATGTTCCAATGCAGACCATAATCATAATTCCAACTAGAACAGGCATTGGAATCTGCACGACTAAATCGCCTAATACAATAATTAAAAACATTAAAAATATACCTGCAATAAAAGTAGATAAACGGCTGCGTCCACCTGATTTTACATTGATGACAGACTGTCCAATCATCGCACAACCTGCCATTCCTCCAAAGAAACCAGTTACGATGTTCGCAATACCTTGTCCTCTAGCTTCTCTATTTTTGTCACTTTCCGTCCCCGTCATATCATCAACGATTGAGGCCGTCAGTAAAGACTCTAATAAACCTACAATAGCTAAAGCAATAGAATACGGAAAAATAATGCTCAACGTTTCAAATGTTAACGGTACATCTGGTATAAAAAACGTCGGTAATGATTGTGTTATCGTACCTAAATCGCCAACCGTGCGCAGCTCCACATCTGAATAAATCGCAATAATGGTTAATAAAATAATCGCTATTAACGGAGCCGGAATGGACTTAATAAATTTAGGCACTACATATACAATCACTAATGTAATGGCGACAAAAACATATGTCATAGTAGAAACTCCAATAAAATGAGGCACCTGTGCCATGAAAATTAAAATAGCTAAGGCATTAACAAAACCAATCATGACCGCTCTCGGAATAAATTTCATCAATTTAGCTATTTTACATACGCCAAAAATAATTTGAATAATTCCTGTTAAAAGGGTTGCTGCGAACAAATAGTTCAATCCATGTTCCTTTACTAAAGGAAGCATTAATAATGCCATAGCTCCGGTTGCAGCTGAAATCATTCCCGGCCTTCCGCCAGCAAATGCAATAATAACTGCCATAGTAAAAGAGGCATACAGCCCAACCATGGGGTCTACTCCTGCGATAATGGAGAAAGCAATAGCTTCCGGAATTAATGCTAATGCCACAACAATCCCAGAAAGCACATCTCCTCTAATATTTGAAAACCATTCTTTTTTCAACTTTTCTGTCATGTTAGTTATTTACACCTCACGTAGATTTTTTCGACTTTTACTTCTCCTAAAAGTCAAGAATCGATAATTAATAGAATGAGTTTATCACCATTCTTCCCTAAAAGGAACTATTTTGGGAATTTTTTATTAAAGAAATTTTTTATGATATGATACACTAAACAAAGGATTGTTAGGAGAATATACAATGTTAATCGGGTATATGAGGCCTTCCCAAGAAGATCCAAACTGTGAAATGCAACATAGCTATTTAACAGAGATCAATTGTCAAACTATCATTTCAGAAGAGCATTCCTCAGCTAAAAAAAGAGTGCAATTACATCATATGCTAAATCATCTCAATCAAGGTGACAAAATAGTCATTACCAAGCTTTTCACTATTGCTGATTCCACACGTCATTTAGTGGAAGTATTAGATGTAATCGCTGCTAAAGGAGCTCACCTTCACTCTATTTCAGAAGGAATCGATACAAGCAGAACTTCAGGATACAGTTTTAATGAAATCGCGAAGCACCTGTTAGAATTTCAAAGTGACGTAATCAGTGAAAGAACTAAACAAGGCATAGATAGGGCCAAGCAAAAAGGAGCTACCCCGGGCAGACCAAGAAAGCCTGACGAAAATGTAACACGTGCTATTATTATGTATCAAAGTAAAAAATATAGTCTGGCTGAGATTAAAGCTGAAACAGGGATTAGCAAGTCGACTCTGTATCGTTATTTAGAAAATTGAAGTTATTTTTGTCTTCCTTTCTCAAACGAAGGCTTTACTTTAGCAAAAGCTAGAAAGTATAACCTGCTCCCTCTCGTTGATATTGATGAATAAAAAAGACACCATGTTGAGTTGAAGTTCATAACCTCACTCAAATGGTGTCTTTTTCAATTAGTTATTAATATACTTCTCAAACACATCTCCAAAATCCTTCAAATGATACTGATCATGAACCGATGTCAGCCAAGTAAAACCAAAATCGGTTAACTCTTTGTACGTATCAGCTAGTTTGTTATCATCTGTTCTTGAGTTTTGGAGAATACTCACCGCTTTATCTAAGCTTCGTGAACCCATTTCTAAGTAAATCTTATTCTCATAAGTGATTTCAGCAATACGCAGCAGCGATTTATATAAATCCTTCAGCTGTTCAATTTGATCTTTGCGTACATCGATATCAAATTGAACATTGCCAATCGTAAATTTAATCTCTACATCCATATCAATTTTTCCGGCCGTTTCAAGAAGCACATTAGAAATGGCATATTGTGAATATGGGTAGCGCTTCAATGTTCTTTTTGAAGAAACCGCACTTGCTCCATCCACATGAATAAGCGCTAAGTTTGTAAAGCAATATTCATCTGCTTTTGTCTTAATTAAAAAGTAGATTTTTTCGTTATCTTCATGCATGACATAATCATCAGCATCTGTTTTATCATAATCAGCAGGGGAAATAATTTTACCAATATCAGATAGACCTAACGCATCCGCAGCAATTTTTTTAAACATTGTATAAGTTCCTCCTTAACTATTGTCATCTCCTTCATTTTACCAACAACCAATATACATTTATATGGTGTTTTAGTAGGGTTATGCCCTATATGAATGATAAAAAAACATGAGCCTCTTTTAGACTCATGTTTTCATATCTTCTCGATCTATAATCTCCACAATCCTGTTCAAGCCACGCTTCAATTGCTCAAGCGATGGATTTGTAAACGCCAAACGGAAGTAATTTTCATACATTCCTGTTCCACTCATCCAATTCCCTGGAACAAGCGATACATCAGGCAGAGCTAAGTCGAGGAGCCTTTCCGAAGAAAGTCCATGCTCTAACTTACACCACGCAAAAATGCCGCCTTCCGGTATTTGCACACTAACCGCTTTCGATTTACTAAAAGCCTCCTGAACCATGTCTACCCTTATCTTATACGCCTTTCTGACGCGTTGTAAATGAGGAGTTAAACGCCCTTCAGATAAGAATGTATACACAGCTGCTTGTGTTAAAACATTACTATGTAAATCAATACGCTGCTTAATTTTCGTTAGGTTTGCAATAATCCCCTCTGGTGCAACGACCACTGCTACACGAAGTTCTGGAAATAAGTATTTTGAGAATGATCGAAGATAAATAATCATGCCATCCTCATCCATCGCCTTTAACGGAGGAGCCGGTTTTTTCCCGTAATAAAGTAAACTCGTTGGATCATCTTCTATTAGAAGGACATCATACTTTTTAGCAAGATTTAATAAATCTTTTCTTCGTTGTTGTGACATCACAATCCCAGTTGGATTATGAAAAGTAGGATTTAGATAGATAAACTTCACAGGAAAGTTCCTTAGTAACTGTTCTAAATTATCTAATTTAATTCCTTCTTTATCTAACGTTATTCTCAAAATTTCCGCTCCGCTTGCAGTAAAGGCATCAGAAGCAACCTGAAATCCCGGCTCTTCGACGATGACATAATCTCCTGGACCTAAAAACAGTCTGCTGATAAGATCCAATCCTTGCATCGCTCCAGAAACAATCATCATTTCACTTTTTTTCGGATATAACCTGCTTTCCTTTAACCATTCCATCATATAGGAATGCAGTGGTTCATATCCTTGTGTAGGAGAGGGAAGCTGTATAAGCTTTGGATGTTTCCGTAAACATTCGGCTAAACACTCGCTTATCTCAATACCAGGATGAATCTCAGGAGCAGTACCTGCCCTTGCCAACTGAATAGATTCTGAGTTTTGTCCAAACTTTATAATCGCTTCTAATCCGTGATTCATCGTATCTGTTTCATACACAAAGTTGGATTGCCACTTAGTCTTAGTGCTAACTCTCTCTCGGCGCGGCCCACGCATAATAAAGGTCCCGCTCCCCTGTTGACTGCGAATAATCCCCTTCGTTTTCATATCTTCATTAGCCAATGTAATGGTCATTCGACTCACTTGCAAGTAATCTGCTAATTTTCTTTCTGATGGCAAACGAGTACCTGGCTTCAGCTTGCCTTGATAGACCATTTTTTCGACTTGCTCAGATATTTGTTTATATAACGGAAGCTTGTGCTCACTGTCGAGTTCGATATCTTGCCAAAGTCCAGTCATGGGAGCACCCCCTTCTGTTTTAATCCATTAAGCCTGGAAGCCATAATGACAGAGCCGGGATATATGTAACGAGCAGTAAAACGAAAATAGCAACTAAAAGGAACGGAATAACCCCTATTGAAATCTGTTTTAAAGAGAGTCCTGTCAATCCACAGGCCACATATAAATCCAATCCTACAGGCGGCGTTACTAAACCAATCGCTAAGTTCAATGTCATTAGCACCCCAAAATGAATAGGGTCAATTTCCATCGCAATAAGAATTGGTAAAAAGATTGGCAGGAAAATATAGTACGCAGAAATAGCATCAACGAACATCCCCGCAATCAATAAAATAATGGTAATAATGAATAGAATTGTATATTTATTATCCGCAAGTCCCATTAACATATTAGCCATATCTTGAGCGATTCCCTCTACTGTCAATAACCAAGCAAAAGAGGAAGCCGCTGCGACAATTAGCATGATCATAGAGGTATTCTTCGCAGACTCAATTAATAAACTAGGAATCTCTTTCAAACTAAACTCTTTATAGATAAATAAACCAACAAATAAACCATAAAATACAGCTACAATCGCTGATTCAGTAGGTGTAAATAAACCGGAGTAAATCCCACCTAGGATAATTAAAGGTGCCAGTAACCCCCAAGAAGCCTCTTTAAACGCTTTCCATCTTTCTTGGCTGCTTGCTTTCGGCAATGTTGGAATATTGTACTTTCTTGCTATTACATATCCAGTAATCGCCAAAAATAGCCCCATTAATAAACCAGGAACGATACCCGCAATAAATAGTTTACCAATTGAAACTTCCGCAACGACCCCATAGACAACATAGGCAATACTTGGCGGAAGAACGATACCCATTCCACCAGCCGTTGCAAGTAATCCTGCTGATTGGTCTTTTCGATATCCTTGCTTTACCATAGCTGGAATGACAATCGCACCGACAGCAGCCATGGTTGCTGGACCGGAACCTGACATGGAAGCAAAGAAAGTAGCTGCAATAACGGCTACAATTGCCATGCCGCCTCGATAATGGCCTGTCATTGCTTGAGCAAAGGCAATTAAACGTTTAGAAATCCCCGCTCTCTCCATGATCAATCCTGCTAGGAAGAAGAAAGGAATCGCAAGTAAGGTAAATTTGGTCATCGATGAAAACATCGTAGACGGTAAAGATGGTAACGGTAATTCAAACGCAAACATCGTAATAACCGTGGATAAACCAAGAGCAACCGCTATCGGCACATTTAAAAATAATAATATAAAAAAGCTGGCAAATAAACAAATCGCTGTTGCACTCATGACTTCATTCTCCCTCTAATTGTTTTAATTTCCAAGATACACCCTTCCCAGAAACGAAGAACGCATAGAAAGGACCCGAGTGGAACTGCTAAACCCATAATCCATTCATCTAATCCTAAAGCTGGCGTTTTTTGCTGATATTCATATTGCTGCATCACCATTTCTAGCCCAAACCAAAACAGAACAGCAAAGAATACAGTTGTTAAACAACCAATTAAGATCGCGATAATTATTTGCAATTTTGGCGGCAAATAATCTGTTAATAAGCTAAAACCTAAATGCCCTTTTTCTCTGGCAAGTAAAGACGCTCCAATAAAGATTGCATAAGCAAATAAATTTGTTGTTAACTCTTCTGTCATGGAAAGCGATACATTTAAAAAGTATCTAGATAACACGTTAGCCATCGTTACTCCACAAATGACAATCATTAAAATCGCTAACAACCACTCCTCTAGCCTAACAAAGATTTTCACTGTATTTCCCCCATCTTGATTAAATAAGAAAAGACTCGAAAGGAAACTCGCTTCCTTCCGAGTACTATTTCTACAAGCTGCTTACATTACCAATGTCTTATTCAGCACGGAACGCATCTAAGAACTCTTTCCCAATCACTTTTTCATATTGATCGATAACTGGAGCCGATTTCTCTTGGAAACCCGCAATTTGCTCCGGAGTTAATTCTGTTACTTTCATGCCTTGCTCTTTTAATTCAGCTAGAATTTCTTTATCTTTTTCACGATTTAACTGAATTTGATATTGTGCAGCTTCTTCAGCTGTTTCTTTTAGAATTTTTTGTGTTTCTTTATCTAAACCATCATATAACTCTTTATTAATACCAAATACAAGCGGGTCGTACATGTAATTCCAGATTGTTAAATAATCTTGAACTTCAGATAATTTATTATTCAGAATAATTGGCAGTGGATTTTCTTGTCCATCAATGACACCTTGTTGAAGAGAAGTAAACACTTCTGACCAGTTCATAACCGTTGGGTCTGCACCAAATTGTTTATATGTATCAACCATTGCCTCCATAGAAGGTGTTCGAACTTTTAACTTCTCTAAATCTTCCGGTGTTTCAATTGCATGTTTGCTATTCGTAATTTGACGGTATCCGTTTTCACCAAATGCTAAAGGTTCAATTCCTTTACTGCGAATTAGCTCTTTTAATTTCTCTCCACCTTCACCATTCATTACTTTATCCGCCTGCTCATAATTTGGAATTAACCAAGGTAAAGAAGGTGCAGCAAATTTTGGATCTAGTACATTATAAATAATCATAGAGTGAATAGAAGCTTCCGTTGAACCATTTTGAACTGCCTCTAACCCTTTAGGTTGATTACCATTTGAAAGAGATTCATTTGGATATAATTTAATGCTGATTTTCCCATCAGATTCTTCCTTAGCAAGCTCGGCCCATTTATTAACACCTTGCCCCCAAGTATCTTGCTCAGATACGGAAATACTGACCTTCACATTTAATTGATCATCCTTTTCTCCGCTGCTGCTGTTGGAACAACCCGCAAGACCAAGTGCAAGCAATGCAGCTGCTCCCCATTTCATATACTTTTTCATTCTTTTGTTTCCCCCTCTTTTGCATACGTTTTCACTTAATATTTAGAATATTATAAAAAAATAACATTGGATATAACCAATTTTTCAATTGGACTTATACAGTTACAGCTTATTAGCACAGTACTATAACAGCTCAATTTTATTTCCATATATAACTTCCTAGTTTAGATAGTAATCTACTATATATTTTAGTATGATAATTCGTAGGGATTTTGCATATTATTTAGGAGGTTCACAAACAGAATGAGCTTACTTTCTATAGATAAATTAGGCCATAGCTTTGGCGATCGTACATTATTTAAAGATGTTTCTTTTCGGCTGTTAGCCGGTGAACACGTTGGATTAGTTGGCGCAAATGGCGTTGGAAAATCAACGATGATGAATATTATTACAGGTCAATTAATTCATGATACAGGCCGCGTTGAATGGACACCAGGCGTACAATATGGCTACCTTGATCAACATACTGTATTATCGAGAGGAAAAACCATTCGTGACGTATTAAGAGATGCTTTCCTTCCTCTTTTTGAGCAAGAAAAGGCGCTGAATGAAGTAACAGAAAAGATGGCAACCGCTACACCTGAGGAATTGGAAACACTGCTTGAGGACATGGGCATCATTCAAGATAAACTAGAGGCTGGCGGTTTTTATAATCTTGATATAAAAATTGAAGATGCCGCTCGTGGTTTAGGACTAGACGCTATTGGCCTTGACCGTGATGTTTCTGCACTAAGCGGCGGACAGCGTACAAAAGTTTTATTAGCAAAGCTATTACTAGAACAACCTGAAGTTTTACTATTGGACGAACCAACGAACTACTTAGATGTTGAACATATTCGTTGGCTAAGCAGCTATTTAAAAGAATATCCACATGCGTTTCTATTAATTTCGCATGATACAGAGTTTATGAACGGTGTTGTTGATGTTATTTTCCATCTAGAATTTTCAAAATTAACGCGTTATACTGCGACTTATGAAAAATTCCTAGAGCTTGCAGAAATCAACAAAAATCAACATATTAATGCCTATGAAAAACAAAAAGAGTTTATTAAAAAGCAAGAAGACTTCATCGCGAAAAATAAAGCGCGCTATTCTACAACAGGTCGTGCGAAAAGCCGTCAAAAGCAATTGGACAGAATTGAGAGAATTGATCGCCCTGAAACAGCGATGAAACCAACATTCGACTTTAAAGAATCACGTGCTAGCAGCCGCTATGTATTTGAAGGGGAAAATTTAGAAATTGGCTATGACCGCCCTCTTCTACCAAAACTGACAATGAATATTGAGCGCGGGGAAAAAATTGCTGTAGTTGGCTGTAATGGTGTTGGTAAATCGACATTATTAAAAACGATTCTTGGTAAAATTGAGCCGCTTAGCGGAAAAAGACAACTCGGTGACTTCTTATTCCCATCTTATTTCGAGCAAGAAGTAAAAGCTGGCAGCACAACGCCGATTGATGAAGTATGGAATGCCTTCCCGCACTTAGATCAACCGCAAGTTCGCGCTATTCTCGCTCGTGTTGGTCTGAAAAACGAACATATTATGCGTCCGATGAATCAACTAAGCGGTGGAGAGCAATCAAAAGTCCGCATTTGTAAATTAATGCTGACAGAAAGCAACTGGCTTCTATTTGACGAGCCAACCAACCATTTAGATGTAGTCGCTAAAGAAGAATTAAAGCGTGCGATGAAAGAATATAAAGGAACAATTGTCCTCGTCTGCCATGAACCTGACTTCTATGAAGATTGGGTCACAAAAGTATGGGACGTAGAAGAATGGTCAAATCAATAAGTAAAAAGGGGCTGTCCATTTAATGGACAGCCCTCTTTCGTGGATAAATTGCAAAAGTTATTGATAAATGAATGATTTCAGTAGATAAAATTGAATTTGCATTGATAAATCAGAAAGAGTCGTCGATTAAACCGAAATCTTAAACACGCTCAGCAACTAATGTATAGGTTTTCGGTAAGCCAATATCATGCAGCTTATGATTTGGTTCTTCTTCTAACACTTTAATGACAAGCCCTGACTGAGCGGCAGCTGTAATTAATTCCCCAATTGTCCATTTTCTTTGTACCACTTGTGCCAATGTCTCTTTTGCATCATCTGGCATATGTTTTGTAAACGCAACAGGATTTTTCTCCATTGTTGGTGTGAAGTAATTCCCCGTGACTTTATGTTTTTTACCTGTAGACGTAATCAGTTTTGTCGAAATCGGATGAAATTCATGCAGAACAAACAAACCACCCGGCTTTAACATCGCTTTCACTTTTTCAAATAACGGATGTAGGTCAATTAAATAATGTAGAACGCCAAGTTCCATTAATACAAGATCTTGATTGCTGTTAAGGTGCTCTTCTTGTAAAGATAAAATATCTGAAACAACATACATTATATCCACATTTGCGGCTGTTGCTAATTCATTAGCAAACGTCGCATTTTCTTTTGAAAAATCGACCACCTTCACATCTGCTCCTAAAAGAGAAAGCGCAACAGCTTTGACTCCATTTGACCCCATTAAATGGGTGATTTTCTTTCCCTGCACGTCATGCAAATATTTATAAAATGGATGTAAGCGCCATTTTGGATTTTGCATAATCTTTTCAGCAAGCTCTGCTGGCTCGCCGTATCGATTCACTAAAGCGATGTAATTATTCTGATTCCACGCTTGTTCATTTTTGGCTGTAAATCCTTGCTGCTCTTTCATTAAATAGTCATGAATTTCTTTCTCGTAAGCAGCCATTTCTTCATCATATAAATAACTATATAGAGAACGGCACCATAGTTCCTGATTATCGAAACGATACGAAATTCGGTACGGGTCTGTTTTAATGGTTGTATTAAATAAACAACTGACCCTTATGGAAATATGATCTTGCTCCAAGTAAGCTACGGCTCGTTCCACTGTTTTTTCGATATTAGACAATGAATAAGTGTGCAATGTATCACACGCTTCTTTAAACAGGTCCCATTGAACGGCTACTTCAATCTCACTATAATCATGTAAGCGGACCTGCTGAACGGCTAAAGCGGCTTGACCGATAAATTGATAAGGAATCGATGCTTCTTCAAGCGCTTGTCCAATCTGTTGCACTGTATGTACATATGAAATTTCCATAAAAACCTCCAAAGAGCACTCGTATCTATTGAACTAACGAGTGCTTAAATGCATAAATGACAGCTTGTGTACGATCTTGTACTTCAAGCTTACTTAATATACTGCTCACATGAACTTTCGCTGTCTTTAACGCGATAAACAATTCATCTGCAATTTCTTGATTTGTTTTTCCTTGTGTCATTAATAATAAGATTTCCATTTCTCGTGCCGTTAATTGTTCATGCAATGCTTGAACTTTAGGGTGACGAAGCTTTGCCATCATTTTTCCGGTGACTTCCGGCTCAAGCACGCTTTGCCCCTGATAAGTAGCCCGAACAGCATCGGCAATGTCGCTCGCTTTCGATGTTTTCAGCATATAGCTTGTTGCTCCCGCCTCTAGGGCTGGATACACTTTTTCATCGTCTAAAAAGCTTGTTACAATAATAATTTTCGCTTCTGGCCATTTTTCTAAAATAACTTTGGTTGCTTCAATCCCATCCATCTCCGGCATCACCAAGTCCATCAGGATAATATCAGGACGCAATTCAATTGCCATGTCCACTGCCGTGCGCCCATTATCCGCCTCACCTATCACTTCGATATCACTTTGTGCAGATAAATAGGCGGCTACTCCTATTCTTACCATCTCATGGTCATCGACAAACAATACTTTAATCATTTTCTTCATCTCCCACATGCATGAATGGAATTTTCACTTCCAGTCGTGTACCTTGATTGGGCACACTTACAATCTTCATCGTTCCGCCAATCTCCACGGCTCGCTCGTACATATTATGCAAACCATAAGACCCTGCTTTTGCTTCATCAACGGAAAAACCGACTCCATCATCCACAATACGCAAAATAAGCAACTCATCGCGACTCATCAATAACACTTCAAGTGAATTCGCTTTCGCATGACGTAATGTATTAGAAACAGACTCCTGAACAATGCGAAAGAGGTGATCTTCAATACCTTTGTCTAAGATAACGGGTTCCAGCTTCCACGCAATCTCCATTGGTACTTTTTGTGTTAATTCAACGAGCAATTCCTGAATCCCTTCCTGCAATGTTTTATTATGTAAAGCAACAGGACGCAAATGTAATAATAATGCACGCATCTCAAGCTGAGATTGATGAATCATCCCTTCGACTAATGTCAACTGCTTCTTTTCTGTCGATTCAGCATCAGCATGCGATTCTGTAATGGCCGACATCAGCATCGATGCTGCAAATAATTGCTGACTAACAGAATCATGGAGCTCTCTCGCTAAGCGATTTCTCTCTTGGGAGATAATTTCTTGAATTTGTTTTTCCTGATCCACTGCTTTTTCATTGGCCATTTTTTGTGAGAGCTTCACTTGTTCATTCATTTGCTTCTGCACATGCCCAATTCGCTCCGCCATCCGCTTCAGTTCTTGAAGAGAAAAGACTGGAGTCCTTTGTGATGCTCGGCCTTGCTGGAGTAAATAAAGTTGTTCATCTAGCTCCTTCCATTGGCGCTTCCAATACAAACCGGAAAAAACACCATATATAATGCCTGCTCCCATCATCATAATAGGGACAAAAATAACAAAAGGAAGATCCATTACCCGTCTCTCCCACAGTAATTGCCAATGATCTAAAGGAAAAACGAGAAAAACGAGCGCTGGTACGACAATCGACAATACGAAAGAAACACCTAAAGCAGATAAAATTTGACGTGTCATCATACTCATACGCGTCTCACCTCTAAATCGCCGACGATGACTGCTGTCGTAATATGCACTTTTTGTTTAGCCCCGGTAAACTCTTCCGTTTGATAAGAGACAATTTGGTTAAAAATTCGCTCCTCATAAGCTTGATTAAAGATGGTTGCCCTTCCAGCCATAACAGAATGATGAACACGCACTTCTACTCCATATGGAACAAGGATTTGCATATTCCCTACCAAACAGCGAATCGAAATAACCGCATCCCCTTTCGGAAGAAGTGTTTGGCTTAAATCAATTACCGTATCCCCAAAACCCGTTTGGATATTCACAGGATTCCATTCATATACCGTATCAGGTGTTTGTTGATGACCAAACCATTTATTTTGAAAAAGAACATCTACTTTCACGAGATTCTCTTTCGTCATTCCCTCATTCATTTCATTAAAAGCTGGCTTCATCCACTGCGGATTTTTTTTCGATTTATAATACATACGTAACCAATAAATCAGAAGCACCATGAGAAAGAAACGAAATACCATCATATTTAAAACGGTTGCGACCGTCATAATCATTCCAAGGATAAACACAATTTTCCCTAATGTCCGTTTGAAGAACTTCTTACCAACGAAGATGCATCCAATTGAAAAAGCGAGGGAATATAGTAAGCCGCCGCCAAAAAATGAAATCTCGACAATCAATAACACTAGTCCAATCAAAAAAATCCAACTCATATAATCTGTTTTCATTTTATGAAACATTGGCCTTCCCTCCTTCATTTCATCAGATGTTAAAAGGCGTAGAAACCTACGCCTTTTAAGAATACCACGAGAACAATAAGAAATTGAATGGCTTTCTTATTGTTTATTTTCCTTTTCAATCTGAGCAATGCGGGCATCAATCGTGTGACGATGATAATTAGTGTTTACCTGCTGCTCAATGCGCTCTAAATAAAGTTCCATTTCTTCAAATTTAGCTATCGGCTGCGTATAAGGATCGTCGGCAGATAAGACCTGGTTTATTCGATGATTGGCTCGAGCAATATTCTCCCGCCCCATTAATTCCATTCTCTTAATATGCATGTCCTTTAGCTTATGTTTCATTTCTTCATATTTTCTCTCAAGTTCCGTCAATTGCTGCGCTGCTTGTTGCAATGCTTCTTGTAAATGCAGCGCACGCTGTTCATATTGAAGACTTTCCTGCGTCGCAAATTCCGTTAACTCTGCCTCACCCGCTTGTTTTGCAATCTCAGCCTGGCGCTTACGCTTTTCAGCTAGGTTTTGCGCCTCCTTATATTCCCTCGTAAACTCTGCTTGTAAAAGCGATTGACGCTCGATAAGCTTGCGAACCTTCTCCGTTTCCTGCTCACATTGACGCAAGTATTGATTCAACATCGCAATCGGATTCTTCTGCTCCTTTTTATCTAATAACTCATGAAAATCTGCCTCAACCGTTGCCTTGATTCTTGAAAATAAGCCCATATTTATTCGCTCCCTCTCTATTATTTTTTATTTAATTCTTGCCATTGTCTTTCAAAATTCATAAACGGATCTGCTTGCTCAACCACTACTTCATCCTCTTCCTTCCACTTCTTATACACAAGATACAAAATGTACGCTGCTACAAGCCCTATTACTGCCGGGAAGTGAGAAATAGACACCATAAGCATAATGATTGAAAGTATTGCCCAGGAAATCTTTGCTCCTTTTGACTCAGCCTTCACATATTGCTTAAAGCCAAAGTATAAAATGACCAAGCAAAGCGCTAAGCTAATAAGCGGCCCGACATGCGCTAACACCACCATCAAAGCAATTAAGCCTACAAGGAATAAACCAAATTTTTTCATTTTCACGTCCTCCTTTCTTGTCTCTATCTTATCTAGTTTTCAAAGAGTTCATAATGAGCCTAAGCTATATTTTGGAATAAGACTTGAGGCTTAGCTTGTCATAAGACTAGTCCAATCATAAAAAAATGTCTGATTCCTTATAAAAGAATCAGACACTTCTTAGTCTTCAATAGCAAGCCGCAGCCCCTCTGTAATTAACTCTATCAACGGCTTATCATGACGATCAATTGCATATATAAATAAAGTAACAAGCATAAATATAGCTCGAAATCTTGCTAGTTTCTCCGTTTCATCGTCAATCTCACCATATATATCAAAAAAGGCTTCGCGTGCTTGCTTAGGGAAATAGCTGTATATAAAAGAAAGGTCGACCGCTGGATGACCGAGATGAACATCTCCCCAATCAATAATGCCTGTTAGAACACCGCTATGATCTAGTAAAACATTCCGAATATGAATATCCCCATGAACAAACGATATATGTCTGGTCTGCTTCATACCTTGTACAGAAGCCGCATAATTGAATACTAGATTAGCTTGCTCTGCATATCCTAAACGCTTAACAAGCTTAGCATTTTCCAACAACTTACCCTTTTGGAATGGAAGATCTAATCTTCTTCTCTGATCAAAGGTTACGCCGCATTTCGCTGCTTGAGTGACTGGCACATCGTGTAATACTTTAAGAAAACAAGCCAATTTCTGTGCAGAGGCAATCTTATCCTCCAAAGACTCTCGGTATGGTGTCCTTCCGCCTATCATTTTGTATCCTGTAAAAGAATAAGGAAAGTTCTCACTCGGTTTTCCAAAAAAAAGCGGCTCTGGAATCTCTAAAGGTACTCGCCCAACAATCAATGGCAACAGTTGATTTTCAACTTCAATTAATTGCATCGCTAACTCACGACGCGGAAAGCGAAATACATACTCATTCACTTGAACAACTGTATTGTCAAACCCTTCTCCTAAAAGCCGGATATCACGAATATGTACTTCAGGAAATTGCTGATTAATTAATCGTTTCGCTTTCTCTAATGACATTGGATAATCCGCCAACCACGGCTTTTCCATTGATTCCCCCTCCTTACTTACCTTCTACGATCGTTTCTTCCTCTGGATGTACGAGAAGAGGAATCACTGCGAGAGCCTAACTGCCCCGTCGAACGACGGCCGCTGTCACTTCTTCTTGAGCCGCCGCTTCTAGCCGTACGACTTCTTTCACCCGTTGTATCCATTCGCCTCGAGTCGCGTCCTCTTCCACTTCTTGAGTCTTCCCCACGATTTCCCCCTGTATCGACTCTTCGCGGATCACGCCCTCGTTCATCTCGTGCTCCTTCCCTTCTTGAACTGCGTCGAGTTCGTTCTCTGTCCTCTTGTCTAGAATGACCGCGGCTTTCTGAAGAGCGCCCACTTCTTCGACTCCTTTTTTCCTCGACTTCAGTTGGTTGGAACATCGTCACTCCTTCTATTCTCCTCCGGTCAATTTTCATAGAAATGGCAGATTCAATTTCCTCTAATTGCTTCACGTCCTTTGTTGCAATAAATGTGATGGCTAAGCCGTGTTCCCCAGCTCGTCCTGTTCGTCCAATTCGATGAATATAACTCTCTGCATCCTCTGGAATATCATAATTAAATACATGTGTGACACCTTCTACATCCAGCCCTCGTGCTGCTACATCTGTCGCCACCAAATATTGCAATTTCGCTTCACGGAAGCTTTTCATCACACGCTCACGTTTAGCTTGTGAAATATCACCATGAAGTTCATCTGAAAGAAAACCTGCTTCTTTTAAAGCCTCATTCAGCTTCGATACGCGGCGCTTTGTTCGGCAAAAAATCATAGCTAAAAAAGGCTGCTCTTCTCGCATTACTTTTATTAAAGTAGCTTGCTTAGCTCGGTCTGTCGTCTCAATTACAAGCTGACGAATTTGTTTAACCGTCACTTGCTCTGTTTGAACAGCAACAGTAAGAGGTGATTTCATGAATCGTTTCGCTAAATATTGCACCTGCTCTGGCATCGTTGCTGAAAAAAGAAGCGTCTGCCGCTCTGCTGGAAGATTTTCGATAATATCCTCGACTTCTGGTAAGAAGCCAATATGAAGCATTTGATCAGCCTCATCCAATACAAGTGTTTTGACTTGCGATAAATCAATCGTTCTTCTTCGCACATGATCTAACAGTCGTCCTGGTGTTGCAACCACAATGGAAATCGTTCGCTGTAGCTTTTTCAATTGCTGCTCGACATCTTGTCCTCCATACACCGCTAACGCCGTAAGATGCTCAATATCCGCAGCAAATTTCTGAACTTCTGCTGTAATTTGCAATGCAAGCTCTCTTGTTGGAGTAACAATCAATGCTTGAATATTCTCTGCCTGCACATCTAACTGTTCGATAATCGGAAGTAAAAAAGCCAACGTCTTACCTGTTCCAGTTTGAGCCTTTGCAATGACGTCTCTTCCTGCCATCACTTCTGGAATTGCTCGTTCCTGAATCGGTGTCGGCTGTTCAATTCCTTGTTTTTGTAATATGTATTCAACTGCTGAACTCATGCCAAGTTCGTTAAATGATTTCATTGTATAAATGCCTACTCTCTTTAATTTTCACTTCATCGAAAGCTGTTTTTGTTAGTATATCATTTCTCCTTTGTTAAAAAACGTTCCTCATCCAATATTTTCGCTAGCTTCTTTATGAAATCAACTATTGTTCTTTCTTTGTTTTTCTACTATAATTTATTATGTTTTGTATCACGAACAATCCATACATACCGAGTGTTTACTCTAAGTGAGAGTAGTGACCTCCTCCTTGCCCAAAAGCAAGGAGTTTTCTGTATATAAAAAGGAGCGAAAGCATGTTTAAACTTCAAGAACGCAACACAAATGTCAAAACGGAAGTGCTTGCTGGAATTACAACCTTCCTTACGTTGGCATACATTATTATCGTCAATCCGATGATTCTCGCAGATGCTGGTGTTCCTTTTAATCAAGCCTTTACCGCAACTATTATTGCAACTTTGGTTGGAACCTTATGCATGGCTTTCTTAGCTAATTATCCAATCGTTATTGCCCCGGCCATGGGATTAAACGCTTACTTTGCTTATTCTGTGCTTGGGACACATCATATTTCTTACATCATTGCCTTTTCAGCTGTTTTTGTGACAGGAATTATCTTCTTACTAATTTCTCTGACCTCTTTCCGTACTAGATTAATTGAAGCGATTCCCAATAATTTAAAACATGCTATTAGTGCCGGTATTGGCTTATTCATTACGTTCATTGGCTTACGATTATCTGGTATCGTAACAAATCACGACTCTAACTTAGTAACAATCGGAAACTTTCGTGATCCTGGTGTTGCCCTAACGTTAATTGGACTTGTTATTGCCCTTGTTTTAATGACACTCAATGTACAAGGTGCTCTTTTTATCGGGATGATTATTACCGCTATTATTGCCTTTTTCACAGGTCAACTAAAGTTTACAAATGGTTTTATGTCTTTACCTAGCTTGCCTGAGGGCGTACTCGTTTACAATCCGATTCAATCCATTAGTGATGTGATTGAGTTTGGCTTATACGGAGTTATTTTCTCCTTTTTACTTGTCATGTTATTTGATACAACAGGCGCTCTACTCGGCATTATCGGTCAAGCAGGGCTACTGAAAAAAGGAAAGCTAGAAAAACCAGGCAGTGCCTTCTTTGCTGACTCAATCGGTGCAACCGTTGGCTCAATGTTTGGTACGAGCCCAACCGCTGCTTCTGTTGAATCTTCGGCTGGCGTTGGAGCTGGTGGTAAAACAGGGTTAACTGCATTAGTGGTAGCTATATTATTTGCCGTTGCCGCCTTTTTCAGTCCGCTCGTTGGCGCCGTTTCCAATGTTGCTGCTATTACATCGCCAAGCTTAATTATTGTCGGTAGCTTAATGATTCGAAGCATTTCAGAAATCGATTGGAAAGAGTTTGATGAAGCATTCCCTGCCTTCTTAATTATCGTAGCTATGCCGCTTACTTCTAGCATTGCAAACGGGATTGCACTTGGCTTTATCGCTTATCCGATTATGAAAATCGCAAAGGGACAAGCTCGTAATGTCCATCCGCTCCTTTATCTTTTCGCAGTGTTATTTTTATATCACCTTATTTTCCTAGCATAATAAAAGCCGTGATCTAGATTAGTTATCCCTAAGCTAAATCACGGCTTTTTTCATCTATTCATTTGCGCTAAAAAGTCACCTAGAAGATCATCTAAACCTTCTTCTACATCTAGATGCTCCGGTTGCTCCGGTTCATTCTCTTGCACATTTTCAACGGTTGGAGCAATGACGATATCCGGCATCTCTGCAACCGCCAATTCACGCTCTGCTTCACGCCGTATAGGAGTGATAGGAGGCTCAGGAACATCCATTTCGCCGCCATTTAAGGCTGAAAGCAAGGCCGTCGTACGCATTGGATTCTCCAAAAGCTCGTAAAGAATATTACCGAGCAATGCTTCTGAATGAGCGTGCTTTAACCAATCCCGCTGCGCCTTACTTAGGCGTTGCGGCAACGGCAGCGTAACGAACTCCTTATCTTGATGCGGGCCATTTCCCACCCCAGATAAAACAAATTGAGCCACTTTACTTGAAAAATTACGCCCCTCTGTTTCTTTTAATCTTTGTAACTGTTTTAATGCATAATCTGGCGTATCTGAAGGGATACGAAAAGTAATCGCTTGTCCCCTCTTAATTTCGGCAGAGGTTAGTTTTCTCATATGGCCACCTATTTATTATTTGTAACGACTTTTTTCTTATTAGCTTCTTCACGACGATGAAAATCAGCTATAAGCTTATAGTAAGCGTTAGCCATCATCCAAACGCTTTCCTTTTCATCTTCAAAGAAATCAATATTATACCCATCAAAACTATTATTCAACGTTTTCAAATACTCTTTTAATACAAGGGAACCACCACCGACAAAATAGCAAATTTCCGTTTGTGAATTCTTCTGCCAAACATTACGTAGATGGCGGTACTGCTTCTTAGCTAGTTCTCCTAAAATACGATCGACAATATCATGCACACTTGTTCGGCTACCACGCACCATAATATGATTGCGATCGTTTTTCTTTGTAATAATTTCAACGACATCACGACGGCTATCTAATTCTACGCCATGTTTTTTACGAATCTCTTCACGAATAGCTTCTAATGCCTCAGCAACTCCTAAGTTAAAACCTCTTGCTTTATCATCATCTACTTTTCGATTTTTGATTACAGCAATATCTGTAGATAGTCCTCCGATATCCTGAATCAAAATTTGTTTATCAATTAAATCACGGTTAATAACCTTTAATTCATTATCCATAACTAGATTAATATAAGCAGCAAAGCCTTCCGGATACACTTTTACCTCGTCAAATTTAAGGTTTACCTTCATCCCCTGATATTTAGGTGTCACTAAAAATTCAACTTGATGAACAGAACCTAACAGCTTCGAACGATAGCCAACGTCTTTTCCTTCCTTTACTTCACGAAGGGGCAAGCCTGTTCCTAGCGTATAATTGGCTTCTACTACGGATTTGTTTACTTTAAATACACCTGTACTCGCTTGCTGAACAGCATCTAATGCAAGAGCAGCAAACAGCATAACTAATGTCTGATCTTCTTCAGATTTACTACTTCCAATATCCAGCTCAGTTGGATTATCACTTTTCGTCGCTAAATAGCCAACACGATAAATCACATTATTCGCTTGGAGTGCTGGAGAATGGAGTCTAATATGAAGTCCATCTAACGGGTTGTTTTCATTGAGGTCTTCAATCCCAATAATCGGACGGTCTTCAATATCTCTAGCAATCACATTTGGGATATACAATTCAGAGTCTAGCTTTCCAAAAAGTGCTTTAACGGCATCATTTCCTACGTCTATTGCGGCAACTCTAGTACTCATTCGTAAACATTCCCTTCTATGAAAATATAATCAAACTACTATTATTATAGGTAATATTTTACATATTGTCCATAAAACATTAGACCGATTTGTATACTTTTATGTACACATCGCGCCATATCAACATGTAAACGAAGTCTGTAAACATGTGTACAAGTTTACAAATTTCGTTTACATGTTTACATCTTTGTGTACACGTATACAAAAATGTAAACATGTGTACACAACTCGTATACATGTTTACAAAATCTGTTTACAAGTTTACAAAAAAGTATGCATCGATTAAAAATGAAGCATTTGGAAAGAATAATACATGACTATATTACGAACAATGGAGGAATATTTTGATGGCTGATTCTGAACAACAATTACCGAAAACCCCGGAACCATACTGGCTTGATTCAACTACAATTCCAACATTTGAAAAACTAGAAGAAGACTTAGAAACCGATATCGCAATTGTCGGAGGTGGTATTACAGGGATTACTACGGCTTATTTACTGACTCAACAGGGTAAGAAAGTAACACTCATTGAGGCAGGTAATATTCTCACTGGAACAACTGGACATACGACAGCAAAAATCACCGCTCAACATGGTCTAATTTATCATCAATTAATTCAACAGCACGGCGGCGATCAAGCAAAACTTTATTATGAGGCAAATCGCGAAGCAATCGATTACATAAAGGAGTTAGTTGAAAAGCATTCCATAGATTGCGATTTCAGCTCACAAGATGCCTATGTATATGGCAACACAGAGCAATCTGTTCAACAAATCAAAAGTGAACTGTCGGCTTATGAAGAGCTTGGTATTGATGGGGAGTATGTAGATTCCATCCCCTTCTCCATTCCTTGTCAAGCAGCACTCATCATGAAAGATCAAGCTCAATTTCATCCATTAAAATACTTAACGGCGCTCATCCCTTCTATTTTAGAAAACGGCGGTGCGCTATATGAACAAACAACCGCTATGAAAATTGTCGATGATGGAAAATTGACTATTTTATTAAGAAATGGACATAAGTTAATCGCTAATAAAATCATTGTTGCTTCTCATTTTCCATTTAATGATGAAACAGGATTATACTTTGCCCGAGTGCATGTAGAACGTTCCTATATACTCGGTATTAAATTAGAAGAAGACTTCCCGAATGGAATGTACTATAGTGCTGACAGTCCTACTCGCTCGCTTCGCTATACAGAAATGAACGGGGAAAAGCTGATTTTAGTTGGCGGCGAAAGTCATAAACCTGGTCAAGGCATGCCAACCTATCAACATTATGCTGCTCTCCAAGACTTCAGTGAGCAGTATTTAAGTGTAAAAGAAATTCCATATCGTTGGTCAGCACAAGATATTGTTACACCCGATAATCTGCCATTTGTCGGTCCCGTAACCGATGGACACCCAGATGTGCTTATTGCAACCGGCTATGCAAAATGGGGGATGACCAATGGAACAATCGCTGCAAAAATACTAGCTGATTACGTTTTAGAGCAACCAAATCGATATGCAGAATTATATAGCCCTTCCCGTGTAAACGGCTGGGGGAATATGATAAAAGACAATCTAGATGTCGCAAAACATCTCATTGGTGGAAAACTTACTTATGCCTATACAACTCCAGATGATTTAATGAATGATGAAGGAGCAATTATTAATTTTAAAGGGCGGAAGGCAGGATGCTATCGGGATCACGACGGCAAGCTGCATATCGTTGATTCAACGTGCACCCATATGGGCTGTGAAGTGAGTTGGAACAGTGGAGAACGCACTTGGGATTGCCCTTGTCATGGTTCACGCTATTCAATTGAGGGAGAAGTATTAGATGGACCTGCAGTCGAGCCATTGAAGAAGTTACAAAATGAATAATGCAATCCGATCTTTTTCATTTATACTTAAGGTACTGCCTAATTAAAGCAGAAAACAAGAGGAAAGATAGGATTAAACATGAACGGACAAAATCGAAAAGACATCACCCCTGGGCTATCCGTTGAAATCGTTTTAAAAGCTGACCAACGTACTGGCAAACGAACAAAGGGAATCGTAAAAGACATTTTAACAAAATCAAGCACCCACCCGCATGGAATTAAAGTCAGGCTAACAGATGGACAGGTCGGACGCGTGCAAGTGATTCATCATTAAAAAACAAAAAAGGATGAATGCATCATTCTACACGCATTCATCCTTTTTACTTTTTATTAGGTCATGTTTTCTGCAACCGTTTCGTACAATGTTTAATAGCATTTTTAAAAAGGTTGGTGACAAGAATGAATCATATCAATCCCTTTTCCACTACTCCACATCGTTCTAATCAGCAAACAGTCAAAGTAACGGGTGAAGAAACATTACAGATAGCCCCTGACCAAGCCATTATTACACTTGGCGTTGTGACTGAAAATGTAGACCCAAAAATTGCACAGCAAGAAAATTCTCAAACGATTGCACAAATTCTAGATGCTTTGAGTAAGATAGGCATCCCTGAAAACAACATCAAAACGAGTGACTATCGGATCGACCCTCAATACAATTACGTGGACGGTAAAGAAATCTTTCATAAGTACAAAGTTCTTCATATGATTCAAATCAAAACAAATGATATTGAACATGTTGGTACAATTGTCGATACGGCTGTCAAACAAGGAGCCAATTCTGTTTCTAATGTCCATTTTTCCTTGTCCAATCCAGACGTCTATTATAACCAAGCACTATCACTAGCCTTAAAAAATGCCCATAAAAAAGCTCTTACATTAACAGAGACATTAGGAACATCCTTACATCCGCTCCCCGTTCAGATTGAAGAACTATCAGCAGCTCGCCCACCTATAGTTTTGCAAGCAAGCACCTATGCGAAGGAAAGTTCTACACCGACACCTTTTAAACCAGGAGAGCTCAATATTACAGCAACCGTTCGAGTTGAATATAGTTATTAGAAGACAACCGTTTTATTACCGTGAACAATCACACGGTCTTCAATATGCCATTTAACAGCACGAGCAAGCACTCGGCGTTCGATTGTACGCCCTGCTTTTTTCATATCTTCAGCTGAATCACGGTGATTCACACGGCCGATATCTTGTTCAATAATTGGACCTTCATCTAAATCATTCGTTACGTAATGAGAAGTCGCTCCAATTAGCTTTACACCACGATCATACGCACGCTCATACGGTCTTGCACCGATAAAAGCAGGCAAGAATGAATGATGAATATTAATAATTTTATTTGGATGAGCCGCTACGAAATCTGGTGTTAGAATTTGCATATAGCGAGCTAAAATAATTAAATCAACTTCAAACACTTGCAATAATTTTAACTGCTTCTCTTCTACTTCTTTACGAATGTCTTTATTAGCTGGAATATAATAATAAGGGATTTGCAGCGCTTCAACCGTTTCTCTTGCATCTTCATGATTGCTAATAACAAGCGCAATATCCATCATTAAATCGCCGCTTTGCCACTCCCAAAGCAACTCCAGCAGGCAATGCGGTTCTTTTGATACAAAAATGGCCGCTCGCTTTAAATCACTTACATAATTAAACTTCCATTCCATTGAAAATTGGTCAGCTACTTCTTGGAATTCCTGTTCCAGCTTTTCCGCCTGCTTCTTTAAATCTGGACATTCAAATTCAATTCTCGTAAAGAATGTGCCGCCTTCAGGATTCATGGAATACTGACTTAGTTCAACAATATTTGCATTATGCTCTTTTAGAAATGCTGTGACCGTAGCGACAATGCCTGGTCGATCTGGACACTTTATAATTAAACGACCGATATTTTCATTTTTTTTACGATATGCTCGTAATTGTTCTTGCACAAAGTTGCTCACTTTTCCCAACTACCCTTCTTTTGTTATTGATACATTATACTTCAATATGGTCATAGAGGGAAAGTAACTATACATCGTTCTTTACTGCTTGTTTATAAGAAGTGAAGGTTTAGATTTTTCTTAATTTTAACACCACTAAAAATGGGTAAAATAGAAACAAGGAAATGGCTGTCTACCATACAAATAAAATCATGTCCAAATTGCTCCTTCAACAATCAAACGTGGAAAAAAGTCTGTATTTATGATACATATACAGGTAAAATTAAAAGAAGTATATAAATGAAAGAGGTCGAATTAGTTGGAACATAACTCTTCGAATTTTATCAGAAATATCATTAAAGAAGATTTAGAATCTGGAAAACATAATCATATCATCACACGATTCCCTCCAGAACCGAACGGCTATTTACATATCGGTCATGCTAAATCTATTATTTTAAACTTCGGTGTTGCAGATGAGTTTAACGGCAAAACGAATCTACGATTTGACGATACCAATCCAGTAAAAGAAGACATCGAATATGTGAACTCTATCAAAGAAGATGTTAAATGGCTCGGCTATGATTGGGATAACTTATTCTTTGCATCTAATTACTTTGACGAAATGTATGAAAGAGCCATTTTACTTATTAAAAAGGGCTTAGCCTACGTCGATGACTTAAATGCAGATGAAATCCGTGAATATCGCGGCACGCTAACAGAGCCGGGAAAAGATAGCCCTTATCGTACTCGTACAATCGAAGAAAACCTTGAACTATTTGAAAGAATGCGCAGCGGTGAATTTGCGAACGGTGAAAAAGTCCTTCGTGCAAAAATTGATATGGCTTCACCGAATATTAACTTACGTGACCCTGTTATTTACCGTATTAGCCATACAGAACATCATAATACAGGGAACAAGTGGTGCATTTACCCAATGTATGCATTTGCCCACCCTCTTGAAGATGCTATTGAAGGGGTTACTCACTCTATTTGTACGTTAGAATTTGAGGATCAACGTCCTTTCTATGACTGGATAGTTGAAAATTGTGAAATGCCGAGCGTGCCTCGTCAATATGAGTTTGGTCGTCTCAACTTAACAAATACCGTTATGAGTAAACGTAAGTTAAAGCAACTTGTCGATGAAAAATTCGTGGATGGCTGGGATGACCCTCGTATGCCAACCATTTCAGGGTTAAGAAGACGTGGCTATACACCGGAAGCGATTCGTGCATTTTGTCATGAAATCGGTGTAGCCAAAACATCGGGAACGGTGGATAGCCGAATGCTCGACCACTTTGTCCGTGAAGATTTAAAATTAAAAGCACCGAGAACAATGGGGATTATCAAACCGCTTAAAGTGGTGATTACGAACTATCCAGAAGGAGAAGTGGAATGGTTAGAGGCAGAAATCAATCCAGAAGTTCCAGAAATGGGGACTCGCCAAATTCCGTTTTCTCGTGAAATTTATATTGAACAAGATGACTTTATGGAAAACCCGCCAAAGAAATACTTCCGCCTTTTCCCAGGAAATGAAGTGCGTTTAAAGCACGCTTACTTCATTAAATGTGAAGAAGTGATTAAAGACCAAGATGGCAATGTAGTAGAACTTCATTGCACATATGATCCAGAAACAAAGAGCGGCTCAGGCTTTACAGGCCGTAAAGTCAAAGGGACATTACACTGGGTAGATGCTACTCATGCTGTACCAGCTGAATTCCGTAACTATCAACCATTAATTTTAGATGAAAATGGTGAGGATGAAGAACAAGAAGAAAAAACATTCTTAGAGCTAGTCAATCCAAAGTCATTAGAAGTTTTCCAAGGATTTGTGGAGCCAAATATGAAAGACGTTCAACCACAAGCTAAATATCAATTCTTCCGTCATGGTTACTATAATGTTGATCCGAAGCTTTCAACAGCTGACCACATCGTCTTTAACCAAATTGTTGAATTAAAAAGCTCATTTAAAATCTAAGTGCATAAGAAAAGGAACCTGTTTGTCAGCAGGTTCCTTATTTATTCTTCTGATTTCGCGGGAAGTTTATTTCAAACCGCGTTTTTTTATTTTCTTCACTCGTTACTTTAATTGTTCCTTGATGAGTCTCTACAATCCATTTCGCAATCGATAAACCAAGTCCAGAGCCTTCATTAGCTGTACGCGATTGCTCCACTTGATAAAAACGATCAAAAATCTTTGAAATGTCAGCTTGCGGAATGCCTTGCCCATTATCTTCAACTACAAGCTGAATGAAAGAAGCATTTTTCGTACAAGAAAGATGAATTTCACAGCCTTCATGAGTAAACTTTAACGCATTATCAATTAAGATAACGAGCAATTGATGAATACGTTCTTTATCACCTAGAAAAACAATCTGCTCTGGTACATATTTCGTCATCATTTTTTCCTGAAAAGATGCAATATCTGCATAATGTTCTACAATTTCTGCAATCAACTCGTCTAAAAAGAAATTGGCTTTTTTCACTTCCATTTGATTAGAGTCTGTTCTCGTCAATGTCAGTAATCCGTTCACTAATTTATTTAAGCGGCGTACTTCTTTTGAAATGATTGAAACATCGACCGCTTTTTCTTGAATCGTGGCATTTGGTGATTGAAAGAGCAAATCGGTTCTTGATTGGATAACGGCAAGTGGTGTACGAATTTCATGTGAAGCATCAGAAACAAAGCGTTGTTGTTGTTCCCATGATTTCCTAATGGGGATAAGTGCCCTTCCTGCCAAAAAGTAACCTGCTGCAATAGCGACTAAACTGCCTAAACCACCGCCCACTAACAAAATCATGAATAACTGATCCAACATCACCCGCTCCGCATCCACATTTCGAATAAATTGAATGGTCATCTCCCCATATTCTGTATCTACCTTTGTAGACAAGGCCCGATACGTTGCTCCTTGAACCCGAATCTCTTCAATTTCATCAAATTGGGCTGGATAAAACTGATTCTCATTTACTTTAAAGAAGTTATCATCACTTAATCGCGGCTCTAAAATCGTCTGTTCAGGACTCCAAATAATCACACTCGGGCCAGGCCCTAATAAAAATTCTCCTGGAGGCAACTTTAACCTTCCTCGATCCATTTGCTGCAGAAGCGATTCATCAACCTCACGATATACTTGTGTTTCCGTATAAAAATAAATAATCCTGCTTAGTAAAATAATAATAATAATAAAAACAATCGAATTTAAAATCGTTAAACGAAGCCGTGTCTTTTGAAACATATTCGTCCCCTTAAGCTTGGTTTAGCATATAACCGACTCCTCGAACCGTTTGAATATCTTTATGATACTGGTATGGTTCAAGTTTTTTCCGTAAATGATGTACAAACACTTCGACGATGGCAATGGTCGTATCCGAGTCAAACCCCCAAATACGATCAAAAATTTGTTCACGAGTCAAAATTTTCCCTTTGTTTTGAATTAAATATTCAAGTAATTCATACTGTTTCATCGTCAGCTTAATCGAATCGCCATCTACGAGAATGTCCTTTTCTTTTCCCTGTAGTTCGATACCGCGATACGTAATGTTCGCTTCTAATGATAGAATACCACTTCTCCTTAAAAGCGCGCGAATCCTCGCTTTTAATTCGGGTGCTTGGAATGGCTTCACTAAATAATCATCGCCCCCCATCTCTAATCCGCGTACGCGATCTTCCAACCCATCCTTCGCTGTTAAAAAAAGAACACTTGTATTAATCTTCTCTTTCCTCATTCGTTGAACAATTTCGAATCCATCCATCCCCGGCAGCATCACATCTAAAAGAATCACATCGTAAATATTTTGCTGTGCCATAAATAAACCATCATCACCATTGTCCGCTGCATCTACTTCATACTCATCGGCTAAGATTTGTTTAATCGATTGTAGCAGTGCAGCATTATCTTCTACAACTAATACCTTCAACATAACTCCCCTCCTCACAAGTTTTCCAACAGATACTGTGTTATTATTGTATCTTTTCCTCTATATGAAAGAAAGCAGACTAGATAAAGCCTGCTTTCTGATTAATAAAGTGAAACTGACCAAGGCACTTTCCCTTTTCTAATTCCAATTTCCTTTGTCCGCTCCGAAACTGACACAAGCATAATATTCATAATGCCAATTCCACCAACAAGCAATGAAATACTCGCTATCCCTCCAAGCATCAACATCATCGTATCCGAAACAGAACTCAGCGTTTCCATTTTTTCATAAACAAGCTCCTTTCAACATTCCCTCGTTGAACAGAGTATCTCCTGACCACTCCCACGACTGAAGACAGTGGGGTTCTTTCTCGCAAACATTCCACTTACAAACTTCCACAGGAAGATGTAGGGGTGAAACTTAGGCGAGCAACTTTTGAGAGAAAAACAGTCTTTCAAAAGGGCAAGGTCGGTGCCACTACGCCATTCGACTGGCGATACTTGGTTCTTTCTTCGGTTTATCCTTTGGATGTTTCGTTTTTTGTCTGATTTCTTCAGACAAAAAGCGTTTGTACCAAATCGATTGTTTGAATAGGATCGAATGAAGAGGTTGGACTGCCATCGTATGTTTTTTACGGGCAATATTTTGTGCTCCGTTTACATCACGATGGATTTCTGGGGAATTTTTCGTTCCAATTCTTCTTTTTCTTTTTAGTCAACAATTCAGGAAGTGAAAATCCATAGGATGCCTTTTTTATCGAAATGGTATCTTTGGTTATATCCATCGATGCTTTTTTTTATGGGATGCAATAATAGTATTTTCTTCTCCACGGATACTTCGCTTTTTTATCCGTTTTTCGAAGCTGTCGAATCGTTTCTCGATTCGCTTCATACTTATCCGCAATGGCTTGAACAGTCTGAGAATGGAGCTGATACGTTTGTTTTCGAACAGATTGAATCTCTGTTTTACTTAACCACTTTTTACGAGAAACATAATAAGAAGTCGCTTCTCGAACGATATCATTCCATACAGAAGCCGCTTCTCTCTGCATCATTCTCAATTCTTCATATAGATATTTCTCATAGGGAATACGAAATGAGTGTGTGACAAACATGTTTTTTCCTCCTCTCTTGTTTTCTATAAAACCATTATACGAGAACGTACGTTCCGTCCACAAGAAGTACGCCCACAACACGAAAAAAATCGAACTATTAACGTGTCACGAGACACGCCTGGTTCGACCTCACTATCATCCCACCTCTAAAGAAGTGGGCTTTCTCGTTCGGGAAATCTGTAATAGAGAAAGGGGCCCGTTATTTCAACGGAGCCCCTTTCTCACTTTGTTTTCTTCTATTATATTTAATCATTAATTGATTCATTACTTCTGCAAAAATAATCCCCATCGCAATTGCTCCAGCCAGCATACATACTTTCGCAGCCAATTGAACAGCCACATTGTAATCATTTTCAACAAAATGCTTCATCGCATCATAGGACAAGCCGCCCGGCACAAGCGGAATAATGCCTGCAATGGTAAAAATAATAATTGGCATTTTATATCTTTTTGCAAAAAACTGACTAATAACCCCAACAACAAAAGCTGCCACTAAAGTAGCAAAAATACTATCATATTCTATCTCAACCAGTCCATAATATAAAACCCATCCAATCATACCAACAAGCCCGCATTTTATTAAAGACTGCTTTGGAGCATTAAAGAGAACGCCAAAAGCAGCCGAGGCAATAAAACTAGTTACAACCTGTTCAAACACCCTTTCCCTCCTCATAGAATAACGAAAGCAACGGCAATTCCTGCTCCAATTGCTAAAGCAGTTAAGCCTGCATCGGCTCCCTTCGCTAAACCTGAAACTAAATGCCCTGCAATTAAATCTCGAGCAGCATTTGTAATTAACAGCCCTGGTACAAGCGGCATCACAGCGCCGATAATAATTTTATCTAACTCACTACCAAGGCCTATGTACATAAACCAAAACGCTGCTACCCCAATTACAAAAGAAGCAATAAATTCAGCAAAGAACCTTACTTCCAATAGTCGGTGTAAATGAAGTAAACACGCAAATCCTAACCCGCCAGCTATGCAAGCCCAGATAAAATCATTCCACTGTCCATTAAACATAATAGTAAAACAGCCACTTGAAATAAACGCTGCAAAAATCTGAATCCAAAGAGGGTAAGCTACATTTGCTTTCTCCAATTCCTTCAGTTTGATATAGGCTTCTCTTACTGTTAACTCCTTATTCGTAACACTCCTTGAAATGCTATTAACCAACGTTACCTTATGTAAATCTGTCGAGCGATGAGAGATTCGAATTACTTTAGAAATAGGATAATCACCATCTAGAGAGAAAATAATCCCCGTTGGCGTTGAAAAGCTTTGAGACTCCTTACATCCAAATGCAGATGCAATCCGAATCATCGTATCTTCTACTCGATATGTCTCCGCCCCATTCTCAAGCATAATCTTTCCTGCTAATAAACATACATCTATAATGCTGTTCAAACTTCTCTGATCTTCCATCTAATCTCTCCATCATATAATTATCCATTATTATATACAAAGCTCTCTACATCATAACGTATATTTGCAATTGATAAAATAAAAAAAGAACCAACACTTCTTCAAAGAGGCTGATTCTTTACTATTATTAGACAAAAAAAATAACCCTTATTAGGATTAATGTATTACTTCTTAACTATAAAAATGGCTCCGCAGGTAGGACTCGAACCTACGACCGTTCGGTTAACAGCCGAATGCTCTACCACTGAGCTACTGCGGAACAATAAAAAGTATAAATGGTGGGCCTAAGTGGACTCGAACCACCGACCTCACGCTTATCAGGCGTGCGCTCTAACCAGCTGAGCTATAGGCCCATTTTGGAGCGGGTGAAGGGAATCGAACCCTCATCATCAGCTTGGAAGGCTGAGGTTTTACCACTAAACTACACCCGCATATGAAATTGGAGGCAACACCCGGATTTGAACCGGGGATAAAGGTTTTGCAGACCTCTGCCTTACCACTTGGCTATGCTGCCGTTGACTGGGCTAGAAGGATTCGAACCTTCGCATGACGGAATCAAAATCCGCTGCCTTACCGCTTGGCTATAGCCCAACAGTAAAAATGAAATGGGGCGACTGATGGGAATCGAACCCACGAATGTCGGAACCACAATCCGATGCGTTAACCACTTCGCCACAATCGCCATAATTATAATTGGCAGGGGTAGTAGGAATCGAACCCACACTGAAGGTTTTGGAGACCTTAGTTCTACCTTTAAACTATACCCCTATAAACAATAAAATGGTGGAGGGGGGCAGATTCGAACTGCCGAACCCGAAGGAGCGGATTTACAGTCCGCCGCGTTTAGCCACTTCGCTACCCCTCCATATTGCCTTATAAGATAAGGGTAAATAAGAAGATGGCTCAGGACGGAATCGAACCGCCGACACAAGGATTTTCAGTCCTTTGCTCTACCGACTGAGCTACTGAGCCAAAACATTTAAGATAAATAATATGGCGGTCCGGACGGGACTCGAACCCGCGACCTCCTGCGTGACAGGCAGGCATTCTAACCAACTGAACTACCGGACCATATTGCGGGGACAGGATTTGAACCTGCGACCTTCGGGTTATGAGCCCGACGAGCTACCGGACTGCTCCACCCCGCGACGGTAAAAAATTAAATATTGTAAAAAAAATGGAGGAGGTAGAGGGATTCGAACCCCCGCGGGGTTTGACCCCCCTGTCGGTTTTCAAGACCGATCCCTTCAGCCGGACTTGGGTATACCTCCGTATTAAAACCTTAATAATTGGTAGCGGCGGAGGGGATCGAACCCCCGACCTCACGGGTATGAACCGTACGCTCTAGCCAGCTGAGCTACACCGCCAAACTTAAGGATAAAATTGAATGAATTTATGGTGGAGCCTAGCGGGATCGAACCGCTGACCTCCTGCGTGCAAGGCAGGCGCTCTCCCAGCTGAGCTAAGGCCCCATATCATTTATAAGTATCATGGTCGGGAAGACAGGATTCGAACCTGCGACCCCTTGGTCCCAAACCAAGTGCTCTACCAAGCTGAGCTACTTCCCGCATATAATATGGCGCGCCCGAAAGGAGTCGAACCCATAACCTTCTGATCCGTAGTCAGACGCTCTATCCAATTGAGCTACGGGCGCATATTAAAATGGTGCCGAGGACCGGAATCGAACCGGTACGGTAGTCACCTACCGCAGGATTTTAAGTCCTGTGCGTCTGCCAGTTCCGCCACCCCGGCACTTTGCGAAAAGTGGAGCGGAAGACGGGATTCGAACCCGCGACCCCAACCTTGGCAAGGTTGTATTCTACCACTGAACTACTTCCGCATAATAATGCGGGTGAAGGGAGTCGAACCCCCACGCCTTGCGGCGCCAGATCCTAAGTCTGGTGCGTCTGCCAATTCCGCCACACCCGCAATATGGTGAGTCATGCAGGATTCGAACCTGCGACCCTCTGATTAAAAGTCAGATGCTCTACCAACTGAGCTAATGACTCGTCCAAATGGTGCCGGCAAGAGGACTTGAACCCCCAACCTACTGATTACAAGTCAGTTGCTCTACCAATTGAGCTACACCGGCATATAAATGGTGGAGGATGACGGGATCGAACCGCCGACCCTCTGCTTGTAAGGCAGATGCTCTCCCAGCTGAGCTAATCCTCCAAAATGGTGACCCCTACGGGATTCGAACCCGTGTTACCGCCGTGAAAGGGCGGTGTCTTAACCGCTTGACCAAGGGGCCATACCTAACCCAAAATAAGGGCTTGCTTGGCGACGTCCTACTCTCACAGGGGGAAACCCCCAACTACCATCGGCGCTGAAGAGCTTAACTTCCGTGTTCGGAATGGGAACGGGTGTGACCTCTTCGCTATCGTCACCAAACAATATAAGGAACGTTGTTCCTTCAAAACTAGATAATAGGAAAGCATTGCGTGTTATCAAAACAATAGGTTAAGTCCTCGACCGATTAGTATCAGTCAGCTCCATGTGTCGCCACACTTCCACCTCTGACCTATCAACCTGATCATCTTTCAGGGGTCTTACTAGCTTGCGCTATGGGAAATCTCATCTTGAGGGGGGCTTCATGCTTAGATGCTTTCAGCACTTATCCCGTCCGCACATAGCTACCCAGCGATGCCTTTGGCAAGACAACTGGTACACCAGCGGTGCGTCCATCCCGGTCCTCTCGTACTAAGGACAGCTCCTCTCAAATTTCCTGCGCCCACGACGGATAGGGACCGAACTGTCTCACGACGTTCTGAACCCAGCTCGCGTACCGCTTTAATGGGCGAACAGCCCAACCCTTGGGACCGACTACAGCCCCAGGATGCGATGAGCCGACATCGAGGTGCCAAACCTCCCCGTCGATGTGGACTCTTGGGGGAGATAAGCCTGTTATCCCCGGGGTAGCTTTTATCCGTTGAGCGATGGCCCTTCCATGCGGAACCACCGGATCACTAAGCCCGACTTTCGTCCCTGCTCGACTTGTAGGTCTCGCAGTCAAGCTCCCTTGTGCCTTTACACTCTACGAATGATTTCCAACCATTCTGAGGGAACCTTTGGGCGCCTCCGTTACCTTTTAGGAGGCGACCGCCCCAGTCAAACTGCCCACCTGACACTGTCTCCCACCCCGATCAGGGGTGCGGGTTAGAATGTCAATACAGCCAGGGTAGTATCCCACCAACGCCTCCACCGAAGCTGGCGCTCCGGCTTCACAGGCTCCTACCTATCCTGTACAAGCTGTACCAAAATTCAATATCAGGCTGCAGTAAAGCTCCACGGGGTCTTTCCGTCCTGTCGCGGGTAACCTGCATCTTCACAGGTACTATAATTTCACCGAGTCTCTCGTTGAGACAGTGCCCAGATCGTTACACCTTTCGTGCGGGTCGGAACTTACCCGACAAGGAATTTCGCTACCTTAGGACCGTTATAGTTACGGCCGCCGTTTACTGGGGCTTCAATTCAAAGCTTCGCTTGCGCTAACCTCTCCTCTTAACCTTCCAGCACCGGGCAGGTGTCAGCCCCTATACTTCACCTTGCGGTTTCGCAGAGACCTGTGTTTTTGCTAAACAGTCGCCTGGGCCTATTCACTGCGGCTCATCTGGGCTTTAACACCCTAATGAGCACCCCTTCTCCCGAAGTTACGGGGTCATTTTGCCGAGTTCCTTAACGAGAGTTCTCTCGAACACCTTAGGATTCTCTCCTCATCTACCTGTGTCGGTTTGCGGTACGGGCACCCTACATCTTGCTAGAGGCTTTTCTTGGCAGTGTGGAATCAGGAACTTCGGTACTATATTTCCCTCGCCATCACAGCTCCGCCTTGATGGAAACGGGATTTGCCTCGTTTCCGGCCTAACTGCTTGGACGCGCATATCCAACAGCGCGCTTACCCTATCCTCCTGCGTCCCCCCATCGCTCAAACGATGTATAGGTGGTACAGGAATATCAACCTGTTGTCCATCGCCTACGCTTTTCAGCCTCGGCTTAGGTCCCGACTAACCCTGAGCGGACGAGCCTTCCTCAGGAAACCTTAGATATTCGGTGGAAGGGATTCTCACCCTTCTTTCGCTACTCATACCGGCATTCTCACTTCTAAGCGCTCCACCAGTCCTTCCGGTCTAGCTTCAACGCCCTTAGAACGCTCTCCTACCACGGACATCGTAGATGTCCATCCACAGCTTCGGTGTTATGTTTAGCCCCGGTACATTTTCGGCGCGGAGTCACTCGACCAGTGAGCTATTACGCACTCTTTAAATGGTGGCTGCTTCTAAGCCAACATCCTGGTTGTCTAAGCAACTCCACATCCTTTTCCACTTAACATAAACTTTGGGACCTTAGCTGGTGGTCTGGGCTGTTTCCCTTTTGACTACGGATCTTATCACTCGCAGTCTGACTCCCGAGTATAAGTATTTGGCATTCGGAGTTTGACTGAATTCGGTAACCCGATGGGGGCCCCTAGTCCAATCAGTGCTCTACCTCCAATACTCTCAATCTCGAGGCTAGCCCTAAAGCTATTTCGGAGAGAACCAGCTATCTCCAAGTTCGATTGGAATTTCTCCGCTACCCACACCTCATCCCCGCACTTTTCAACGTGCGTGGGTTCGGGCCTCCATTCAGTGTTACCTGAACTTCACCCTGGACATGGGTAGATCACCTGGTTTCGGGTCTACGACCTCATACTCATTCGCCCTATTCAGACTCGCTTTCGCTGCGGCTCCGTCTCATCAACTTAACCTTGCATGAAATCGTAACTCGCCGGTTCATTCTACAAAAGGCACGCCATCACCCATGAACGGGCTCTGACTACTTGTAGGCACACGGTTTCAGGTTCTCTTTCACTCCCCTTCCGGGGTGCTTTTCACCTTTCCCTCACGGTACTGGTTCACTATCGGTCACTAGGGAGTATTTAGCCTTGGGAGATGGTCCTCCCTGCTTCCGACGGGATTTCACGTGTCCCGCCGTACTCAGGATCCACTCAGGAGGGAACGAAGTTTCAACTACAGGGTTTTTACCTTCTCTGACGGACCTTTCCAGATCTCTTCATTTACCCCGTTCCTTTGTAACTCCATGTAGAGTGTCCTACAACCCCAAGAGGCAAGCCTCTTGGTTTGGGCTAATTCCGTTTCGCTCGCCGCTACTCAGGAAATCGCGTTTGCTTTCTCTTCCTCCGGGTACTTAGATGTTTCAGTTCCCCGGGTCTGCCTTCAGTACCCTATGTATTCAGGTAAAGATACTGTTCCATTACGAACAGTGGGTTTCCCCATTCGGAAATCTCCGGATCAAAGCTTACTTACAGCTCCCCGAAGCATATCGGTGTTAGTCCCGTCCTTCATCGGCTCCTAGTGCCAAGGCATCCACCGTGCGCCCTTTCTAACTTAACCATTCAAAAAATCTTACTCGGTGTTTTGAAAATTGACGCAAAAAATATTGCCTTCTATCTATTATCTAGTTTTCAAAGAACAAAGTTCTGAATGAATTACTCATTCAAAACTGAACAAAACAAAAGCGCCTCTTTAATGAAGAACCGAAATTCTTCATGTTTCCTTAGAAAGGAGGTGATCCAGCCGCACCTTCCGATACGGCTACCTTGTTACGACTTCACCCCAATCATCTATCCCACCTTAGGCGGCTGGCTCCAAAAGGTTACCTCACCGACTTCGGGTGTTACAAACTCTCGTGGTGTGACGGGCGGTGTGTACAAGGCCCGGGAACGTATTCACCGCGGCATGCTGATCCGCGATTACTAGCGATTCCGGCTTCATGTAGGCGAGTTGCAGCCTACAATCCGAACTGAGAATGGCTTTATGAGATTCGCTTACCCTCGCGGGTTCGCAGCTCTTTGTACCATCCATTGTAGCACGTGTGTAGCCCAGGTCATAAGGGGCATGATGATTTGACGTCATCCCCACCTTCCTCCGGTTTGTCACCGGCAGTCACCTTAGAGTGCCCAACTGAATGCTGGCAACTAAGATCAAGGGTTGCGCTCGTTGCGGGACTTAACCCAACATCTCACGACACGAGCTGACGACAACCATGCACCACCTGTCACTCTGTCCCCCGAAGGGGAACGCCCTATCTCTAGGGTTGACAGAGGATGTCAAGACCTGGTAAGGTTCTTCGCGTTGCTTCGAATTAAACCACATGCTCCACCGCTTGTGCGGGCCCCCGTCAATTCCTTTGAGTTTCAGCCTTGCGGCCGTACTCCCCAGGCGGAGTGCTTAATGCGTTAGCTGCAGCACTAAAGGGCGGAAACCCTCTAACACTTAGCACTCATCGTTTACGGCGTGGACTACCAGGGTATCTAATCCTGTTTGCTCCCCACGCTTTCGCGCCTCAGCGTCAGTTACAGACCAGAGAGTCGCCTTCGCCACTGGTGTTCCTCCACATCTCTACGCATTTCACCGCTACACGTGGAATTCCACTCTCCTCTTCTGCACTCAAGTCCCCCAGTTTCCAATGACCCTCCACGGTTGAGCCGTGGGCTTTCACATCAGACTTAAAGGACCGCCTGCGCGCGCTTTACGCCCAATAATTCCGGACAACGCTTGCCACCTACGTATTACCGCGGCTGCTGGCACGTAGTTAGCCGTGGCTTTCTGGTTAGGTACCGTCAAGGTACGAGCAGTTACTCTCGTACTTGTTCTTCCCTAACAACAGAGCTTTACGACCCGAAGGCCTTCTTCGCTCACGCGGCGTTGCTCCGTCAGACTTTCGTCCATTGCGGAAGATTCCCTACTGCTGCCTCCCGTAGGAGTCTGGGCCGTGTCTCAGTCCCAGTGTGGCCGATCACCCTCTCAGGTCGGCTACGCATCGTCGCCTTGGTGAGCCGTTACCTCACCAACTAGCTAATGCGCCGCGGGTCCATCTGTAAGTGATAGCCGAAACCATCTTTCCATCTTCTCTCATGCGAGAAAAGAAAGTATCCGGTATTAGCTCCGGTTTCCCGAAGTTATCCCAGTCTTACAGGCAGGTTACCCACGTGTTACTCACCCGTCCGCCGCTAATCTCAGGGAGCAAGCTCCCGTTGATTCGCTCGACTTGCATGTATTAGGCACGCCGCCAGCGTTCGTCCTGAGCCAGGATCAAACTCTCCGATAGAATTTGACTTGCTCATGTTGCACTTTTTATAGTGTGTGCTCACTTAAAAAATTAACGTTGGCGCTTTGTTTTGTTCAGTTTTCAAAGAGCAACCTTTCAACTTTTTCATCTTAACACAAGAATGAATAGTTGTCAACTTCTACGAAGTTTTTCTGGTTTATTAAATCGCCTTCTCTCTTGGCGACTTCTTTATAATACTCTCCTCACATAATAAAGTCAACATCTTTTTTTTAAAAAATAAACTTACCTTTATTTAAAGAAAGATATAAAACTTATACAATTGGTCGAAGCACTTTTTCATTGCATCTATATTATTGTTACTTCTTCAATAAATTAATCAAGATTCACAACGAAAAATAAAGTGGCTCATACCATTTATCTTCTATAAAGATTATCCCTGATTTAACTCTCAACATATATAAAAAGACATACATGCCCCCTATATCGGCATGTATGTCCCTTTTCACCCTTTTTGAATAAACACTACCTTCAAATAGTTGCCTTCTTTAAATTCAGAAATTGTTTTAAAATCCTCTGGTAAAGAAAACTGTTCAAGTATTCTATACCTTTCATTACTCTCACGAAAAGCTCCATCAATGAATTGTTTAAATTTCTTCATATCAAATGTACTACAATTGGTCGAGGCTACAATTATTCCATGATCTTCAGTAATTTGAATCGTTTCTTTTAATAAATTTTGATAATCCTTCGCTGCACTAAATGTAAATTTCTTTGATTTTGCAAAGCTTGGTGGATCAAGGATGACCATATCGAATCTTAAATTCTTTTTTATTGCATATTTAAAATAATGGAATACATCCATTACAACAATATTGTGTTTTTCAGGATCAATACCGTTTACACGAAATTGCTCCTCCGTTTTTGGTAAACTGCGATTGGCTAAATCCACACTTGTCGTTCTTGTCGCTCCGCCTAGTGCAGCAAATACAGAAAAAGCCCCTGTATAAGAGAACATATTGAGCACATGCTTCCCCTTTGCATATTGATCACGAATCGTACGACGTACATCCCGTTGATCAAGGAAAACCCCCACCATCGCTCCATCATTCAAATAGACAGCGAATCGAACACCATTTTCTTTCACAAGTAATGGAAATTCCGGCTGCTCACCCAGAACAAAATCATCACCTTCCACATACTGCCCTTTCGTATCAAAGCGCTTTTTCTCATAAATTGACTTCACTTTAACAACTTGTTGTAACGCATTAATCACATACTCTTTAAATGTATAAATCCCTTTGCTATACCAGTTAATTACATAGTGACCGTCATAATAATCAATAATTATGCCGCCGATGCCATCTCCCTCTCCATTAAAGAAACGAAAGGCAGTCGTTTCAGGATTTTCAAAGAAAGCTTGACGATTCTGAAAGGCTTGACGAATTTTTTTCACAAAAAATTCGGTATTGATACTTTCATGTTCGCTTCGCGTTAGCAGCCAGCCGTATCCTTTATTTTGCTTTCCAAAGTATCCTCTAGCAATAAAGTGATTACGCTCATCTACCAGCCTAATAATGGTCCCTTCATCTTGAAGATCCTGATTATTTAAGATAGACTCCTTCATAATCAACGGATACCCTTTTTCATACTTAGGAACAAATTTTGCTTTTACTTGAATCTGCATCTCTACATTCATTGATTCCATCTCTTCTCTACTTTCTCAATTTCTGTCCTTTCCCATTCTACCCTAAAATGAACAAAAATCTTCATGTATAATAATAAGAGCAGCTTGATGTTTTCCATCAAGCTGCTCTTATTATTTTCTATTCTATCGTACTTCTAAATGTAATTCTCCTGCTTTTACTTTCCCCATCATTTTTAATAAACGATGAATAGAAAGTGTAATGATAATAGGCAATACCATACCAACTGCTACGTAAATTAAAAATGTTGTTAATCCTTGTGTTGTGATAATCGCAATCGGTGCAATTAATGAGCTTAATCCCATGCCAGCCAACTCATACGATACTTGAAAATCAAATAACATCGTGGCAATTGGTGCACAAACGATTGCAGCAATAAACGTCGGAATCACATACAGCGGATTTTGAATTAAATTCGGAAACTGAACTTTCGGTGTAACAACTGATTGAGCTAAGAAACCGCCTAAATCATTATCTCTTAAAGACATAGCTGTAAAGCCTACAAATTGCACTGTACATCCAATTAACGCCGCTGCACTTGATACTGGATCCATCTGCAAAGCAATCGCTAGCGCAGCAGAGGATGCGGGGGTCATTAAAAGAATACTCCATACAAGAGAAATAACCATTGAACCGATTAACGGTGAACCTTCAACACCCATTGTAATTTGACTACTTAACCAGTTTAAAAACGGTGTTACAACTAACGCTAAATAATAACCAGATACTCCGCCAACTAACACAGCTGCAAATGGAATTGCCATAATATCAAGGATTGTTTTACCCTCTAAACGTTTCCCAATATACGTTGCAATTAATGCTGCGATGACCGCACTAATTGGTTGTCCTGTGACAATCGTAAAAGCACCCTCAGCTGTTCGCTGAATCGCCGCGCCACCGACCGCACTAGAAGCCATTGCACTAAAGATTACTAATGAGTTACCACCTAACTGATAGGCAACTCCAGCACCGATAGCTGGCCCTAATAGAACTTTCGCTGCGCCACCGATTGCCAAAAAGACATCCCATCCTAAATACTTACCAAATGATTCGAATAATAAACCAATTCCTAACGTGACCAATACCGCATTCGCAATTCCTGTCGAAGCTTTATACATTCGATCACTAACATATCCTCGTTCTTTCATCTTATTCCAACTCCCGGAATTTTCTGAATTTTCAAACCTATATAATCAAATAAAAACCCGTCCTTTTGGATGGGCGCTCGCTTTCACTTATTACTGCTTGAGCGCCTTCGTAAAACAATGATAAGCGGGACTCAAACAATTCCATGTTATGGTTGTTTCAGTCCTTTTAACATAATAAGAGAATAATAATATTAGTAGCTGTATGCGTATGATTACTCACCGAAATGTTCCCCTTCCATAATGTCTGTTGTTATAATAGCATTAATATTCTGAAAATGTAAATAACAAATTCTATTCTGATAAAATAAAAACGCTTACATAATAACCATTAAACCATTGATTTATAAACATTTTACAGAAAATCCTGCGTTTAACAATTACTCGTCGATATATTTCGATATAATTATTAGTTTTCCTCAAGAATTACTCCAATATAATACAGGAAAAGCACTAACTTTTTTCAATGTTATCTTTATAGAACAATTCTCTAATCCATCCCTAAAAAAGAAAAGTCACTTTTAATCAAAAGGCTTTGTTATAGAAAACGGTTGATTTTTGGCTTCTGCTCGCTCTGGTCTCATAAAACATGAGAGACCCCCATCGTTTTATCAACCATATTGTCTAAGACAACTAATCAAAAAAAGAATCCATCTAAGATGAATTCTCCCCTAATATTATTGAAACCCTTGTAATTGATTAAAGAAGTCCCTCATAAAATCATAAAAAAGTTGTTCCGTAGGCATCAAACTTCTATCAATTGGAATAATCACCCCTACAGAGCGCCTTACTTGAGGATCTTTAATTCGTAATTTCACCGTTGAGCGCGGCAAACTATCCACTAGTGTAATTTCTGGAATTAACGTTACACCAAGTCCTGCTGCTACTAAGCCTTTAATTGCATCAGTATCTTCTCCTTCAAAGGCAACGTTCGGTTCAAACCCGTGCTGACGACAAGCATCAATCACCACGTCTCTTAAAATAAATCCCGTTGGATACAATACAAAAGAATCATTTTGAAGTTCACTTAAATTTAAAGATGATTTCTGAGCTAAAGGATGATTTTCTGAAACAAGCGCCACCAGTTCTTCTGTGAAAAATATTTCACTTTCAATTTTTTTATCACTCGGTGGTGTTGGCCCAAGTAACGCCATACTTATATCACCTTTAATGACCGAATCAATTAAGTGAACATACGCACCTTGCTTTAATTTAAAACGAACATTTGGATATTGCTTTCGAAAGGCAGAAATTACATTAGGTAGTACATTCGCAGCTAAACTACTGGGGAAACCAATTCGAACAGTCCCCTTTTCTGGATCAAGACTTTCCGCTAATTCCCTTTTCGCCTCATTAATAACACCAACGACTTGTTGCATATGATTTAAGAATGTTTTACCAATTGGTGTAAGTTTAATTGTACGACCTTCACGGAAAAATAAATGTACACCTAATTCAGCTTCTAAATTAAATATTTGTCTACTCACAGCAGATTGAGCAACATGTAAAGCCGCGGCTGCTTCCGTCATATGTTCTCTTTTTGCTACTTCTATGAAGTATTCAATCTGTCTTAGTTCCATATATGTAACCTCTTTCATCTTAAAACGGCATTTTATTTATCTAATATTCAGATTGTTATTATTAATTCTACACGATACGATACATATATCAAAAACATTAAATTAATAACTTTTGTTTACATTATATAATAACCAAATTATTAAATTAAGGGGAGACAGACAAAATGGCAACTATCCAAGAGACAAACCAACAAGAACTTCAAATCGCTAAAGATTATGTAAGCACTGTATACCAACAAGTAAAAGACAGAAATCCAAATGAAAGTGAATTTCACCAAGCTGTTAAAGAAATTTTCCTTTCATTAATTCCTGTTTTCGCTAAACAACCTAAATATATGGAAGCTGGTATTCTAGAGCGTATCGTTGAGCCAGAACGCATGATTACTTTCCGTGTTCCATGGACAGATGATCAAGGTAAAGTACATGTAAACCGTGGTTTCCGTGTACAATTCAACAGCGCAATCGGACCTTACAAAGGTGGATTACGTTTCCACCCATCCGTTAATGCAAGTATTATCAAATTCTTAGGATTTGAGCAAATTTTCAAAAACTCATTAACTGGACAGCCAATCGGCGGCGGTAAAGGTGGATCTGACTTCGATCCTAAAGGTAAATCAGATGCAGAAATCATGCGTTTTTGTCAGAGCTTCATGTCTGAACTAGGTCGTCACATTGGTCAAGATACAGACGTACCTGCAGGTGATATCGGTGTTGGCGGTCGCGAAATCGGCTATATGTTCGGACAATACAAAAAAATGCGCGGCGCTTATGAAGCTGGTGTTTTAACAGGTAAAGGTCTTGGTTTCGGTGGAAGCTTAGCTCGTACAGAAGCAACTGGATACGGTACAGTTTACTTTATGCAAGAAATGTTAAAAGATAAAGGCTTACAATTCCACGGCAGCACAGTTGTTGTATCTGGATCAGGTAACGTGTCAATCTACGCAATCGAAAAAGCAACTCAACTAGGTGCAAAAGTAGTTGCATGTAGTGATTCCAACGGTTACATCTACGATAAAAACGGAATCAACCTTGATACAGTAAAACGCTTAAAAGAAGTAGAAAGAAAACGTTTAAGCGAATATGTAGATGCTCATCCTGAAGCAGAATATTATGAAGGAAGCACAGGTATTTGGTCTATTCCTTGTGATATCGCTCTTCCATGTGCAACTCAAAACGAGATTGATGAAGAATCGGCAAAATTACTTGTTAAAAACAACGTAAAAGCTGTTGGTGAAGGTGCGAATATGCCTTCAACACTTGAAGCAATCGATGTCTTCTTAAATAACGGAATCCTTTTCGGACCAGCAAAAGCAGCTAACGCTGGCGGTGTTGCAGTTTCTGCTCTTGAAATGGCTCAAAACAGTGCAAGAATTGCTTGGAGCTTTGAAGAAGTTGATGCAAAACTACACGCAATCATGGAAAATATCTATAAAAACAGCGTTGAGGCAGCTGAAGAATACGGCCAACCTGGTAACCTAGTAGTAGGTGCTAACATCGCCGGATTCCTTAAAGTAGCAGACGCTATGATGTTCCAAGGACTTGTTTAATTTCATATAACTTAGTTAAGACTGTCGAGATTTTCTCGGCAGTTTTTTTATTGATTTTGATCTATTTATAAAACGTTGTTTCACATGAAACAAGCTAAAAGCCTTTTATAAACTGAATGGAATCTTTTATATGCACCATTTCATGAAATGAATGGTAATATGGGTGAAATAAACCTAAAAGGGGGTGCTCTATCATGTCAGGGCTTATGATTGTACACTTAGGGGTAGCTTTCCTATTGTTGCTGCTTGGCTGGAGTATTCGACACAAAAAAGCATATTGGTTAATATCCGGCTTTAATAATCGCTCAGATGCAGAACAACAACAGCTAATTCAAAATGGCTATCCTCAAAAAACAGGCTCTTGGCTTCTGCTCACTGGAATGGGCTTGCTCATTTTACTGCCTTTATCCTTTACGTCTTTCCCTTATGCATTCGAAGTTCAATTTGGCTTTCTCCTTATTTTCACATTAAGTGGTAGCATTTATCTATCGAAATATGAGCTGCCAGCAAAGCGTAAGCGAAGCTATATTATTTATTCTATCCTCTTTGTCATTATAGTAGGGTTCGTTGTCACACTTTTTCTTATTGGAGAAAAAAAGAGTGAATTCATTTTAAAGAAGACATCATTTGAGATTACCGGTATGTCTGGGGATGAGTGGTCTTACTCAGACATCACAGAAGTGAATTTACTAAATGAAATGCCCACAGTTACATCCAAGTTAAATGGCTTTGGCACCGAACGAGTTGCAAAGGGCTCTTTTAAAGTAGAGGGCTATAACCGCAGTATACTGTTCATTCATAAAGATGGATCGACTCAAGTTCTACACATAGAAGTCGACGGAAAGAACATCTTCATTAATGGCGAGAATGCAGAAGAAACCAAAGCCTGGTATAAACAGCTACAGTCAGTTACATATAAATAAATCCACCTATCTATTTTATCAGCCATATTACTTAATAAAACAATTTCAAAAAGGCTGTGTTCAATCAACAGCGTCATATAACAAAGCCTCAAAAAAACAGGCTTCCTTAAAGAACGAACTTTAAGAAAGCCTGCTTTTTACTGTTTTATTCTTTTGTTACCAATTTCAATGGTACAGAAATCGTTTCTTCTACTTTTTCACCTTTAAGGATTTTTTCAGCAGCTGCGATTGCTTCTTCACCGATTAAAGCAGGTTGTTGCGCAACTGTTGCTGATAAGTCTCCTGCTTCAACAGCTTTTAGTGCATCTTCATTGCCATCAAAACCAACAACAAGAATATCTTTACCTGTTGCTTTAATTGCTTCGATTGCACCTAAAGCCATTTCATCATTATGAGCAAATACACCTTGAATATCTTTATTTCCTTGAAGCATATTTTCCATTACATTAAGACCTTTTGTACGGTCAAATTCAGCTGTTTGGCTTGATAAAACATCCAGTTGCTTATCCGCAATATTATGGAAACCTTCACCACGTTCACGAGTAGCAGAAGCACCTGATACACCTTCTAATTCAACTACTTTTGCGTTTTCACCAAGTTGTTCTACCATATATTTAGCCGCTTGTTCTCCACCAGCTACGTTATCAGAAGCGATAAATGTTACAACTTCTCCTTCATCTGCAGAACGGTCAACTGTAATAACCGGGATTCCTGCATCATTAGCTGATTGAACAGCTGAAGAAATCGCAGCTGAATCTGTAGGATTGATAATTAAAAGGTCTACTTTTTTCAGAATTAAGTCTTCAATTCCACTAACTTGTTTTGCTGTATCATCTTGAGCATCAACAACAGAAACTTCCATTCCTTTTTCTTTTGCCTTTGCTTCAATACCTTCTTTTAATGAGACAAAGAATGGGTTATTTAATGTTGAAATACTTACACCCACAGTTACATCTTCCATTGATTCTTTTGGCTCAGCCTTGTTGTTCTCTAAATTAGACTCAGATGAGCAAGCTGCTAAAACCATGAGCGAAAGAACCATCAAAATTGAGAATAACTTCTTCATTGTATGCACCTCTTTTAAGATTTTTTACGATCTAATAAGACCGCAACTATGATAACTACACCTTTCACCACTTGTTGATAGAAAGATGAGACACCTAACAGGTTTAGACCATTATTCAGTGTACCGATAATTAGCACACCAATTAATGTACCGAACAGGCGGCCTTTCCCGCCATTTAAGCTTGTACCGCCCAATACAACCGCAGCAATCGCATCCATTTCATATGCTTGACCAGCTGTAGGTTGTGCAGAATTTAAACGAGATGTTAAGATTGCTCCTGCCAACGCGGCCATTGTTCCAGCAATCCCGTAAATCATAATTTTGACACGGTCTACTTTAATACCAGAAATTCGTGCCGCTTTCTCATTCCCACCAATTGCATATGTTTTTCTTCCGAAAGACATTTTATGAAGCAGGAACCATAATACGAAAAAGGCAATAATCATAATGACTACCGGAACAGGTATTCCAAAGAAGTACCCTCGACCAAGCATATGGAATAACTCTGAATCCCCTAATCCTGTAACGGGCTTACCTTCTGTATAAACGAGTGTCAAACCACGGTAAATAGTCATCGTTGCAAGGGTTGCAATAAATGGTGCCATCTTTCCTTTTGTAATAAGCAATCCATTTAATACACCCATTAGTGTACCCAGTAAGACCCCAACTAATATAGCTAAAATTGGGTCCATCCCAGACACCATCATACCCGCCATTAATGCACTAGATAACGCTAAAATAGAACCAACAGATAAATCAATCCCACCTGTTAAAATAATAAAGGTCATCCCAAATGCAATGAGTGCATTAATCGATGTTTGACGCAATAAGTTCATAATATTTAAAGGTTCCAAAAAGGATGGATTTAATGCTGCGATGACAACAAATAAAAGCAGCAATGCGAATAGCGGTCCAAACTTTTGCCAAATCGATGTATTACCATCATTTAGTTTTCCTTGTGTACTCAACCTAGTTCCCTCCTGTCGCTAATGCCATAATTTTTTCTTGTGTTGCTTCTTGTCTAGCTAATTCACCAGCAATTTTCCCTTCATGAATAACCAAGATTCGATCACTCATTCCAAGAACTTCTGGAAGCTCGGAAGAAACCATAATAATCGCTAAGCCACGCTCTGTAAGTTCATTCATTAGTTCATAAATTTCTCGTTTCGCACCTACATCAATCCCTCTTGTTGGCTCATCCATAATTAATACTTTAGGAGACGTACCAATCCATTTGGCAATAACTACTTTTTGCTGATTTCCTCCAGATAAATTACCGATAATGGTTTCTGGCGAAGCTGTTTTTACGGAAAGACGTTTCACCATCATCTCCACAAACTGCTTTTCTTCGTTTGCTTTCACAATACCATTTGGAGCAAAGCTTCCTAAATTCGGTAACCCTATATTTTCTCGAACTGAAAAGTCTAGAATAAGGCCTTCATCTTTACGATTTTCGGTAATAAAAGCCAGTCCATGTTTTACCGCATCTATCGGTTGACGAATGCTTACTTTCTTTCCTTCAATGAAAACCTCACCGCTATCGGCCTGATCCACTCCAAAGAGAGCACGCATAATTTCTGTTCGACCTGCTCCCATCAACCCTGCAACACCAAGAATTTCTCCTCGATGTACAGACATATCGACATGGTTAAATACGCCTTTTCGACTTAACCCTTTAATCTCTAAAACCGTTTCACCTAGCTTTGCTTCACGATGCGGGAAACGATCTTCTAACTCACGGCCAACCATTTTCTTTACCACTTCTTCAAAGCTTGTCTCTGGAATAGGAGTCGTATCTACGGTTTGACCATCGCGCATTACGGTAATCCGATCACAGATTGCAAAGATTTCTTCCATTCTGTGTGAAATATAAACAAGCGAGACACCTTTAGCTGTAAGCTCTTTCATGATTTCAAACAGCTTATCAATCTCTCGATCCGTCAAAGCGGCCGTTGGCTCATCCATAATAATGACTTCTGCATCCGTCATCAACGCTTTCGCAATCTCAATCATTTGCTGTTCTCCAACAGAACAAAGACCTGCCTCTTTATCAAATGGAAGCGAAATATTTAACGTCTTAAAAATGTCACTCGCGATTTTTTGCATTTCTTTTGTTTTTAAAACACCAAATGCATTTGTAAGCTCACGACCAATAAATAAGTTTTCTAAAACAGTCATTTCTGGCCAAATATTTAATTCTTGGCGAATGAAGGCTAATCCTGAACGCTCAGCTTCAAGCGAGTTTTTAAACACCGTCTCTACGCCATTAATCTTAATCGTTCCTTTATCTTGTTTATGAAGGCCGGTTAAGATATTCATCAAGGTTGATTTTCCAGCACCATTTTCACCCATAAGTGCATGGACCTCACCTGGTTCCAGATCAAAGTCCACACCTTCTAGCACCTTATTTTGACCAAACGCTTTATAAATATCGCGCATCTCGATTTTCATCTTCTGCACCTCGTTTCATTAAAAAAATACACCAGACTGTAAGATACAATTGGAATAAGGTGTTATTTCTCCTGTACGAATAACGACCTTCGCCTTTTTCGTCAGCTCTTTAAATTCTTCATGTGACACATAGACCACATTGCCTTGAAATTGTTGTTCGATAAACTGATGCTGCACAGGATTCTGTTCCTTCACTTCTTCGGCTGCAATCGTTTGCTCTACGACCATATCTTCGTGTACAAGGCGAACTACTTCTTGAAAAGTAGGCGTGCCTGCTTTTAACGCTAAATCAATTTTCGGTACATGAGAAGGAACAGGTAATCCGGCATCGCCAATCACGATATAATCAGTATGCCCTAAATCAACTAGAACCTTTGCAATAGCACTGTTTAATATGCCGTGACGTTTCATCCATTCAAGCTCCCTTCCACTTCGGCTCTTGTCGGCATACCGCCTTGAGCACCGAACTTTGTTACGGAAAGTGAAGCTGCTCGATTCGCAAATCTTACGCTTTCTTCATAACTCTTTCCTTCTGCAACAGCTACCGCAAACGCACCATTAAACGTATCTCCGGCTCCCGTTGTATCTATCGCTTCTACAATAAAGCTAGAAATAACCCTCTCTTCATTTCCGTCAAAATAGCGAACGCCATTCTTTCCTTCTGTAATGAAAATTTTATTAGGATATCTTTTAAGTACGTCAGCACGATTTTCCCCTTCAAATAAAAGCGCAAATTCATGCTCATTTGGTGTAATATAAGCGGACTGTTCAATAACAACCTCACTGATTTTACGCGCAGGAGCTGGATTTAGCAATAATTTTTTACCCAGTTTTGTACAAAGTTCCGCTAAATAAACAACGGTTTCTTCTGGAATCTCTTGTTGTACTAAAATAATATCTGCACGTTCAATAACTGGCTGAGCTTGTTGAACAAATTGTAGAGTAACGGAATCATTTGCCCCTTTTACGACAATAATACTGTTGTCTCCTTCTGCAAGCGTAATGTGAGCTGTACCCGATGCAACACCTGTAACCGGTTCCACATACGTTATATCAACACCGTTATCTCGTAAATTATTTTTAATCGCTTGTCCGTAAACATCATCTCCTACACAAGCAATCATACTAACCTCTGCTCCTAAACGCGCCGCTGCAACAGCTTGGTTAGCTCCTTTTCCGCCAGGGACCGTTCTAAATGAATCACCTAGAACAGTTTCTCCTGCGATGGGACGTTTATTTGCTGTCACAACTAAATCTATGGCCACACTTCCGACAACTGCTATTTTCACCATTGTTGACTACTCCACCTCTCTTGTTGTTTCTCTTTCTATAAATGACACAGGAAATACGGTGTGTATCTCTTCTAGTTTTTCCTGATTAATTTTTTTAATTAAAATTTCCGCAGCCTTGGCTCCCATTTCATAGGCTGGCTGTTGAATAGTGGACAACGCAGGGTGTAATAAAGCTGTAAATGAAACATCATCATAACCAATTACTTGAATGTCCTCCGGCACGCGTTTTCCCATTGCTAAAGCTTCCTGCAAAATGGTTGCCGCCACAATATCATTACAAGCGATAATGCCATCTGTCTCCGGATATTTCGCCAATACTTCTTTAGCACACTTTCTTGCTCCTTGATAAGAGAGTGTGGAATCTAAGATATGAACTTTCACATCAGTATCTTCGAGCACACTTAATGCTGATAAATATCGCTCATAGACTGTTTTAATTTCAACAGGCCCTCTAATAATCGTGATTTCTTTTGCACCTCGTGCTAGTAATATCTCTGCAGCAAGTCTACCACCTTGTTGTTGATCGGCATACACAGCCGGCAAATGTCCTGCTGTACGATCAAGCAATACAGCTGGAATCGTTAAATTATCAAATATCGTATGATCTTGTTCATTAGTCGATATAATCAAGCCAACGACATTGTTTTGCAAAAAGGTATCTAGATACTCTCTTTCCTTTTTTCTATTTTCATCACTATTGCCGAAAATGAGACGATATCCTTCCCGTTGTAAATAATCTTCAATTCCCCTTGCCATTTCGGGGAAAAACGGATTTGTAATATCAGGGAGAATCAAGCCGATCAGTTTTGATTTTCGTTTATATAAAGACCTCGCTACTTCATTCGGTTTGTACTGCAGTTTTTCAACAGCTGCAATTACAGCCTTTCTTGTATCTTCATGAGCATAGCCACTGCCATTTATCACGCGTGAAACTGTTGCAACAGATACGCCAGCTTCCTTTGCTACATCCCGAATTGTTGCCAAATCTCTCACCTCAATCTTGAAAATGTGTAACCGTTTCCACATTATTTAAAGATAGCATGATTTATTTTAGATATCAATAACTCTTTTTATACATTATTTTTGAACTTAGACCATTATCAAGAAGATAAAAAACAGGACTACTATTTATATGAAGGTAATGGTGTATTTTTCATATAAGAGTGTGAAAAAGGGAACAATCGCTTTTTACTAATCAGACAATATTCAGTATGATAATTACAAAAATATACAAAAATAGATAAAAAGGAGGGAAATGAATGAAAAGAAACGATACGATGATGCAATTTTTTGAATGGCATGTACCAGCAGATGGCTGTCATTGGCAAAGATTAAGGCGTGCTGCACCTCAGTTAAAAGCAGTTGGCATTAACGCTGTTTGGCTGCCGCCTGTTTCAAAAGGGCAATCAGCAAACGACAATGGGTACGGGATCTATGACGGCTATGACCTTGGGGAATTTAATCAAAAAGGCACTGTTCGTACTAAATACGGGACAAAGCAAGAGCTCCTTGAAGCAATTGAAGTTTGCCGCCATGAGGAAATCCGTGTGTATATCGATATCGTCATGAACCATAGAGCAGGGGCAGATGAAACAGAACTATTCAATGTTGTCGAAGTGGATCCAGAAAACCGAATGATTGAACTATCGAAGCCATTTGAAATAGAAGGATGGACGAAGTTTACATTCCCAGGTAGAAATCAACAATACTCCTCATTTACATGGAATGCCCATCATTTCAACGGAACGGATTACGATGAGAGAACTAAAAAAATTGGAATTTACCGCTTGCTAGGTGAACATAAAGGATGGAGTAAGAACGTTGTCGATGAATTAGGCAACTATGATTATCTCATGTTTGCAAATATTGATTATGATATTCTCGAAGTACGTCATGAAATGATTTCATGGGCAAAGTGGGTCATCGATACATTAAAATGCGACGGCTTTCGCTTAGATGCTGTTAAACATATTAATAGCGACTTTATGAATGAATGGTTACAAGCAGTCCATTCTCATACACATAAACGCTTTTATATCGTAGGAGAGTTTTGGCAAGCAGATGCTCATGTACTTCAACACTATTTAAAGCAAACAAACTATCAATTAAACTTATTTGATGTCGCTCTTCATTATAAATTTTATGATGCCGCCAAAGCTGGCACCGACTTCGACTTACGAACTATTTTTCATCAGACCCTCGTTCAATCACACCCTTCACATGCCGTTACATTTGTTGATAATCACGACTCCCAACCTTATGAATCACTTGAATCTTGGGTACTAGATTGGTTTAAACCACTAGCCTATGCCCTTATTTTGCTAAGACGCTCTGGCCGCCCTTGCGTATTTTTCGGCGACTATTATGGCATTCGCGGCCCTGTACCAGTCCAAGGCAAAAAAGAGATGCTCGACTCTTTATTATATGCACGTTATGAAAAAGCATATGGAAAACAAAAAGACTATTTTGATAATCCCCATGCTATTGGCTGGGTTCGATTTGGAAAGCCTTCGATTCAAAAGTCTGGATGTGCTGTTATCCTTTCTAATGACAAAGCTACCGAAAAGCGCATGTTTGTCGGTAAACAGCGCGCTGGAGAAGTGTGGGTCGACCTCACAGACGCTCACCCTGCAAAAATCACAATCGAAAAAGACGGATTTGCTACTTTCCCTGTTCAAGCAAAAAGCGTGTCTGTTTGGGCTTTAAACTAAAGTTAAAGAATGGCATTTACTACTATAATCACAAACGGATTAAGGTAAAACTAAAGGGCATGAGTCCAGTACAATACCAAAATCATGCCCAAGCGGTTGCCTAACATTTGTGTCTACCTTTTTGGGTTCACTTCATAATAGTAAATTTTGTTTGTTTCTCCTGAAGACTTCTTCTTAAATCAGCATAACAGTGACTATTAATCTCGTAATATTGTTGAGATGTCGAATCAAGTTGCTGTTGACTCATAATCTTTGAAAAGTAATTCTCCGCAATATAGTGACTAACATACACTGGAAATGTTTGCTCATAATAGTCGGCTTTCTTAATCTTTTCTGACGCTTCATCAACAAGATTCATAATTTCCCTCGCATAGTGCAGTAAAATTTCACCTTGCTTCGTTAACTCTACTTTTTTTCCAGAACGATGGAATAGCTTAGAATCAAAATTTTCTTCTAATTTATTTATATGATGACTAATTGTAGGCTGGGAACAATACAATCGTCGAGCAGCTTCCGTAAAAGAATGACATTCAGCTAAAACAATAAAGGACTCCATTTTCTCTAATGTATTCATCTCTACTCCCCTTCCCATAAAGATAAACTTAAATGTGATAATGATAATCATTATCAAATTTAAGTTTATCAGCCATTGCTTTTATTGTCTATTTTTATAGAACACCATTCTCTATTACTCAATGATCTTCATTACTCTTTGCATCTGTATAAGTTGTGTTTTTTGGTCAACAAGCATCGTTCGTGCAATACGTCTCAAGTCCCCATTGTTGGTAAATTGTAAAATTGTAATCTCCATTTCAACCGTTCCTTCATGAAGAGAAATCATCTCTTCTAAAAAATGTTGGTGAATATCCCCTTTAGTTTTAGCTCTTTCCATTTTCTTAATCATTTGTTGAAATGAATCTCTATATACTTCCAAATAAGCTGCTTCCTTTTCTAACTCTATATTGGGATGTTCTTTCATTTCCTCTAAAAGTACCTTCATTTTATCTAATTCAATAAGTTGATTATGGACTATCTTTTTGGCAATCCGTTTTACTTCTGAATGGTCACTAAACCTCATGATATTTTCACACATAGCAATGGACGCTTCATGAAGCGGAATCATTTCATACAAGAAATCAAGTGTTGCATCACCAGTGTTTGGAACATTCTCTACCTTCGTTTTCATCATTTGTAAGGCAATATGATAATAATCGAAATACGCTTCTTCCTTTGAATTCATTTTTGCGTCAACACTATCTATTAATGCAATCCAAACTATAAGTCCAATCCATAAACGCTTAGTCCAGCCTCTCATCTAAGTCCCCCTTATCATTAACTCGATTTTATTATGGAAGAAAAAGATTGGGCTTATACTGAACAAAACGCAAAAGGAAACACGTCGCTGTTACTTGTACAAATTTTACACGTGTGAAAAGCTTGGTATAGGAATAGATTAAAATTATTCCCGCCAAACGATACGATTTTATATAACGAAAGAACAAAGAAGCGATGCAATGTGGAGGAGAAAGTAATATGGCCTTAAATTATGATATAGACAAATTAACGAACCTTGGGATTTCCATCGGGATTCTACTCTTATTTTTGTTGTTAAGAAAGATATTTACTACATATATCTTTAAATTCATTTTAAAAATCAGCAAAAAATCTCCGACCAATTTCTTTACGCATGTTTTTAATTCTTTTGAACAGCCGATTCGTTGGTTATTCATCGTAATTGGTGTATATGTAGCACTTCGTTATTTCCCTTATTTAGACCAAAAAGATCCATTATTCTTAAAGTTCTTTCGTGCCAGCGTAATTTTTATTATTAGCTGGGGATTATATAATATGTCTTCTGCTTCATCAATCTTATTTGAAAAGATAAGAGACCGCTTTGATATTAATATGGACCAAATCCTTATCCCATTTTTATCAAAGGGTTTACGTTTTATCATTATCGCGATTAGTTTCAGTATTATTGCCCAAGAGTTTAATTATGACGTAAACGGGTTTGTAGCAGGATTAGGGCTGGGCGGTCTTGCTTTTGCCTTAGCTGCAAAAGACGCTATTGCCAATTTCTTCGGTGGGATTGTCATTATTATCGAAAAACCTTTTTCGATCGGGGATTGGATTCAAACAGCAAGTGTAGAGGGAATTGTTGAAGATATCACATTTCGAAGTACTTCTATAAGAGCGTTCTCCCAAGCCGTAGTAACCGTGCCAAATGCAGCACTATCCAATGAAGTCATTACCAACTGGAGCAAGATGGGGAAAAGAAGTGTTACCTTTAGACCTGAGTTGAAATACGATACTCCAAGACATAAAGTAAAAAATGTTTTAGAAAAAATAGAATTTGAATTACGTAATCATCCAGGCGTTCACCAAGAAACTATTTTAGTTAAGTTGGAACAGCTACATATAAGCGGCCTTATGATCTACATTAACTTCTTTACGAATTCGACACAGCTTGGAGACTATTTAACAGTAAAAGAAGACATCAACTATGCCATTATGGAAATTCTTGAAGAAGAACATGTATCCCTTGCCTTCCCTACTAGTACGATTATTGTGGAACAAGATAAAACGGCACAGACGAGTCAAGTGTCAAACTCATAATAAACAGGCCCTATTTATTATTAGGCCTGTTTATTCTATATATAAAGCCCATTTGATTTTCTGACATCTCTCACACGAGCAGGAGCTAAAAATCAACAGCGTATTCAAATAAACACTTTTCTATCGGTTTAACAAGTTGAACCTATATAGTTTTTCATCGAGACTGCTTCCTATAGTTTAATGTATCAATATTTGCAACCCTTTTTCTTTGGTAGTAAAATTATTCCATACATCTATATAGAATTTGTACTCTAAGCATGATAATTAAGCAAAAACGAATAATAAAAAGAGCACGATATACAAAATTTATTCGATAAGAACTATGCGTACATTGGAGGGGGTAAACAATGATTAATCACGAGGAAGTGCGATTAAGACCATTAGAAAGAGAAGATTTGAAATTTGTCCATAAACTGAATAATAATGCTAAAATTATGTCTTATTGGTTTGAGGAACCGTATGAAGCCTTTGTTGAATTACAGGACTTGTTCGATAAACATATCCATAATCAAGGGGAACGCCGCTTTATCCTTCAACAAGGAACGGAAATTCTCGGTCTAGTCGAGCTAGTAGAAATTGATTACATCCATCGCAGAGCTGAATTCCAAATTATTATTGATCCGAAATACCAAGGTTGTGGACATTCACTAACCGCTACTCGTTTGGCGATGAATTATGCGTTTTTCATTTTAAATTTACATAAGCTATATTTGATTGTTGATAAAACCAATGAAATAGCCATTCATGTTTACCAAAAAGCCGGCTTTCAAATAGAAGGCGAATTACAGGATGAATTCTTTGTCGCTGGTAAATATCATGATGCATTAAGAATGTGCATCTTCCAAGAACAATATATCGAAATGAAGGAGCAAGAAAATTTCCAAAATTAAGAACATAATATTATGGGTACTGCTCCCCCTAAAATTATGGTATCATAATAACATGGTAACGTACTAAAGGAATATTATAACGTAGACAAAGGAGAATTTCTTCAATATGAAACGTATAGCAACTATGATTTTGACTTTAGTAGCTATGTTCTCCATCCTTACGGCTTGCGGTACAGCGGAGGATAAAGGAACGGATCAAGCTAAAGACCAAAAAGATACTTTAGTTATCGGGATTGACGACCAATTTGCTCCAATGGGCTTCCGAGATAAAAATAATGAAATTGTTGGTTTCGACATCGATTATGCTAAAGCTGCTGCTGAAAAAATGGGTATGACAGCTGAATTCCAACCAATCGATTGGAAAACAAAAGAATCCGAACTAAGCAGTGGACGAATTGACCTGATTTGGAACGGATATACGATTACAGATGAACGCAAAGAAAAAGTTCTTTTCACAAAACCATACTTAGAAAATGCACAGGTTGTTGTGACTTTAACCGATTCAAAGCTAAAAAAACTGGATGATTTATCAGGCAAAGTTGTAGGTATTCAAGCTCTTTCTTCTGCATCTGATGCCCTAAATGCTAATCCAATTAAATCAAAAATCAAAACAGTAACAGAGTTTAAAGATAATGTACTTGCACTAAGCGATTTAAAAACAGGCCGTATAGATGCAGTCGTTATTGATGAGGTTGTTATTAATTATTATATGTCTAAAGAAAAAGATACATTTAAACTACTTGACGAATCGCTTGCGCCGGAACAATATGGCGTAGGTGTGAAAAAAGGAAATGAAGAATTATTAGAAAAACTTCAAAAAGCACTTGATGAGATGAATGAAGATGGTACAGCTGCTGAAATCTCAGAAAAGTGGTTTGGCGAAGATAAAGTATTAAAGTAAACAGACTGAACAAATTATGACAAAAACAGGATTTCCTCTGGAAACCCTGTTTTGTTTTGGAGGAATCCTTTCATGGCCGATTATTTCAATACAATGATTATGCCTATGCTGGAAGGGGCAAAGATGACGATTCTCTTATTTTTAATCGCTATCGCTGTCTCCATTCCACTAGGCTTTCTACTCACACTAGCTGTAAATAGCCGTTTTAAACCATTATCCTGGCTTGCGCAAACCTATATTTATTTAATGCGCGGTACACCGCTGTTACTGCAATTATTGTTAATTTGTTTCGGTCTGCCGCTTATTCCTGTAATCGGGGAATATCTAATTTTGGATCGTTTCGTTGCGGCTTGTTTAGGTTTTATTTTAAACTATGCAGCGTATTTTGCTGAAATCTTCCGCGGCGGTCTTCTTTCTATTGATAAAGGCCAGTATGAAGCTGCTAAAGTACTCGGTTTAAATAAATGGCAAACGACGATACGGATTATCTTACCGCAAATGTTCCGTATCGCCCTTCCTTCTGTTTCAAATGAATCGATTACGCTAGTTAAGGATACGGCTCTTCTCTATGCTGTTGCCGTACCGGAATTATTACACTTTGCTCAGACGGCTGTAAACCGCGACTTTACAATCGTGCCATTCTTTATCGCGGGTATAATCTATCTCTTAATTACACTCGTCTTAACGATGTTCTTTAAATGGCTCGAAAAACGATTCAAATTCGAATAAAAAGGAGTGGTGAATATGGCTATCATTGAAGTATCCAATCTCAAAAAATCATACGGCAAATTAGATGTACTCAAACAGATTACTTTTGATGTAAATAAAAATGATGTAGTGGCTGTAATCGGTCCCTCTGGTTCTGGTAAAAGTACGATGCTCCGCAGTCTCATTCATCTTGAAGAAATTAACGGCGGCAGCATTCGTGTAACAGGCGACTATTTAGTGAAAGACGGCGTTTATTCAAAAGCGCAGGAAGTTAAAAAAATCACTTCCAAAATGGGTATGGTCTTTCAGCATTTCAATCTCTTCCCGCATCTTACGGTAAAAGAAAATTTAGAAATTGCGCCTAAAATGTTAAAAATAGAACCCATATCAGCCATTCAACAACGAAGCGCTGAGCTCCTCAAGAAAATTGGACTATCTGATCGAGCAACAGCATACCCGGCCAATCTCTCTGGTGGACAAAAACAACGAGTAGCCATTGCCCGAGCACTGATGATGAATCCTGAAATTTTGCTGTTTGACGAGCCTACCTCCGCTTTGGATCCAGAATTAACAGGGGAAGTTTTACAGGTTATGAAGGACCTTGCGGAAGAACAAATGACGATGATTGTCGTAACACATGAAATGGGCTTTGCCAAGGAAGTAGCCAATCGAGTCATGTTCATGGATAATGGAGAAATTATCGAATCTGGGCATCCAGAAGAGTTATTTAATAATCCGCAATTTGAGCGAACAAAAGCATTCTTAAACCGCAACTTAAAGTAAGAGTTGATACTTTTTCATATAATAAGAACGGCAGGGGGCATACACCCTGCCGTTCTTATTAAAAATATGCTGAAAACGCTTACTTAGTTCTTTATTTTTGTGTGAAAGTGGCTGGCATTACAACAGCAATCACTTCTCCACGTGCACAAAGTGTATCATTTGCAAATACTTCCGTTTCCACTTTCCATTTCTTCGGATGAATCTCTGTCACTTTCCCAACCGCTCTTAACGGAACATGTTGTGGAGTTGGTTTCATAAATTCTACATTTAATGCAGCTGTTACAAACCGTGGTGGCGGTACGATTCCATCTCCTAGTTCATGTCCATTTTTACGGTGCAAGGCTAATGAAGCTGAACCTGTTCCATGACAATCAATGAACGAAGCAATCAAACCTCCATAAACAAATCCCGGAATTGCTGTATGTTCCGGCTTCGGTATGTAAATAGTCAGCGTATTTTCCCCTTCCCAGCCAGTTCGAAAATGATGCCCCTCTTTATTTAATCTTCCACACCCGTAACACCAAGCAAAATCATCTGGATATTCATCTTGAATAGCCTTTACCAATGTTTCCTCCATAATATCTCCCCCTTTTAGACTATAGTATAACATAAAAAATTCTATATTTTTACATAATAACCATTAATCTTACAAAAAGGACGAAACTTTAATGCTAGATAGCTCTCTATCATTAAAGTTTCGTCCTTCTTTTGAATACCTTACGAGTCTACTACTTCATCATTTTTTGAACTAACTCTCGATTTCGCTTTTTAAAAACTTCATTATGCGAAGAGACCATTCCAGCATGACTAGCATCAGGTTGAATGAATTGCTTTGCTCTATTTACAGCATTTGCAGCATCTTGAAAAGCACCCGCTATTAGATGGACTTTTCCATCATGCTTTAAAATGTCCCCTGCCGCATACAATCCTTCCACTGAAGATTCGCTAGATGCGTTCCCTTCAATATAGTAATCATCCACTAGTTTAATATCCAGTTTACTGTTTTCAAGTAACATTTTATCCTGTTCATATCCATGATTAATGATGACCTCATCAATCGACACATACGTTACCTCTTCTGTTTCATGATTCGTTAATTGCACCCGTTCAATTGTCTCATGACTAGAATCAGCGATTAGTTTTGTAATAGACGTATTCAGAAAACAAACAGCCGAACTATTCATTAATTGTGTGACTTGCGCTTCATGTCCTGCTAAAACATCCTTTCGATACGTCAAATATACCTTTTTCGCAATAGGCTCTAATTCATTGGCCCAATCGATTGCCGAGTTTCCACCGCCTGAAATAATGACTGTCTTATCCTTGAAACGCTTTAAAGACTTTACTGTGTAATTTAAATTAGATACTTCAAATCTCTCAGCACCTTCTATTGCTAGCCTTTGTGGATTTAAAATTCCTCCCCCAACGGCCATAATAACCGTTTTCGAAAAGTGCTTTCTTCCAGATGCAGCATGTAAAATAAAAATCCCGTCTTCATTACGTGTAATGGATTCTACTTTCTCATTTAACACGACTTCCGGGTGAAACGTTAGTCCTTGCTCTACAAGTTGCTCTATTAATTTTGCTCCAGGAACAGGAGTAATTCCTCCAACATCCCAAATCATTTTTTCTGGATATACATGAATTTTCCCACCTAGTTGTGGTTGGTATTCTATAAGCTTTGTTTTCATTTCTCGAAGTCCGCTATAAAAAGTGGAGTAAAGACCTGCTGGTCCTCCCCCAATCACCGTCACATCAAATAATTCGAATTGTTCCATTTCCGTTCACTCCTTGGTAATCAAACATAAAATGATTATCATTCTCATTTAAATATACCCCTTTTCCCTTGTTTTTACAACCAGAAAATTATTGACCCAAAACCAAATTGCACTTGCCGATATAATTGGACGGAATGTAGTCGAACCTGACGGAATTCCAGCAGGCATTATCGTTGCCTTAATTGGTGCCCCTTATTTTATGTATTTGTTATTAAAAAATAAACGAAGCAGAGACTGTCTTACTTAGACAGTCTCTGCTTCGTTTATTACACCATTAGCTTACACAAATCATTTGTAAATTCTAACGGATCTTGAATTGGTAAACCTTCTATTAACAGTGCTTGATTATATAAGAGATTTGTATATAATCGAACCTTTTCTTTATCGTCCTGTTCAAAAGCTGATTTGAGTGACTTCCAAATCTCATGGTTTACGTTAATTTCTAAGGTTTTATCTGCTTTAACCTGTTGGTTATTCGGCATCATATTCAGTACTTTTTCCATTTCAATTGACAATTCGCCATTAGCTGATAAACAGACTGGATGGGTTTTTAATCGTTTAGATACTTTCACATCTGTTACTTTTTCCGATAATACCTCTTTCATCAAGTCAAAGAGCTCTTTATTTGCCTTCTCCTCTGCTTCATGCTTATTATCGTTTTCTTCTTCAATTCCTAAATCACCGCTGGATACGGATTTAAACTCTTTCTCTTTATAGTTCAGCAACATTTTAATCGCAAATTCATCCACATCATCTGTAAAGTACAAAATTTCATATCCTTTATCAGCAACTAGCTCGGTTTGCGGCATTTTTTCAATTCGTTCGTTTGTTTCACCTGTTGCATAATAAATATACTTTTGATCCTCAGGCATTCTTGATACGTATTCATCTAGCGTTACTAATTTCTTCTCTTTTGATGAGTAGAACATCAATAAATCTTGTAAAACGTCTTTTTCTTGTCCGAAATTATTATACACACCAAATTTTAATTGTCTGCCAAATGATTGATAAAATGCTTCATATTTTTCACGGTCATGTTTTAATAAACTTTCTAGTTCCTTCTTAATTTTCGTTTTAATATTTTTAGCGATGAACTTTAATTGTTTATCTTGCTGCAAAATTTCCCGGGATATATTAAGCGATAAGTCTTCTGAATCAACCATCCCTTTTACAAAGCTAAAATAGTCTGGAATTAAATCCGGACATTTTTCCATAATTAACACACCGTTAGAATATAGCTCTAATCCCTTTTCAAACTCTTTTGAATAATAATCAAAAGGAATGTTTTCAGGGATAAATAAAATCGCATTATATCTTACCGTACCATCAACTTTTACATGAATGTGCTTAATTGGTTTATCAAAGCCGTACCGTTTTTCTTGATAAAAGTTTTCGTAATCCTCAGCAGTCAGTTCATTTTTATTCTTTCGCCAAATAGGAACCATACTATTAATTATTTGTTCTTCTTGATAGTCCTCGTATTCATCTTCGCTGCCTTCTTTTAATCTTCGGCCAGTAACATCCATTTTAATTGGGTAGCGGATAAAATCAGAGTATTTTTTAATAATTCCCTTCAGACGATACTCTTCTAAATACTCCTCATACTTCTCATCTTCGGTATTCTCTTTAATGGTTAAAATAATCTCTGTGCCGACTGTTTCTTTCTCGCATGGCTCAATTTTATAGCCATCAGCCCCTTCGGACTCCCACTTATATGCTTCATCGCTGCCTAAAGCTTTACTGATGACCGTTACAACATCTGCAACCATAAAAGCGGAATAAAATCCTACACCAAATTGACCGATAATATCGTGGCCATCTTTTAATTCATTTTCACTTTTAAAAGCTAGAGATCCACTCTTTGCAATGGTTCCAAGATGCTGCTCAAGTTCCTCTTTGGTCATCCCGATTCCAGTATCTGTAATTGTCAATGTCCGGCCTTCTTTATCCGCTGAGACCTTTATGTAGTAACTATCTTTATCAAACGTTAATGTATCATCTGTTAATGCTTTGTAATAAATTTTATCGATTGCATCACTAGCATTCGAAATCAACTCTCGTAAGAAGATCTCTTTTTGAGAATAAATGGAGTGAATCATCATATCTAATAATCTTTTAGATTCTGCTTTAAACTGCTTTTTTGCCATATTAAAGGGTCTCCTTTCATAATCAAAGTAACTTAACATCCATACTTATATTAGCTGCCATTAGCACTCTTTATACTAGAGTGCTAACCATTATTTAAATAACATATAATAAAGGAAAATGTCAATATATAGGTTGCATGAAATTAAATTTCTTGCATAACAAAACGATTATCCTATATTTTGAGCAATAACAAATTTTGTGTAAAAATTTGTTATTCCATAGACACACACCTTGAATTCTGTTATATCAAATTAGTTACCTTGAGTAATAATTACCTTAACTAACTATATACAGGAGGTGTTTCCCATAAAGGCATTTCAAAAATTCTTCCATCAATTCACGCTTTTATACCGCCCTTTTGAAAACAAATTAAATATACTGCTTAACCAGCATCAGATCCAAAGAGCGCAATGGACGATTTTATACTATTTATCCCTTAACGGTTCAATAACACTTGTAGAGCTTTCTAACTATTTAAGCGTAGAAAAGCCTACCGTTACTAGAACCATAAACCGCCTAGAGGAATTAGGATATGTCGAGCAAATTCCAAGCAAGGACAAAAGGGAGAAAAGAATACAGCTTACAGAGCTAGGCAAAGAAGTATACAAGCATGTCCGTATAACAATTGATCAATTTGAGAAGGACATTTTAAAAGGAATCTCGGAACAAGAGCAGCTCAATGCTATCCATATCATGAAGGAAATACACAATAACCTTATAGAATGGGAGGATAAAAATTGACTTCATCAAGACCTAAACTTTGGACAAAAGATTTCATTATTGTTTCCTCTGTTAATTTTCTCTTAACGTTAATCTTTTATTTATTAATGGTTACCATTGCCGTGTATGCCGTGAATGAATACGACGCTTCGACAAGCCAAGCAGGACTCGTAACAGGAATTTTCATTATAGGAACATTAATTGGACGATTATTTATCGGTCGTGCTATTGATTCGATTGGCCGTAAAAAAACATTAATTATCGGCTTAATTTTCTTCATTTTGACGACATTTTTATATTTTTTAAATTACGGTATCACCTTCTTGCTGTTTAATCGTTTTATACATGGTGTAACGTTAGGAATGGCAAGTACAGCGGCTGGTACAATTGTAGCCCAAATCATTCCGCAGACAAGAAAGGGAGAAGGGATTGGCTACTTTAGTATGAGTGCGACACTCGCTACCGCAATCGGTCCTTTTATTGGGCTATATATGAGCCAACATACAAGCTTTCATATGATTTTTAGCTTCTGCCTTGCCTTAGGAATAATTAGTTTAATTACCGCCTTCTTTGTATATGTACCGATCTTAGAGAAATCAGCAAAAAAATCAGAGGTAAAAGGATTCAAACTTTCGGACTTTATTGAGCCTAAGGCACTGCCCATTGCATTTGTTACGCTAGCAGTAGCCTTCTGTTATTCCAGTGTCCTTTCCTTTATCAACTTCTATGCAATTGAAATTAACTTGGTCAATGCGGCTAGCTTTTTCTTCATTGTATATGCTGTTGCAGTATTAGTGTCACGTCCTTTCACAGGTCGCTTAATGGACGTGAAGGGAGCAAATATTGTGATGTACCCTGCCTTTGTTTTCCTTGGAGCTGGGTTGCTGCTCCTTAGTACAGCAAATAACAGCATCACTTTATTATTATCCGGTGCCCTTATCGGTCTTGGGTTTGGTAATATGCAATCCTGCACTCAGGCTATTGCCGTAAAATTGACTGAATCTCATCGTATGGGGTTAGCTACATCGACTTTCTTTATCTTTCTAGATGCAGGACTCGGTTTCGGTCCTTATGTACTTGGGTTTATTATCCCAATGACTGGCTATAGAAATTTATATATCATTTTAGGTATCTTCAGCTTAGTCGCATCTATTCTTTATTTCCTTCTACATGGTAAGAAAGAAAAAATGATAAGATCTGAATCTGAACATCAAATTTCAGCCTAAGAAAGACAGAAAAAGGGATACCCTAGATAGGGTATCCCTTTTTCTTTTCACTTTCCATCATTTAATATAATACGATTCACTATATCGGTGTTATTCATAAAGCATGTATTATGAGAATATCTCATGACTTAATGCCCTGGAAAAAAGGCCATCTGAATGACAAAAATAATTCCGAAAAGATAAATGATTGGATGTACATCTTTCCCTTTACCACTTACAAGCTTAATAATTGGATATGTAATAAATCCAATTGCAATTCCAGTTGCAATACTCCCCGTTAAAGGCATAGTCAAAATAACCGCAAAAGCCGGGAATGCTTCATCAAATTCCTTCCAATCAATTTTAGCTAACCCTTCCATCATATAACAGCCAACAATAATTAAAGCTGGAGCTGTAATAGCTGAAAGTGATGAAATAGCTGCTACTAATGGTGAGAAAAATAGAGCAATTAAGAAAAGAATCGCAACTACGAAAGCAGTCAGTCCAGAACGACCTCCAGCTGCCACCCCTGACGATGATTCAACATAAGCACTAGATGGACTCGTACCTAGCGTCGCACCAACGGTTGTCGCAACAGCATCTGCAGCAAGAGCTGATTTAGCTCTTGGCAGCTTTCCATCTTTCATTAGACCCGCTTGCTCCGCTACTCCAACCATTGTTCCCGTTGTATCAAAAATAGTAACAAGCAAAAAGGCAAACACTACTGTATATAACGAATTCGAAAAAACACCTGTAATATCTAAATCAAAAAATACAATTGCCGGTGGTGTGGATACAACGCCTTCCATTTGTAACATCCCCATAAAATAACCGATAATTGCCGTAATAAGCATACCAATAAACAAAGCACCCTTTATTTTACGAGCAATTAAAATGAATGTGATAAACAGGCCAACAATCGATAAGATTGTAACAGGCTTATGTAAATCACCCAAAACTACAACCGAATTAGGGTCCGCTACAACAATCCCCGACATTTTCAATCCAATAAATGCAATAAATAAACCAATCCCTGCTGTAATTCCATATTTTAAGGAAGTAGGCATTGATTCAATAAGCAATTGACGAAATTTAGTCAACGACAAGATGATGAATAAAATCCCTGCTAAAAAAACCGTACCAAAAACAACTTGGTAACTTACTCCTTGGGTAGCAACAACGCTTGTAAAATAAGCATTCATCCCCATACCAGGAGCAATAGCAATCGGATAATTTGCTAAGAGAGCCATGATTAATGTTCCAATAGCTGCAGCCAAAATGGTCGCAATGAATACTTGATTAAATGGCACACCCGCAGCGGACAAGATGGCAGGATTCACAACAATAATGTAAGCCATCGTTAAAAAGGTTGTAAAACCAGCTAATATTTCCGTCCTTACATTTGTTCCTAATTCGCGCAATCTAAATAAACGTTCCATATATCCTCCCTAATAAAAGAAATTCCTAACTATAAATGGGCAGGTTGAACTACCCATTCGTAGTTAGGAATTTTCGGCTCCTAGTAGAAACTCTCAGACCGTATCACTGAGAATATACGAATGAACATGATTTTTCTTTTTTATTTTTTAACTCCGCAAATTATATTAAACGAATATTAAAATTACGTCAATACACATCGTTCGTTTTATTATGTTTATTTTCACCATTGACGAGTTTAATTTTAGATAACCGTATAAAAAACACGAATAAAATTACTTAAACTATAGGGTTCGCTTCATTAGGTATCGATATACCTTTTTTATCAAAGATTAAAGCATTTGCCACAAAAATTACCTATCCAACAATTATCACGTCATATTTTATAACATAAAATATTGTTTTTGATCATTTTACAATTTTCTTTAACCTCTACTTTATCTGTTATGACAAAAAAATTATAAATCTAGTATATTTGCACAATAAAAAAAGGAAATTTTAGATGAAATTACAATGAAATATGAAAATAAACATGATACTATAAGAACACAAACAAAACTATGTTATAAAAAATAACATTGCTTAGTATATTAATTAACAGAACATTTTGTTTCCTATTCTTCTCAATAATGAATTCTAATTTAGAGAAAAACACTTTTTATACAGTTAAAAAAGCCATTATTACAGATTAAAACGAATGAAAGAAAGAAAAGAATTAGAGTATCGATTAAACATACAATTGAAAGGAATGAACAAACTATGGAATTAGAGGCTTTAAACGAACAAGTAAAAAGAGACCTTTCCTATCTTGCCTTTGGAGGTGAAGATTGGGTTCGCCCACTCAATCATTCTGAAGGACATGTTTATGATGTAGTCATTGTCGGCGGCGGTCAAAGTGGCTTAGGTGCTGCTTTTGGTTTTATGCGTGAGCGAATATCTAATATCCTTGTAATCGATGAAAACCAGGAAGGTCTAGAAGGGCCTTGGGAAACCTACGCTCGTATGATGACATTGCGAACACCCAAACATCTAACCTCCATTGACCTCGGAATCCCTTCACTTACTTTCCGTTCATGGTGGGAAGCACAATTTGGATCAGAGGGCTGGGAACAAATCGTGAAAATCCCCCGCAGTGACTGGATGAAGTATTTACGCTGGTATCGAAAGGTTCTCAATCTCCCCGTCATGAATGAAGTAACGCTTAAGCTCATTGAACCTACAGACGAAGGCATTCACCGATTGCATATCGAAGGGCCAGGAACTCCATCTAATCTATTACTTGCACGTAAAGTCGTTCTAGCTACTGGTATTCAAGGTGGCGGTGAATGGCATGTACCACCTATGATTTCCGAGAAGTTACCACGTCAGCTTTATACTCATACCTCTGAATTTATTGATTTTGAAACACTTAAAGATAAAAAAATTGGAATCTTGGGAGGGGGTGCCTCGGCTTTTGATAATGCCAATTTTGCACTATCCCAAGGTGTAGCCGAAGCGCATGTCTTTGTTCGTCGCAAGGAGCTTCCACGTATCAACCCAATTCGCCAGATGGAAGTCTCAGGGATGATTGAACGTTTCCATAGTCTATCGGACACCGATAAATACGCTGCTATGGTTCACTTCTTTAAACATAATCAACCACCGACTAATGATACTTTTGAACGTGCATCCTCGTGGTCCGGTTTTCAGCTGCATATAGGAGCACCTTGGGTTAATGTAGAAGCAGCAGACGAAGGTGCGGTAGTCGCTACGCCTCAAGGAACGTTCACCTTTGATTTCCTCCTCATCAGCACTGGTCTTCTAACTAACCCTGCTTTACGTCCAGAATTGAGACTAATTGAAAACTATATCGCTCGCTGGGAGGATCGATATAAAGCACCAGAAGAGATAAGCAATCCTTTGCTCAATGCTCATCCTTATCTCAGTCCTGGCTTTGCTTTCCTAAGCCGTGATGAAAGGAATAAAAAGTTCCTTCATGGAATTTTTGCTTTTAACTATTCAGCATTAATCAGTTGCGGCATTTCAGCCTCTGCGCTTTCGGGTATGAAGTTTGGTATCCCTAAGCTCGTATCAGCCGTAGCAGATCAGCTTTTCTTAGATAATCGCGAGGAAATTCTTCATAACTACTTTACTTATAATGAACTTGAGTTTATCGGTGACTGGCCAAAAAAAGGGCAGGCACTTAATGCCACTCTAGCTTCCCAGAAATAAAAGATTCCGTCTTAAAAACTTAAACAGTACCTGACCTATGACAAGTGGAACATTTAAATGAATATCCTTGTACAATATCACTAAAAAAAGGCTTACTGTTGTGTATATTCAGCAGTAGGCCTTTCAATCATTTACAGCCAAGGATTTTATGATAAAGCTAAGATCTCCTTACTTCAAATGTTCATTTAAAACATTCTCTTCTAACACAGCAAATTTATCACCGTATACTTTCATAATATGCTTTTCTCCCCACGCACAAAGAGAATTTAAAATACTTTGTAAACTCCACCCATATTCACTTAACTCATATTCCACTTTCGGAGGAATCTGATTATACACAATTCTATTAATCACTCCATCCGCTTCTAATTCACGTAATTGCTGGGTTAACATCTTCTGAGTAATATCTGGCATAAGACGCTTCAATTCACTAGTTCGTTTCTTTCCGTGGGTTAGATGGCATAGAATCACACATTTCCACTTCCCGCCTATCACTTCTAATGTCGCTTCTACTGATATATTGTATTTCTTTTTCTTCATAATTTCTCCTCCAAATTAATAGGTACTTAAAAGTACCTATAGAACCTTTAGGTATCTATATTACTTTAAAGTACGTACTTTTCTTTAACTTATATATATCCCATAATAACATTTGCCAGTTAAAAGTTATCGTATTCATTAATTTATATAGTTTACTTTAACTGACTTCATTAATACAGTGTCACAATCACTTTGGAGGGAAAAAAATGTCTATAGATAAAAAAAGAAGTACATTCGCACTGCTTGCATTAGCAGTCAGTGCATTTGCAATTGGAACGACAGAATTTATCAGTGTTGGTCTACTGCCTCTCATCGCGAAGGATTTACAAATACCTGTTACAACAGCTGGTTTAACTGTTTCTTTATATGCTTTAGGAGTAACATTTGGAGCACCCATTCTCACCTCTCTTACTTCGAGGATGTCACGTAAAGCTTTATTGCTTTGGATTATGGTTATTTTTATTATAGGAAACAGTATCGCTGCTGGAGCTTCCAGTATTGGGGTTTTACTTGCAGCCCGTGTGATTTCTGCCTTTTCACATGGTATTTTCATGTCAATTGGCTCCACGATTGCCGCTGATTTAGTACCAGAAAATCGGCGGGCTAGTGCAATATCCATTATGTTCACTGGGCTGACAGTAGCTACCGTTACAGGAGTCCCATTCGGAACATTCATCGGTCAGCAATTCGACTGGAGAATGGCCTTTATCGTCATAGTAGCGGTGGGTGTTCTTGCACTAATCGCAAATAGTATCCTGGTTCCATCTGATCTGCGAAAGGGCAAGCGTACAACACTGCAGGATCAGTTCAAGTTGGTAACAAACGGTCGCTTACTGCTTATGTTTATCATTACCGCTTTAGGCTATGGAGGAACATTCGTTGTCTTTACTTATTTATCACCATTACTGCAGACTATCACAGGATTTAAGGAAGGAACCGTTGCAGTGATTCTGTTTATTTACGGTATTGCGATTGCAATTGGTAACATGGTAGGCGGAAAGCTATCTAATCAAAATCCGATTAAAGCATTATTTTATATGTTTATTGTACAAGCTGTTATACTATTTATCTTAATGTTCACGGCACCATTTAAAATAGCAGGATTAATGACCATTTTCTTAATGGGACTTATGGCTTTTATGAATGTGCCAGGCTTACAAGTCTATGTAGTCATGTTAGCAGAGCGTTTCGTACCAACAGCAGTCGATGTGGCATCAGCTATTAACATCGCTGCATTTAATGCTGGAATTGCGCTTGGATCGTATTTAGGTGGGGTTATCACAAACTCTATCGGACTAATTCATACTTCTTGGATAGGAGCACTAATGGTACTAATGGCCGCAATACTTACAGGTTGGAGTAGAATTCTTGAAAAAAGATAAATTAAAGGAGGTGGTTGACCAAATATTAAACAAGTATAGAACAACTCTATTTTCTTATAACAACAATGGGAGGTTTATTGATAATGACTAGAAACTTACAAGATACAACAACTTTATATAACGGTGTTAAAATGCCTTGGCTTGGTATTGGAGTATTTAAAGTAGAAGAAGGCCCTGAATTAGTGAATGCTGTTAAATTCGCCATTAAACATGGATATCGTAGTATTGATACAGCTGCCATTTATGAAAATGAAGAAGGAGTTGGCCAAGCTATCCGCGAAGGGCTAGATGAAACGGGCATTTCTAGAGAAGAATTATTTGTTACGTCGAAAGTGTGGAATTCTGATTTGGGTTACGAATCAACGATTGCCGCTTATGAAACGAGCCTAAAGAAACTTGGTCTAGATTATTTAGATTTATATCTTATTCACTGGCCTGTAGAAGGGAAATACAAAGAAGCATGGCGAGCATTAGAAACTCTTTATAAGGAAGGGAAAGTAAAAGCAATCGGCGTAAGTAACTTCCAAATCCATCATCTTGAAGACTTAATGAAAGATGCAGAAATTAAACCGATGGTTAACCAAGTAGAATATCACCCACGTTTAACGCAAAAAGAAGTTCAAGCCTTTTGTCAAGAACACGGAATTCGGTTAGAAGCTTGGTCACCTTTAATGCAAGGTCAATTACTGGATAACCCGGTTCTACAAGAAATTGCTCATACACATAATAAAACCATCGCTCAAGTTATTATACGTTGGGATTTACAAAACGGTGTTGTAACCATTCCGAAATCTACGAAAGAACATCGAATTGTTGAAAACTCGACTGTATTTGACTTTGAGTTAACGAAAGAAGAAATGCAGAGAATTGATGAACTAAATCAAAATCATCGAGTAGGACCAGACCCTGACAACTTTGATTTTTAAAATATAGAACATCCCAAAATAGGCGCTCCCCTTTCATAAGGCAGCGTCTATTTTTAATAAGATTCAGATTATTAGCTAAGCATAACATTGTAAAATATTTATTTTATTTAGTATGTTAACTATATCTTAATGAAGGGGGAAAGTAAGCATGAATAAAAATGACCAACATTTATTATCTCCATATACATTTACAAATGGAGTTGAGTTAAAAAATCGAATTGTTATGGCACCTATGACAAACTTCTCGTCTAATCCGGATGGAACAGTAACAGAGGCAGAAGTAAATTATTACGCTCGCCGCTCTAAAGGAGTCAGCATGGTGATTACTGCTTGTACATATGTTACGCCAAATGGAAAAGGGTTTCATGGTGAATTTGGTGGTGACAGTGATGAAATGATACCAAGCTTAAAGCAGTTAGCAAAAGGAATTAAAGATCAAGGTGCTAAAGCTGTCTTACAAATGTTCCATGGTGGAAGAATGTGTCCTCCAGAGCTAGTCCCTAATGGTGAAATTGTAAGTGCAAGTGATATACCTGCAGAAAAAGGCGGCGCTTCAACAGAAGAACCAGCTGTAAAGCCAAGAGCTTTGACAGAATCAGAAGTTGAGGAGATTATTCATGCTTTTGGAGAAACGACTCGACGTGCGATTGAAGCAGGATTCGATGGAGTTGAAATTCATGGAGCAAACGGATATTTAATTCAACAATTCTTCTCCCCACATTCTAATCGTCGTGAAGATCGATTTGGGGGTAGTCTCGAAAAGCGTATGACCTTCCCTTTAGCTGTAGTAGATAAGGTAAAGAATGTAGTTAAGGAGCATGCTCAATCTCCATTTATTGTTGGATATCGTTTTTCACCGGAAGAACCAGAAACACCGGGAATTACGATGGCGGATACACTAGCCTTAGTAGACGCTTTAGCCGATAAAGACTTAGATTATCTACATGTTTCATTAACTGAATTCTTTTCTACAGCTAGAAGAGGCGTAGATGATGTCAATAAAATACGCATTGAATACCTGCTAGAAACGATTAATAATCGGGTTCCTCTTATCGGTGTAGGTTCTATTTATTCTGCTGATGACGCTCGGAAAGCATTTGAGACAGGAGTCCCTTTACTAGCACTTGGTAGAGAGTTAATTATTGACCCTGATTGGGTGCAAAAAGTAGCAGAAGGAAGAGAAGATGAAATCGTAACACAGATTGACAAAAGTAAACAGGAACAATTAGTTATACCTGATCCATTATGGAATGCCATTATTCATACACCAGGCTGGTTCCCAGGTGTTTAATTAAAATAGGTCAGCCCTCAAACAATCATGATATCCAGGTTTAGGGGCTGACCATTTTTTATATTAAAATCACATTTATATCTTTTTAACAAATTCGGATTTTAATTTCATCGCTCCAAAACCATCAATTTTACAATCAATATTATGGTCCCCATCGACTAAACGAATACTTTTCACTTTTGTACCTTGTTTTAAAACCGATGAACTTCCTTTTACTTTTAAATCTTTGATAACCGTTACTGCGTCTCCATCGTTTAAAACATTTCCATTTGAATCTTTGACAACCTTTTGCTCTTCGCTATTTTCATTTTCTAAGCCTGGCGTCCACTCATGAGCACATTCTGGACAAACTAAAAGGCTGCCGTCTTCATATGTGTATTCTGAATTACACTTTGGACAATTTGGCAAATTTGACATAACTCTATTTCCTCCATTCGTAATCGGTTACTCTCCTAATGTATAAGTTAGTTTCAATTCCCTTTTTGCTGCTTCATAGGAAGAGCTGCTACGAACTTGAAATTCACAGAAAACAGATAGAGAGTTCGTTATATGCTTATATACTGTCATAGTCTTCCCATATTGACAAGCCTCCCCTTCTACATTTATTTCTTTATATCAAAAGCAATTTTATCCCCTGCCTCATATGAATTAGGAAATCTTTATATTGTTGTTTCCTTTTACTAGGTCAGCTTACATATCGTATAGATTTATCCATACTAAAGAATACTAAGCATGCAGATTTTTCTACACTTTAACCTCAAATAATCATAATTAAAAAAGGGTGTTAAAAATGAAAAGTGAAGTATTTCGAAAAAAGCCTATCGGAGATTTATTGAAAAAAAGCGGGGAGTCACAGCTGAAGAAAACATTAGGATCATTTGATTTAATCTTACTCGGTGTTGGTGCTATTGTCGGAACAGGCATATTCATTCTTCCTGGCACAGTAGCAGCAAATCATGCTGGACCAGCTATCATATTATCGTTTATAATCGCCGCTATCGTCTGCGCATTAGCAGCCATGTGTTTTTCGGAATTTGCTTCATCTGTACCAGTAACGGGTAGTGCATATACATACGGCTATATTGTATTTGGTGAATTAATCGCTTGGTTAATTGGTTGGGCCTTACTATTAGAATACGGTTTAGCGGTGGCTGCGGTTGCAACTGGTTGGTCTTCCTATCTGCATTCTTTATTAGCAGGCTTTAATATCATGATTCCAAATGCAATTTCTGAAGCTTTTAATCCAGCAAACGGAACATATTTAAATGTACCCGCAATAGCCATTGTATTAGCCATTGCGGGTTTATTAACAATCGGGGTACAAGAATCTGCGAAATTTAATAAAATCATGGTTTTTATTAAAATAAGTGTTATTCTCTTATTTATTGTAGTAGGTATTTTTTATGTCAAACCTATTAATTGGCAGCCATTTATGCCATTTGGGATAGGTGGAGTTACGAGTGGAGCAGCCCTTGTTTTCTTTGCTTATTTAGGATTTGATGCTGTTTCATCAGCAGCTGAGGAAGTAAAGAATCCTCAACGCAGTATGCCAATTGGAATTATTGGTTCATTATTAATTTGTACATTGCTTTACGTAGCGGTTGCTCTTGTGTTAACTGGAATTGCTCCATATACAAGCCTTAATGTAAGTGACCCAGTTAGTTATGCTATGCAACTTATTCAGCAGGAATGGGTAGCTGGAGTTATTTCCCTTGGGGCGATTACTGGGATGACGACCGTTATACTTGTAATGTCCTATGGCGGGACAAGACTTCTTTATGCACTTAGTCGTGATGGATTGCTTCCGAAAAGTATGTATGAGTTGCATAAAAAATACAAAACGCCTATAAAAAACACATGGGTCTTTGCAGTGATTGTAGCTTTTTTTGCTGGTTTTATTCCATTATCTAAACTGGCAGAGCTGGTGAATATGGGAACATTACTTGCATTTACAGTAGTATCAATCGGAATTATTTACTTACGAAAAGATAAAAGTATACCATCTGGCAGTTTTAAGGTACCATTCTTTCCAGTCTTACCGATTGTATCATTCCTATTATGTTTATTTTTACTTTCTCAGCTCTCCATTGATACATGGATTGCATGCGGGATTTGGTTTGTCATTGGACTGTTCGTCTATTTTAGCTATGGTAAAAAACATAGCTTAATGAATAAAAATTAAAAATAGTGAGCTTACATTGTAATGCAGAGACAATGTAACTCACCTTTATTTTTTTGCTCATTCGTGTGAAACTGCGGTTTCACACGTGACAATACAGCAGATTTATCGTTCAAATGATGATGACACTTAGCTCATGAAGTGAATTTTTTTATTGGAATATTCACAGTTGCTGTAGTCTCTGTTTCCGTTGACTCCATTACTATATGCCCATCATATTTATGAACTATTTCCTTAACAATAAATAAACCTTGTCCTCTAATTTTTCCCGATTCTTTCTTTTTAGTTGAATACCCACTTTTAAAAATCAATTCCTTATCAATAATCTTTGGACCTGTATTCGTAATTTCAAATAAATAATGGGTTGAATTAGCTTTACATACAATATTTATTTTCCGCTCACCCTCAGGCAGTACTATTGCCGCATCAATTGCATTATCAATTAAATTCGATAATATTTTGATTAAATCTATGGTTTTAATTGTATCGAATGCAACATTAGAAACTGTAAAATTAATATCGATATTATGGTTTTCAGCAGAAAGTTTCTTTGTTTGAAATAATACAGAAAGCCCAGGGTTATCTATATTTATTTTTACAGATTCAATAGAACGAACCTCTTTAAATAGAGACGATAAATACTCTAACGCTTTCTCTGCTTTTCCTAATTTGAGAAGACCATGTAAAACCTGAATATGATTTGTAAAATCATGTCTTAAAGATTGAACAGAAGATATTAACGTTCTAATTTCTGTTTGATATGTATCCTCGGTATCTTCAATTTCCTTTGTTGTTTCTCTTTGATACCATCTCTGCATGACAAAAAAGGATCCTAATACGATTAATACAAATACAGCGTTAAAAGCAAGATTAGAAATACTATTTTTCAGCACTTTATTTTCTATACTATTGAGTGTATCCGCGCTTATATCAATTCCTAAATATCCAATAATCTTACCTTCATGATCCTTAATCGGGGCTCCAACCGACAAATAGTCTTCATATTTAGAGTCCTTAAGCACTCCTGTAACATATGTCTTTCCCTCATACGCTCGTTTCACTTGTTCTTCTGGTACGGTACAAGCCTCTCCTATCGGATAAGACTCTGCAGCTTCTTTAGGCATTCCCATAATCATAGCTGTCGACACTTTAGGATTATCAACAACAAGAGTGTATACATATAAAGCCCCTATTTTTTCTCTTGCATCATTCAAGTATTTTCTCGTTTTCCAATATTCTTTGTTTTTTGTAGGATTAAGAAGGAACTGCTTATACGCTTCTACATCCATCGAAGCAGCGATTGACTTTGCTGCCTCCAGACTTTGGTTTGCGATTGATTCCTCAACCGTTTTTTTTATTTTTACATAAGAAGTAAAGATATTTACACTTATAAAAAAGAATAATAGAAAAACAGATAAGACCCAAATTAATTTTATTTTATTTACTTTCATACTAAATTGTACTTCCCCATCTTTTTATAGAATTGAACAGATCGATCATTTAATTATGCTGCCTCCGCCAATACATCGGCCGAGTCCCAATAAAATGCTATATGATTTGCATGGCATATCAAAGTCCCTATTGAGCAAAAGCAAGTCTATTTTACCATATTCACTATGACCTTTTTGTCACATTCGATCCATAAGCCATAATTATAAAGGATGTATTAACCAAATAGGGGAAACATCAGAAGAAGAAAACAACTTTTCCTTGTTAAAAGAAAGATTGTTTTCTTTTTTGAGGTTACATCGATTGAAGATTCTACAGGTGATTACTCGAGTTGGCGGGGACATGCGTACACGTTTGGCGCCTTTCCTACAATTATCAAAAAGTAAAAATCATTTAAGATTCTTATTTTCAACTGAATCTACGTATTCTATCTTTCTTCACGCATTTTACTCTATAACTTCAAACCATAATGGAGACTGGTCCTCTGGGTCTCCATTGTAATTGACCAGTATCTCTTCTCCCTCATGAATATCTTTCATGGCATAAAAGTCTATCGAGTGGTTTTCAATATTAGTAATATACCTCGCATTAGGAATGTAGGAGTGATTGTATAAAGAACCGTATCCTAAAGCAAGAGCTTTATCCTCTCCCCAACGGAAGATATAGTTTGAAAGAATACACTCCCTCATTAGCTTCCATTCAATTTTAGGAATAACAATTACTGGCGCTTCCTCAAGGAACTCGCCATTCTTAATATTACGTTCTGCAAATATCCCTCTGCCATATTTCTTTGTATTTCTCACACTAATGGGTTCCAAAGGATTCCCCTCCTTATGTTAAGTCTTTTAGATGCTCGCGAAGATACTTATTACGTTTGGCTATAAACTCCAGAATAAGTTCCGGCTCATTAACAAATATATCGATGGACTTCTTTTTATAAGAGTCTAAAGTTATATAAGGGTGTATTTGTCTATGAAGGGTTGTAATTTTCGGTTCTAATGCCTCAGGTGTAAATGAGGTTTCTAATATTTCCTCAAGGAGAAGACGGTACTGATCCCGGAATACCTTTACATCAAGTAAACGTGCAGTTAGTGTATTATAGCCTTCAATGGGAACATCATCGCATTCCATTATCTCCCCATCCCAATCCCTGCCCCACGTTGCATCATAATCCCAGGGGATTATTTGGAATAATCCACTTCCCCCATTTCGATATAGTGCATAATTGTGAATGAAACCATCAAAGTTCTGCGTACACACAATTCCACATAGCCACAACAAATATTTTTCAACATCTAAGTATTTTGTAATTTCTTTACCAAAATCATTTCGCGAAATCGTATTAATTTTATATATGAGCATTTCTAAATCGAGGTCATCCTCAACCTTACCTAATTTCCGTACATATCCGGATAGAAGAGAAGGTTTCGGATTCTCTTCCGGAGTTAATAAAGAAAAATTAGCATGGTATTCCGTCGCATAAAAAATTGAACCATATGGAAGCTGCCTTTTTTGTAAAAACCATTCATCGACCGATTCAATCTGTAAGTAGATCCCCATAGGCTTTCCATTAAGTTCAACGAAAACATGCTTACAATCAGGAGAAACACTCCCAATGTCTTGAAAAAAATCAAAGGATAGCTTGTTTCGAATGAATGAGGGATCACTATATTCAGCATTAAGGTGAATTTCACGCCCCGTAAATCTCTCGTTATATGTTCCAAAGTCGACTCTAAACGATTTTTGGGGAAAATTGCGTATGTGATCTCCACGATAAGTAATACCGATTTCGTACGGAATGTTGTTTACTAATAGCTTGGAAGGAAGAAGCTCCTCGTTCCAGATGTCGCTTTCCAGTACTTCAAGGTGCTTGGGCTCTAAAAAAATACTCATTGTAGGAATATTATGCTGCATAACATCATTCCCTCTTTTTTTTTACATTGTCATCTTATGAGAGAAGAATGGATTTGATAATAAAATAAATAAAATAAATAAAACCTAGAACAAATAAAAAAAGAATTCATAAACTACATAACCTTACACTTTAAGGGAATTTTACGGAAAGGGGGTTCTAACGATGAGTGGAGCTCAAATTTTAGAGTTAATTGAAACAGCAAAAAAAGCAGGTCTTGGTGAGTATTTAACTCAAAACCCAGTAGCACAAGGTAAAGGAACTGGTAAAGGACCTGGTAAAGGAACAGGCAAAAAGCCTGGTAAAGGAACAGGCAAAGGGCCTGGTAAAGGAACAGGTAAAAAGCCTGGTAAAGGAACAGGCAAAAAGCCTGGTAAAAGATAATTTTAGCCTTATCCTGGCTGTCGGGAAATTCCTCCCGGCAGCTGTTTTGTGTTTATTTAGAATCTACATTACCGTAAAATAATAATCCCCCTTATTAGACAAGTTCTAAAACCATTTCTAATAGGGGGGATTTATTGTTTCCACTGTACCACAGCTATTTTCGATTTTCAGATGATCAAACGGCCCTATGTCACGCCAATTTCCAACTGCGATTTCTCTAGACTAAAAGTAAACTTTACGACTAGCATCTCTTTATTTTATATTATATAACTTACATTTATCGTAAAAACTCGTTTTACCGATTTCCAGCAGCAGAGCCGCTTCTAGCTTATTGCCTTTCGTAACCGCTAAAGCATGTTCAATCGCTTGTTTTTCCACTTGCGCCAGCGTCTCCTTCAATGGCTGAACGAACAATGGTTCCGATGCTGACACAAGGCTTGGAGAAACCTCTTGATTAGAATGAATGGCGCTACCGTCCTCCGGCTCAAAATCGCGCAAATACAAGGGCAAATCAGATACCTTAATCGTTTTACCGTCCAGCACATTAATCGAACGCTCTAAAACATTTTCCAATTCGCGAATGTTTCCGGGCCATGAGTGCTGCATCAGCCTTTCTTTTACTTCAGCAGACAGCTCAATACTATTGCGATAAAATCTCGCCTCCAGTTTTTTTAATAACCGTTTCGCAATCGGGGGGATATCTGCCTTTCGTTCCCTTAGCGGAGGAATATCAATTTTAATGACATTTAAGCGATAATATAAATCTTGGCGGAACTCCCCTTTTTCAACCATCTCTTCTAAATCACGATGGGTAGCAGCGATAATTCGCACATCAATAGAGATTGACTTATAGCCGCCTACACGTACAACCTCTTTTTCCTGCAATACCCTTAATAGTTTGCTTTGCATCGAGAGCGGCATGTCCCCAATTTCATCCAAGAAAAGCGTTCCTCCACCGGCCAGTTCGAACTGTCCCTTCTTACCGCCTTTTTTCGCACCTGTAAAAGCACCATCCTCATAGCCAAACAATTCCGATTCTAATAAGTGCTCAGGGATGGAGGAACAGTTAATCGCCACAAAAGGAGCAGACGCACGGGTGCTTTTATGGTGAATCGCATGAGCAAATAATTCCTTCCCGGTGCCCGATTCCCCGATTAATAACACCGATGAATTGCTCCCAGATACTCTTTGGGCGAGTGTCTTTGCCCCAAGAAAGATAGGGCTGCTGCCAATTAAGTCCTCAAAGCTGTATTTACTCCGCAAATCTCTTTGAGCTTTTGCTTGATAATAGTTTAATTCTTCGACGAGGTTTTGAATTTTTGTTCTATACATCCGCCATTCCTCAGGATTGCGAAACATCACATTTCCCACAGCGCCAACAACTTTCCCATCCTCAAAAATAGGAAAACGGTTGGCAATCATTTCACTGCCATTGATTTTTTGAACAGCAGCCAGTTCCGCCTTTCCTGTTTTGACCATCCTGTGCATTCGCGAGTTTTCAATCACATCCTGTACAGGCTGACCAATTGCCTTTTCCATAGTTGTCCCAATAAATTGGCAATATCCCTCATTGATATATAAAATCATTCCGTTATCATCGATAATGACCACACGTTCTGCTAACAGATTGATAATTTGCTCATGCCAACTGATTGGTACTCCGTCAAATGCCCGACTCACTTTTGCTTCCCCCTTGTTGCACTCGTTCTATTTATTATAACAAAAGCAGTCTAAAATTACGTATGGGTACGTATCCAAAATAATCCGCCCATTACCTAATCAATCATATTGTTTAACGGAGGCATTCACACTAACGAATTCCACAACGCGAGGCATGGAAATAAGCTGCGTTATTCATACTATAGAATTTTCATCTTAGTCCCCTGCTTATTTTCAGGGCAGCTTTCTTTTTATCCCACATTTAAAGGGCAGTAAGTCCCCCACCTTAAGCTTATGAGGAGCCCAAGAAGATAGGTGAGGGACAACTGCCCGTTAAGGTCCGATTGATAAAATACAGTGAAAGCTTGCCTTTGTGGTTTTCAAAGGCAAGCTTTCACCAATCAGGTTCATACGGTTACTTGATTGAAAGCAAAGCTTGAAGTCTTAGTGACCGTAGAACGGGATTAACCACCAATGGGGGATGAAGGAAAACCCTCACTGGTAGAAGTTTCACTTTATTGTGCTGTATACCCGCCATCTAGTACGACAGCCTGTCCTGTTACTCCTCTGCCTTTATCACTTGCTAAAAAGACAGCATAATCAGCAATTTCCGATACAGATAACAACCTTTTTTGTGGAACAAGCGGTAGCAGGACTTCCTCCACAGCTCGATCCAGGCTAACCTTCCTTGTCTTGGCTAAATCAGCTAATTGTCCTCTTACAAGCGGAGTATCCACATAGCCAGGACATAAGGCATTTACTGTAATTCCGTGCGGAGCTCCTTCCAATGCTGCTACTTTCGTCAAACCAATGACCCCATGTTTAGCACTATTGTAGGCCGCTTTGCCGGCAAAGCCAACAAGACCATTGATCGAAGCCATGTTGATAACCCGGCCAAAGCCTTGCTCCTTCATAAATGGGAAGACATGCTTAATCCCAATAAAAGGAGCAGTTAACATAACCTTTAGAAGCAGTTCGAATTTTTCTGTTGGGAACTCCTCAATCGGAGAGACATACTGCAGTCCAGCATTATTAACTAAAATATCAATTTTTCCAAAGGTGCTGTGCGCCAATTGAAGACTATTCTTAAACGCTTCCTCATTGGTAACATCACAAGGAGCAGCAATCGCTTCAAATCCTTGTTCTTTTAGCTCCAGCACCACTTGTTCGCTTTTTTCAGCATTTAAATCAGAAATAACGATATTTGCCCCTTCTTGAGCAAATGTCTTAGCGATTTCTAAGCCGATTCCGCTTGCCGACCCTGTAATAAATGCTGTTTTTCCTGCTAATGTTTTCCCCACGTTCATACCTCCTAAAATATTAAACGATCTAGTTGTCTAGTAAATTTTTATTCTATTAAACAATTCCGAAGAATGTATAAAGAGCAATAATCACGAATACAGTTAATGTTTTAATAACGGTGATGGCAAAAATATCTCTATACGATTGCTTATGCGTTAATCCTGTTACCGCAAGCAAGGTTATCACGGCACCGTTATGAGGGAGAGTATCCATACCGCCTGATGCCATCGCCACTACACGGTGCATAACTTCTGGAGGAATATTAGCAGCAGCAATCGCTTGATTATACTTATCAGCCATTGCCCCTAGCGCAATACCCATACCACCGGATGCCGATCCTGTCATCCCGGCAAGTGCAGTTGTCGTAACCGCACCGTTAACAAGCGGATTTGTAAATGCAGTAGATATCCCGTCACTGATTTTCGAAAATCCCGGAAGTGCGGCGATAATACCGCCAAATCCATACTCAGCACCAGTGTTCATAGTGGCCAGCAGGGAACCTCCGATGGCCACATTCACACCATCCTTAAATTTTGCCGTTACCCGTCTCCAATCATAAGCAATAGACGTCACAATCCCTACGAGCAGTGCCATAATAATCGCCCAGATCGGGGCAGATACAGCTACATCAACCTTATAAGCATCTAAACCAAGTGCTGTAAAATCAAAGCCATTCGGATACCATGTCGGAATATACGTTACAAACAGTTTATTCGTTACCCCAACCAAAATAAGTGGAACAAAGGCAAGGATCTGTTTAGCTAACGATTGCTTGGTCGTTAAATTGAGAAGAGCAGGTTCTTTCGATTCTGTCTTCTCCTTTTCCAACGCAGCGGCTGTTTCCGCTTCAAAACCATAATAGCCTTCACCGGCTCTTTCAGCTTTTTTCCTTCTCGACTCTAGGTACAATAAGCCTACAGATAAAACAATGATGGCGCCTATGATTCCAAGGATTGGTGCAGCATAGATATCTGTTTTAAAGAAGGCAATCGGAATAACGTTTTGAATTTGCGGTGTACCTGGCAATGCATCCATTGTAAAAGTAAAAGCACCAAGAGCAATCGTACCCGGAATCAATCTTTTCGGAATATTTGCTTGTCTGAACATTTGCGCAGCAAATGGATAAATCGCAAACACAGCTACGAATAAACTGACACCGCTGTAAGTTAAAATTGCACCAAGCAACACAATCGTCAGCATCGCCCGTTTTGCGCCAAGCCAGCTGACAATAGTCTTAGCAATGGACTCAGCAATCCCTGACATTTCTACGACCTTACCAAAAATAGCTCCTAATAAGAAAACGGCAAAATACGATTTAATAAAGCCGACCATCTTTTCCATGAACACGCCTGAAAAGAAGGGCAAAACATGGAGCGGTGCGATTAACAAAACAGCCAGAAGCGCACAGATAGGAGCAAATAAAATAACTGAATAACCGCGGTAAGCAGCAAACATTAATAATCCGAGCGCTAATAAAATAATTAATAAATCCATATAAATCCCCCTAAATTTAATTCCATAAAGGGCATTTTCTAAATAAACGTTTCTATAATCATTTGTAAATGATCTTCACATTTATACCCTTTTCACGTTTTATGCTAGTATTTGTAGAAATTAATAACTCCTTGTTACTAGCACAATGAATATTCTAATTTTGTTAATAATGGAAAATACCAATGTTAATTTCCGGAATCTTAGAAGATTTTCATGTAGTCTAGTAAAAATTAGTCTTCCATAGAAACAAGTTCATTCACTTTTCCAGCACCCCCTGAGATGATCGATAAGACTTCATTTATTCTCTCAATCTATTATCTGCAAGTATCGTGCCAACTTGGAATTACTAGGTAATATAACTATAAATAGTAAAATAATATTCCGTAAAAGCGGAAAATTCCTGTTTTGCGGAATAAACTAATATAAAAGTCCGAAAAAACGGAAACGGAAGATGTCGCTCTGGTAGGGGGGAAATTCAGCAGCAAGTCAAATAGTTCCTTTAACTTACCTTTAGTCTTGTATCTAGGAAGTGTGTATAAAAAAGGATTATCCGCACCTTCACATACCCTATTCTTACACTTCAATTGAACAATTAGAAAAAGGGCTGATTTATTTGGCACAACTTATTAAAGGCTATGCAAAAAAATAGGATACCGCTTTGATATCCTATTCCTAATAATCATTTAATTTTAAAAAACCAATACGAGTCAGTCATTGTTATGATGTTTAGGTATACAGATCATCGACTTGAACAAATCTCCATCAACTTGAATAGAAAATGTCCCATCTTGTAGCTCAATAAGGCTTCTTGCAATTGATAGTCCTAATCCACTTCCCTCACTAAATCTGGATTCATCGCCCCTTTTAAAACGCTCCATTAATTCGTCTGCTGAAATATTTAATTCATAAGCTGAAATATTTTTGAAGGTGAGAAGGACTTCGCTGCCCGTATCTTCAATATCAATATAGACCCTTGACCCCTTTAAAGCATATTTAAATATATTGGATAATAAGTTTTCTATCGATCTCCACAGTAATCTTCCATCTGCTTTCATATATACTTTATCCTCGGGATGATTCATCTTAAATTCTAAATCTGAGGCTTCAATTTTGTCATTTACCTCTCCCAGCCCCTGGGTGATTAAAGATACGATATCAATTTTATCTAATTGAACCGGAATATCTCCACTTGAGGCCTTAGCCGCTTCAAATAAATCGTCTGTTAGCACTTTGAGCCTTTTCGATTTTTGATCCAGTACCTCGATATATTCTTCTACCTTGGAAGAATCCTTTTCTTTTTTCAATAAGTCGACATAAGTAATAATCGAAGTCAAAGGTGTTCGGATATCATGTGATACATTAGTAATGAGCTCTGTTTTTAACCGTTCACTTTTTAGCTCACTATCAACGGCTTTTTTCAAACCATCTGTAATGCTGTTTATATTATCAGCAAGCCTTTCAAACTCTCCCTCTCCCTCCACATCGATTCGATGACGAAGGTCCCCGTCCTTTATTCTCTCAACCCCTTCTTGTATAGCATGGAAAGATTTCACCTTTTTAAAAGCAAACCAGGCAGCTACACCTATGGTTACCGGGAACATGAAAAACGTTATTACAACCAATATAGGATAACCGATGACTAGTAATACAGTCTTTACGCCAACACTTCCACTATCATATACATTCCGTACAAATACAAACAGCTTATAGAAAATCCTATAGAGCAAGGTATGCTTGATGAGAGTTCGATTCTTGAACTGCTTCACAAGTGATAAAACGAGTATGAGGCCTGCTGTGGCAATTGGGGCTGTAATTGGAATAGACATTTGATGGGCGTTTTCAAAACCTACCCTATCCAACAATGTAACCCAAAGCATTATCATCCCTAGACACAACACTAGGTTAAGATCATTATATAATCTATCTATTGCATGGAAGTGTACTTCTTTATCGTCAAAAGATTTTCTCCCAATTATGAGTAATAAATATAGAAAGGATAAAATAAGCCCTACTAAAAATCCTACTACTTTATATAAGTTATTGGTCGCTGCTACCTTGTCTTCCTTCCATTCTTTTATTTTGAGATTTAAAAATTCTTCCGTAAAAGCCACATAAATCACAGTAGTTTCTGGATCCAATCCATCTATTTGTCCTGTAATCCCATACAAATGTTCATTATCTTCTACTTCATTCGGATAAATCTCTCTTTTATAATTCTCAAAAATCATATAAGAAGGATAGGTTTTAAATTGAGCTTGTTCTTTTTTTGTACTGTTCGTAAATACATTGGTACCATTGCTTGCATAATAAACTAGACCTTCATAACCTTCTAGATTTTGCTTCATTAAATGAAATGCTCTTAAATCATTCTTAATCAGCCTATCCTTTGCTTGAGAAATCTTATCTTTATATACTTTTTTGAACTTCTTATAGTTTTCCTCTTCACTCAAGTTAGGATTATAGCTCTTAGATTGGAATTGAAAGTCTGAGTATAAGTTTCCCTCTTCGCTTCTTAATTCTTCCTCACTGATACTCCTGCCTTTTAAAATATGCTCTTCATTCTTATATTCTCCTATTAGTTGGGTTAGGTTGCTTACAAGATTTTTACTTTCCTGTACATAGGCTTTGCTTTGAAAGTAGTTGTCTTCAGAAATGATTCCAAAATCACCATCACTTAAAATTACTGTATGTACAAATGATGTTAGAGCACCCGTAAAACATGTGATCACCATAACAAAAACGATAATTTTCGTTATGATTGAGTGGCTATAATTTTTCAACTTTGTATCCAATTCCCCACACCACCTTTAAATATTTTGGTTCTTTCGGGTTGATTTCTATTTTTTCTCTGATTTTTCTTATATGAACGGCTACCGTATTCTCCGGATTAACAGGTGTTTCATTCCATACCTTCTGATAGATCTCCTCTATAGAAAAAACTCTCCCAGCATTGACAGTCAAAAGCTTTAATATTTTATATTGTACCGGTGTAAGATGAACTGCCTCTCCATCAACAGTGATTACTTTACTTTCATCATCAATGATAAGTCCCCCAGTTTGATAGACATGGTTCTTGGCTTCAAGGCTTCCCAATGTGGTATACCTTCTTAGCTGTGACTTCACTCTTGCTATGAGCTCTAAAGGATTAAATGGTTTGGTGATATAATCATCTGCTCCTAAATTTAATCCTAATATCTTATCATAATCCTCAGACTTGGCAGAAAGCATAATCAACGGTATTTTATTGTCTTCTCTGATTTTCATAGTAGCTGTTATGCCGTCCATCTTAGGCATCATAATATCCATAATAATCAGATGGATCTCATGATCTTCGATTATTTCGATAGCCTCTATTCCGTTAGACGCTTTGAGAACTTTATAACCTTCATTTTCTAAGTAAATTCCTATAGCATCTACAATGGCCTTATCATCATCACAAACTAATATATTCATAAAAATTCACTCCTGTATATGAATCGGAACATATGATATCACTCCTATTATTTATTCGTTTAAGGTAATGATACCAATTAAATCTTAATAAACTCCGGGTATAAATCTTAAGATTTTCTTAGTATTAAAAAAAGCCCGCGTTAAGCGGGCTAATGAAAGTTAATCCTATTATAATAATTTGTTCCCCAGAATCCTTATAAAGGCGGTAAAACTGCCGCTATTTATGATACGGTTCACCTTGTTATATCTAAATATTTCATTGACAACCTATTAAAGGAGATTTACATTAATGATAGTGATAATTATTATCAACTATTCTTATATTAAGAAAGGATATACAAAATGATTACAAAACAAAAAATATCATTATTCTTAACATTACTAATTGTGATGCTTATGATTGCATTAGCCGGTTGTTCAAGTGAGCAAACAGATAAAAAATCTGAAGCAACTTCAACTGAAGAATCTAATAAGAAAACAGCGGAATCCGAGGAAACAACAACTGAATATCCAATTGTGATTAAACATGCACTTGGAGAAACGACAATTGAAGAAAAACCTGAACGCGTTGTTACTATTCAATGGTCAAACCATGACGTTGCTCTTGCTCTTGGTGTTGTGCCTGTAGGTTTTTCAGCTGCAAACTATGGTGTTCAAGATGATAGCGGAATGTTACCTTGGACTGCAGATAAATTAGAAGAACTTGGTGCAGAAACGCCAACTATTTTCCAAGATACTGACGGTTTAGATTTTGAAGCAATTGCTGACGCTAATCCAGATGTTATTCTTGCAGCATACTCAGGTATTACTCAAGAAGAATATGATACATTAAGTGAAATTGCTCCAGTTGTTGCCTATCAAACTAGCCCTTGGGTAGCTTCATGGCGTGAACAAGTTACGTACAATGCAATGGGTATAGGGATGGAAAAAGAAGGTAAACAACTTATTGCCGATACAGAGAAACTAATTGAAGAAAAAGTAAATGAACACTCTGAAATTAAAGGTAAAAAGGCTGCATTCGTAAGTATTAGTGCCGATGATTTATCTAAGTTCTACATCTACACACCAGAAGATCCACGTGGTGCATTCCTTTCTGAGTTAGGGATGGAATACCCTGAAAGTATTACAAGTCAAATCACTGATCCAAATAGTTTCTATATGGAAGTAAGTGCTGAAAATGCAGATATGCTTAACGATGCTGAGATTTTGGTATCATATGGTAACAAAAATACACTTGCAGCTCTACAAGCTGATCCAATCCTTGGAAAAATCCCAGCGGTAGAGAGAGGTTCTGTCGTAATTATTGGAGATAATACTCCACTTGCAGCAGCAGGAACTCCAAGCCCACTTTCAATTGAATACTCAATTGACGAGTACTTAACTTTAATCTCAGAAGCCGTTAGCAAAGTTCAATAAGATGAATCATACATCCGTTTCAGAAAATAAGCAGTTACTTTTACCGAAAAACTTCATAAAAGTTCTTATACTTTCTATTGTCTTACTCGGTATATGTGTATTGGCTTCTCTTGCTTTTGGATCCCGTACAGTTGGATGGAATGAACTAATGGATGGCCTATTCCATCCTGAAGTACAGTCCCACGGAGCAAATGTGGTTCGCCAAAGAATTGCTAGAACTGTCTTTAGTTTGATGTGTGGTGCTGCATTAGGAGTTTCTGGGGCTCTAATGCAATCAGTTACTCGTAATCCTATCGCAGACCCTAGCATTTTAGGAGTTAATACAGGGGCAGCACTATTCGTCGTTTGCGGAATTTCCTTTTTTAATATGGGTACTGCTAGTCAATACGTTTGGCTTGCATTAGCAGGAGCAATCGTAACTGCCATTGTTGTATTCGGAATTGGTTCAATGGGGAGTGGCGGTGCCACGCCCCTTAAACTTGTTTTAGCAGGTGCTGCTACGAGTGCTGCATTATCATCTCTCGTAATGGCCATTATGATTCCTCGCTCTAACGTTATGGATCAATTTAGATTTTGGCAGGTAGGTAGTGTTGGAGCAGGGGATTGGAGCTCTATCTCTCTTTTTATTCCCTTTCTTATTGTTGGAATATTAATAGCCCTATTCACTGCCCCAGCACTCAATGCATTAGCATTAGGTGATGAAGCAGCTACAGGATTAGGTGTACGTACAGGAACACTTAGGCTTGTTTCTGCCTTTGGAGGAGTGCTGTTGTGCGGTACAGCAACAGCACTCGCAGGTCCTATTGGCTTTATAGGTTTATTAGCAACACATGTGATTCGACTCGTTATTGGTCCTGATTTACGATACATTATCCCAATGTCAGCGTTATCAGGTGCCATTATATTAACCATATCAGATGTATGCGGTCGGATTTTAGGAAGTCCTGGTGAGCTTGAGGTTGGTGTAGTTACAGCATTTATTGGGGCTCCTATTTTAATCTTAATAACTATGAAAGCGAAAATGCGTGCGTTATGATAAATGAATCTATGAATCTTATAATGATAGGTAGAATGAAAAGACGTCGCCGTTTTATCCTCGTGACTTCTTTGCTTGCAATCATTGCCTTTGCACTTTGCTCTACGATGCTTATGCTAGGAAACACGATTTATCCTGTTTCAGATGTCATAAGGGTTCTACTAGGTGAGAAAGTGAAAGGTGCATCTTTTGCAGTGGGAACGATACGTTTTCCTAGAATGGTGGCAGGTGTTTTGGCTGGATTTGCTTTTGGTGTTGCTGGACATGTATTTCAAACGATGCTTCGTAACCCCCTAGCAAATCCAAATGTTATCGGAATAACAGCTGGTTCAAGTGCTGCTGCTGTTTTTTGTATCATCGTTCTTCATGCAAGTAATGCCTTTGTTTCTATTGCTTCTATTATTGGTGGACTTGCTACAGTAATCGTTATTTTTCTATTATCAAGAAGTACTTCCTTTTCAATTGGTCGATTAATATTAATAGGAATTGGCATTCAAGCCATGCTAAATGCTGCCATATCTTATTTATTACTTATCGGTCAGCAACATGATATTCCTACTGCCATGAGATGGCTCAGTGGCAGTCTAAACGGTGCTAAAATGGAAAATCTTTATCCTCTTATGGTTACAGTACTTATTTTCGCACCCATTATCATTGTTCTCGGAAAACGATTGGATATGTTAGAACTTGGGGAGCAAACAGCAACTTCACTTGGAGTTGATACTGATAAAACACGACTTGTACTTATTATTAGTTCGGTACTTATCATTGCTTTAGCTACCGCTGCAACAGGACCTATCGCATTTGTTGCGTTTCTTTCTGGACCTATCGCAAAAAGACTAGTTGGTGTCGGGTTTTCAAGCATTATCCCAGCAGGTCTTGTTGGCATCATTTTAGTTTTAGCATCAGATCTTGTAGGACAATTTGCATTCGTTGCTAGATACCCTGTAGGTGTTATTACAGGCATTCTTGGAGCACCATACTTGATCTACTTGCTAATCCGAATGAATCGAAAGGGGGATTTATAATGAAACCAACACATGCTTTTCAAACTAAAGGAATCACTGCTGGATACGATAATAAAACGATTTTACATGATGTAAGTCTTTCAATTCCAAGTAATAAAATAAGCATTATTATTGGTTCAAACGGTTGCGGTAAATCTACATTACTTAAAACGATGGCTAGGCTTATTAAACCTACTTCCGGGCAAGTGACCTTGGGAGGGAAACCCATTTATAAAATACCACCAAAGCAGTTGGCTCGTGTATTAGGTCTTTTGCCTCAATCCCCTATTGTCCCTGAGGGAATAACTGTTGCGGATTTAGTTGGACGAGGAAGGTATCCACATCAAACATTTCTAAAAGGTTGGACAAAAAAGGATTATGAAGCCGTTGCAGAGGCAATGGAAATCATGAACATCACGGAATTTGCCGATCGACATATTGACGAGCTTTCAGGCGGTCAAAGACAGCGTGTATGGATTGCTATGGCTCTGGCACAACAAACAGACATACTATTTCTCGATGAACCAACAACTTATTTAGATATTACCTATCAAGTCGAAATTCTCGACCTGCTAACAGACCTTAACCGAAAATACGGAACAACCATTGTCATGGTTCTTCATGATATCAACCTGTCAGCACGTTATGCAGACCATATTTTTGCTTTGCATAACGGAAAGCTTGTCGCTGAGGGAGAGCCCTCAGAGGTTATTACAAGTACATTGATTGAAGATATTTTTGGACTCCATTGTAACGTAATAAAGGACCCTGTTTCGGACTCTCCTTTTATGGTACCAATCGGGCGACATCATAATAAATTAAGAATGTATTCTTAATAAAGACTAGTATTTTTCTGCACAGCAATTTTCCGTATAGGTCGTGGAAAGGATTTACTTCTCATGACCTATGACGGACTTACGGGCCTATGCTTCTCATTTACTTATGATACGGTTCACCGCATCGACTTAACTAGCGGTTTTTTACAACCCCTTATAAAAAAGAAGCTTTAATTTAAAAACATACTTTGGAGATGTTACACCCGCCTATTCCGCCAATCCCATCAACACTAATGGTTGCTGCACATCTGGAGCTAAGAAAACAACTCATGAATTGATTTTTTGAGAGGGTTCAAAAAGACGGCTTCACTCGTCGTTTACTTAAGATAGGGAGATTAAAACTTTCCCTCTATAGTTGTTGGTAAGCCCTCAATTGACTACAAATAAAATATACGAGAAAATATAAGACAAGAGATAATAGCAGAAAGGGCGGATCTCAATGGAACAACGCTCGCTTATTTTACTTGGATTACTCATGAGTCAAAGTCAACATGGATACCAAATCAATGAATTTATAGAGAGAAATTTAAGTGCAGTTACCGATATGAAAAAACCTACCGCTTATGCAACTTTAGATAAACTCAGTCAAAACGGATATATTGACATTCAGTTGGAGCAAGAAGGAAACAGACCGACCCGAAAAGTGTACTCCATAAATGATAGTGGCAAGCAATATTTTTACCAATTATTATTGAATAATTTATCTTCAGCTGAAAGGGTGAATTATCAAGGAGATATTGGATTAATGTTTATTGATTTTCTCCCTTTAGAAAAAACAATACCTGCATTGGAAGAACGTTTAAACAATAGTAAGAAATTATTAGAAGTCATGAAACAAACCCCATCCCACGGAGTAAGATCTGGAGTCAATCTTGCAGTAGAACACAAAATTACCATGTTAGAAGCAGAGGTTGCATTTCTTGAAAAGTCCATAAGAAATCTTTCTCTTTATTCGGAATAATTCTTCTACAGTAGTGTTAAATTCAAGGAAACCTTGTTAATAGGTTTCCTTTTCCTATTTATACATTATAAAATCCGCCACCCTGCCCTTAATTAGTCACGATTGACTAATCATAAATATAATAATATAATCATATTAAATTAGTCATCATTGACTAATCATATTAATTTAAGGGAGGATTTCCATTGTTTCTGGCTTTAAAAGAATTAAAACATGGCAAATTTCGTTTTCTTATGATTGGAATCATAACCGTCCTTATTGCTTGGCTAGTCTTTATCCTATCAGGTTTAGGAAATGGGCTTTCCACACTAAGCGCCGCAACATTTAAAAATATGAAAGCAGATTACGTTACTTTTGAGGAAGGATTTAGAGCCTCGATGAGCCGTTCACTATTAACTGAATCATTCGTGGATGAACTAGAAAAGCAAGATAATGTTTCCTCAGCAGCACCGATGGGAGCCACAATGGCTACGGTTTTAAAATCAACTCCTTCCAAAGATAGTGAAAAAGTAGATATTGCTATTTTAGGTATCACTGCGGGAAGTTTTTTAGAACCAAGCATCATTGAAGGAAACCCTCTCAATAATGATAAATCACTAGAAGTTATCGCTAATGACACCTTAAAAGATAAAGGATTTAAAATTGGAGACACACTCTCAATAGAAGGGTCTCTAGAGAAAATGAAAATTATTGGATTTGTAGAAAATGAAACATACAATCATTTACCCGCTATTTTTACTACACTAGATAAATGGCGCTCAATTCAGTTTGCAGCACCTGGTTCTGATAATAGTATTAAAAATCCAGTGAATGGTATTATGCTTCAAGGAGAAGATATTGATCCGCAGAAATTAAATGATCTTTTCCATAACACAGAAACAGTAACAAAGGCTGCGGCGATACAAGGAATGCCTGGATATAAAGAGGAAAATGGCACGATTATGATGATGTTGGCCTTCCTTTTAGCAATCTCAGCCTTTGTACTAGCTGTCTTCTTTTATGTACTTACCTTGCAAAAATCCAATCAATTTGGCATTTTAAAAGCGATTGGTGCAAGTAATGCTTTTTTAGGCAAAACAATTATGTCACAAGTATTTCTACTTTCATTCATTAGTATTGTTGTTGGAATACTCTTAACATATGGAACAGCTTTAATTCTTCCAGATGGAATGCCATTTTCACTAGATATTAAACTTGTCGTCATTTATGCTATTTTATTGCTAGTTATATCAATATTAAGCTCGCTGATTTCCATTCGTAAAATTACAAAAATAGACCCACTTCAGGCAATTGGGAGGATAGAGTAATGTCAGGAATAAAGTTCAATCATGTATCTAAATACTATCAACAAGGGGCAAATCAAGTTGTTGCTCTTAATGATGTTTCTCTTTCCGTCGAACAAGGAGAATTTATTGCCGTCATCGGTCCCTCAGGTTCAGGTAAAAGTACTTTTCTTTCCATCGCAGGGGCCTTACTACAAGCCTCAGAAGGGGAAGTAAACCTGAATGGAAAAGTAATAGGGGATTTAAAAGAGAAAGATTTATCAAAAGTACGCCTTGAGGAAATAGGGTTTATATTACAAACAAGCAATCTAATTCCTTACTTAAATGTTCTCGACCAATTACTGGTTGTAAAAAAAATGGCTGGTAAAGTGACAAAAAGAGATAAAGAAACTGCTAAAGAATTACTTCAAAATCTCGGATTGGAAACAAAAATGAAAAAACTCCCGGAACATTTATCTGGAGGAGAACGTCAACGTACAGCTATCGCTCGTGCCTTTATGAATAATCCTTCGATTATTTTGGCTGATGAACCAACGGCAAGCCTCGATACTCAAAGAGCCCATGAGGTCGTCCAACTTATTGCGAGGGAGGTGAAATCTAGAAATAAGGCAGCCATTATGGTGACCCATGACGAACGAATGCTAAAATACTGTGACAAAGTATATCGAATGGAAGACGGTAAACTTAAGCCGACTAGTTTTCATTTAGAAAATCTAAAATGACAAGCAGGGGGAATAATCAATGATTATTGTAACAAACAGAATTAAAACGAAATTAGGTTTTGCTGAAAAAATGGCTCCAATGTTCACAAGACCAGGTGCCTTACAGAAAATGGATGGTTTTGTAAAAGTTGAAGTATTAATTACTAAAAACCTTTCAGAATATGATGAGCTCAATGTAAATATGTATTGGAACACTATGGAAGACTTTGCCCAATGGCAAAACAGCGATGCTTTCAAAGAAGCCCATAAAGGCCCAACTAATGGTGGACAAGATTCACCTATCTTGGGAAGTGAAATCATTATTTCTGAGGTTGCTTCGACTTTAGAATCAAATACATGATGACCTTTTTTGGTAACTTATAGTCAGTTCCTCTGGCACACTAGACAAAATAGGTAGGCTAAACAAGTATGTCATAAATAATAAATCTTGTTTAGCCTATACCTTTCTACAAATCTTCCGATCCATCAATGGAATTCATGTAAAAGACCGCCTCTATTTATGATACGGTTCACCCCTCATAATCCGAAACGCTCGGTATACTTGTTCTACCAAAATTAATCTCATGAGCTGATGCGGGAATGTCATTTTGGAGAAAGAGAGTGCTTCATCCGCTCGCTTCATAACCGCTGCACTTAATCCGAGTGATCCGCCAATAATAAAGGCCACTTTGCTTTTACCATAGGTACCAAGCTTTTCAATTGTATCTGCTAATTCTTCTGATGTTTTCATTTTTCCTTCAATTGCTAGTGCAATAACATGTGCATCTGGGTTAATCTTAGATAGGATCCGTTCCCCTTCTTTCTCTTTAATTTGAAGCATTTCTACATCGCTTAATGTTTCTGGAGCTTTCTCGTCCGGTAATTCAATAATATCGACTTTGGCATAGGCCGTTAATCGTTTTAAATATTCATCAATCCCCTGTTTTAAATATTTTTCTTTCAATTTCCCAACTGTAACAATCGTTATATTCATTTTTATCCTCACTTTACAAACAGGTTAAGAACAGGTTATCCACATAACTTATCCACATATCCACATTATTCATCCACATCTTGTATAAGAATATTAGTTCGCCACCATATATATTGCGCTATTTCGACAATATTCACAGGTTGTTGATAATTGTTTTTCCTCTGCTACACTCGTTAAATTAGGGTATGTTTCACACTCATATACAATTTCATCTAGTGCCATTTCAACATGTTCTTGACAACAATACAGTACCATTCGTTTCGACTCTCCTTTTTGTGCATAAGTTGCTCATACTATTTATCCACAAACTATATCCTTTCATTTCAACCTCTTTTTTATCCACAGTTATCGTAACAGATTCCTAAAAAAGCGCAAGTAATCACAATAGCTTTTATGCAAAAAAAAGCAGGGAGAACTGTCCTCCCTGCTTCTCTTTTATTATTCTTGTTGGTCCGCTGTTGATAATGTGACTGTTGCCGTTTGTTTTTTACCGTCACGATAAATGCCCAATTTCACTTTTTCACCAATGCGCTTTTCATTATATAAATATTTTCGTAATGCTACAACATCTTGAATAGATTCTCCATCCATTTCAACAATTACATCAAATTCTCTTACCCCTGCTTTATCAGCAGGTGATCCTGCTTCTACACCAGTAATGGCAACTCCTGATTTGACATCAGACGGCAGCTTCAACGTATTCTCTTGATGATATTGAGAAATCTCTTCAACTGATGCTAAGTTGATACCTAAGTATGGTCGTTTTACCTCACCATATTCTTCAATGTCTGTAATAATTGGAATGACAGAATCAATTGGAATAGAAAGCCCTATACCTTCAACTGCATTTTCAGCAATTTTCATCGAGTTAATTCCGATTACTTGTCCTGCCATATTTATTAATGCCCCTCCGCTGTTACCAGGGTTAATTGCCGCATCTGTTTGAATAACTTCTGCATTCCAGTCAACTTGACCATCTTCATTAATATCCACTTCAATTGTCCGTTCTAAACCTGAAATAATCCCTTGAGTAATCGAACCAGAAAATTGTAAACCGAGCGGATTTCCTATTGCTATGACCGGCTCCCCTGGCTTTAATAATTCTGATTTCCCAAATTCAGCAATTGTTTTTACTTTACTACCTTTAACAACAATAACAGCTAAATCCGTCCAAGGATCGCTCCCAATTAATGTAGCCGGTAATTTCGTCCCATCGCTCAACGTCACTTCAAGCTCTGAAGCATTTTCGATTACGTGGTTATTTGTCACGATAAATGCCTTATCTCCGCTTTTTTTATATACAACACCTGACCCAGTCCCTGCCTCAGCTGATTGACCATCATTATTTGGATCGCCCATTCCCCAAAAATCTGTTTTTTGAATATTAGTGATTCCAACAACAGCATCTCCGGCTTTATCAACAGCATCCGTTACAGCCGTTGTTACATCCAGGGCCACCTTTTGCTTCGTTACTGCACTTTGATTATTGTCTGCTATGGACTGCTCAGTATTATTTGATTCATTCCCCTCAAGAATTCCTACTTCCGGAAATACGAATAAAATGACTAGAGCACCCACAATTGCTCCAATTAACCCAGAGAAAAAGTAGCTAAAGCGACTACGCTTTTTCTGTTGAGTTCGTTCCCCATAATTTGGTTCATTTGATTCCAAAACCTCTCCATCCTCTCCTTTTAGAATGAATAATTGCAATTACTAGTGTTTGGTTAATATATCCTTAATTATACGCTTTCGGCAGAAAATATCTAAAAAAAAGTACCTATACAACCAATACAAATAGGCAGCAACTAATATGTAGTTGCTGCCTATTTATTCTTTATAGCGTAACAAGCTCAGTCGGTTTTTTTGGATCTGTATCAAATAATGAAAATTGTTCTCCAACAACAACGCCTTTTGATTTCAACGTTTGTTCAACCGACATTCGTGCTAAATCTTTCATATTATTATCTAAACTTAAATGTGCTAAGTAAATCCTTTTTGTATTATCACCAACTACATCATACATCGCAAGGGCTGCATCCTCATTCGATACATGCCCAACATCGCTTAAAATACGCCGTTTTATGCTCCATGGATATTTCCCCATTCGAAGCATAGATACATCATGATTACTTTCAAATACATACGCATCGGCATTTGAAATAATACCTTTCATGCGGTCGCTCACATAACCTGTATCTGTGATAATTACCACTTTCTTTCCTTCATGATGAAACGCATAAAACATAGGTTCCGCTGCATCATGAGATACACCAAATGATTCAATATCTAAATCCCCGAATGTTTTTACTTGTTCCATTTCAAACAGGAATTTTTGCTCCGTTGAAATTTCACCAATAGAACGTTCCATCGCCTGCCACGTTTTTGCATTCGCATAAATCGGCAGCTTATATTTTCTAGCAACTACCCCTAACCCTTTAATGTGATCACTATGTTCATGGGTAACAAGAATGCCTGTCAGCTTAGACATATCTCGTCCAATTTCACTAAATAACCCTTCCATTGCTTTACCGCTCAATCCCGCATCAACTAGGAAGGCATGCTTGTCTGTCTCAATAAAAAAAGCATTTCCTGTACTTCCGCTTGCGAGTACACTAAAATGCATCGCCATATGAACACTCACTCCAATATTTTTTCTTCCGTATTTAACTCAATCACACTCTTATCAAAAGCATTAACAAATAAGTCTAACTTATCATTCACAACCACTCTCCATGTTGGAGCAAGCAAGTGCGTAGCAGACGTTGTTTGTAAAGAATTATAATAGCCCAGCTCTACTTTCGTAATATGGCTCTTTGGCTGGATATCACCATTAATATATAGAGTTTCAATCGCTTTAATAGCTGATACTAACTCTTTCGGCTTCTTAAACTTTTCAATTTTCTCTAAGTAAGTTTGTTCATAAGAAATCACTTGCTGATTCTTATTTAAATATAAAGTAACTTTCCCCTTACTATTATTAAAAAACATTTTCTTGTCCCAGTGCTGGTAAAAGACAATGGTGCTATTTTGTTCATCATAGCTCCAGTATTGATAGTCACTGCCATTCCAAATATAATCCTTTAACAACTGCTCTAATTCTGCTGATTGAACGCTCTGACTAATAGACAATGGTTTATCAAAAATACCAACGAGCTTCGTTGGATCATTCATTTTTATCTGCTGATTCGATAATTTTTTAGTATCATCCTTCGTAAAAACTTTACTCTGGGCGATTAAAAATTGCTCTTTCATCGTTGACTTCGGAAGCGGATCATATGTGACTTCGTCTCCTTTTAACATTTCATCAATAGATGCTTCCGTAATCAATTCATATTGATTATTATCTCTCTTCTCTAAATATTGATAGAGTAGAAAAATGTTCAATATAAAAAACACCATGATAAAGATGGATTTTGTCTTACTCCAATCCATTCATTTCTCCTCCTGCCTCATCGAATGGAACTGCTAACCAATCCCCTCCAGAACGATAATACCAGGTAGGCTCTAGAAACATAAGATTGTCATCTAAAGGCGCCATCGATAGTTTGTATCCAATCGTAATATCTTCTAAATTAAAGTAATCAAAGTTACGCATCGTCTTCAATTGGTCCAATACTTCTTCTCCAGATGGCAGGGACACGAAAGATTGTTCAAAAGGATCGGCAGTTTGAAAGGTGAAATACGGACGTTGATAACTATACATTTCATCCTTCCCCCAAATTTCCTCAATTTCAGACATCCCTAAATGATTAAATACAGGATAACCATCATGATATAAACGGAAGATTACACGTTGATCCTTCTCGTCCATATAAGCAAAACGATAATTACTTTCTTTCCATCCTGCATGATTATTAACAAACTCAATACTTTTTTTAAGTAAATCACTTGAACTGCTTAACATCTTACTTTTTTGAGACGTATTAATATAAGAAAGCATATGGGTCGTTTTATCGACCGAGAGCAGCCTCGTACTATCCGTATACTCATCACCGCTCACGACTGTTTCATGGCGAACATTTACTGGATCAGCAAATAACGCATTCTTGAAATTTTTAATATTTAAATAATCAATTAAATATTTATAGCGAGGCAGCGATATTTCATCTTTAGAAACAAACACCTCATGCTGATTATTAACAGCATGTGGAACATATTCTGGATAGGTATTCGCTTTTTGAAAAAAGGTGGTATGGAAGGCACTCAACCTTTTCGTCTGAATTGAAGCTTCTAAAATACTTAATTCTTGAGAAGAAACAAAGTATAAGACACTTTCCTTACTCTGTATATCTTTTTGCTTATATAAAATTCGATCAAAAGAAAAAGTAGGCACTTCTCTATTCACCATACCAACAACATTTTTATACAATTGGAATGGCACATCATCGGGAAATATAATTTCCACTGTTCCATCCTCATGCATAAAGTCATTCATTTCTTTCTTTGTCATATGAGTAGAAAGCTTTTTAGCATTATACAAATTCCACTTATTCATTTGCACCGATGCCTTTTCTAAATCAACAGGACTAGAGGTTTGGTAATGTTGCCTATTCCGATGAATAAGAATGTTGCTTGGTTCAATGACATCACCCGCTGTTTTTTCTTCTCGGTCAATCACTAAGAATGGACCTTGATCAATCTTTTCAAGTTCAGGTTTGTACGTCCAAATGCTCCATGTTAAATAGGTGCTGATTGCAATCAATAGGAATAGCACAATACTTTTTGCACGCTCTAAATTCATGACCATTCATCCTCTTCATCTTGCTCATATGGAAGAGTAAAAAATACAGTTGTCCCTTTGCCTTCCATACTTTCTGCCCAAATTCTACCACCATGGGCTACTACCATTTCTTTTGCAATAGCCAAACCGAGACCTGTACCACCAAGGTTTCGTGACCTTGCCTTATCCACTCGATAAAAGCGATCAAAAATTTTATCAATTACATTTTTCGGAATCCCTACACCTTGGTCACTAATGCTAACGACAATAAAGCTCTCTACAGTCCCTATACGGAAGGTGACTTGCCCGCCTTCAGGTGAATACTTTAACGAATTGGAAATAATATTATAGAGTACTTGTGTAATTTTATCTTCATCAATATCAACATAATAATTTTCGTTTGGAATATCACGGACAAACGTAATATCATCATTCTTGGTCATTTCAAAGCGATCAATGATGTGATCATAAAACTTATTAAAATTAACCCAGCCTTTGGATAATCGATAATCTTTACTATCCATCTTCGAAAGCTGAAGTAAGTCATTAACAAGTCGAATCATTCGTTCTGTTTCATTTTGTGTAACATTCAAAAATGAAGGAGCAAGTTCTTTATCCTCCCAGGCTCCATCAGCAAGTGCTTCTAAATAACTCCGCATCGTCGTCAATGGAGTACGCAGCTCGTGAGATACGTTCGCCACAAATTCACGGCGTTCTTCTTCGATTTTTTCCTGCTCCGTAATATCATGTAAAACTGTAATTAAACCATTAACAAACCCTGTTTCCTTTTGGATAACAGAAAGGTTTGCCCGTAAAATATAAGCCTCTTTTTTCGTACTATAGTCAAGAATGATGGATTCCCTTTGTTCAAGTAAATCATCAAATGTATATTCCTCTTCCAAGCCGAGTAATTCGATAATTGGTTGATTTAATACAGTTTCACGTGTAACGTTTAGCAACTTTGCAGCTGGTTCATTGATTAAATTGACGCGGCCACGTCGATCCGTAGAAATAACTCCATCTGTCATATTTGCCAAAACAGACGATAACTTGCGCCGTTCACCTTCTGTACTCGACTGCGACTCTTGTAACTTTTTCGTTAAATTATTAAATGTCACTGCTAGTTGACCAATTTCGTCATCACCATATATTTTAACTTTTCGAGAAAAGTTTCCTTTAGACATTGCTAAAGCCTGCTTTTGCATATCTGCCATCGGCCTTGTAATCGTTCGTGCAAGTAAGATTCCTAAGAGAGCAGTAATACCTAAGGCTATAGCGGTTCCTTTAATGAATATATTATTAATTTCAGACATTTGTTCAAAAACATTTTCCATATCTGCAATTAAGTAAATAGCACCAATAACTTCGCTGTTTGCCTCAATTGGTGTCGAAAGCACCCACACGCGTCTTCCTGTTTCCGGGTCACGATATATCCCTTCATCATCTTCCCCTATACCTAGCGTTTGCTTCACTGTAATCTCTGTTGTTTTCCTTCCGATAATTTCCTGGTTTCCAGAATCGGAGGTCCCAATCACACGACTACTGCGAATATCTATGACTCGTACTTCAGAGATATCCTTTGATGTGTTATCTTTATCTTTCAAAATGGTATTAATCGCTTCTTCCAAAGTAGGATCATCTTCATCTCGCTCTTTTATCATTTCCTCACCAATACTGTAAGTAAGCAAGTTAATATGACCTTTAATGGAATCTTTAAAATTACTAACAAGATTATCTTCTAATTTCCCAACAAAATACACGCCAATAATCTGCATGGCTACAAAAATGAGCAATACATAAATTAGAACCAATTTAACATGTATCGAGCGGAAAAAACCAACCTTTTTCATAAATGATTACTCCTGTTCAGGGTTGCGCAAGTAATAACCTACTCCTCTTCTCGTTACAATCCAACTTGGATGACTTGGATTGTCTTCAATCTTCTCACGGAGACGTCGGACTGTTACATCTACTGTACGGACATCACCAAAATAGTCGTATCCCCAAACCGTTTGCAATAAATGCTCACGTGTCATCACTTGTCCAATATGCTTCGCTAAATAATGAAGAAGCTCAAATTCACGATGTGTTAATTCAATCATCTCACCACGTTTTGATACAACATAAGCATCCGGATGGATCACTAATGTACCAACTGTAATTTCTTTTGTCTCCTCTTCAGGATCTGGCGTTGCCACGACTTGCTGACGTCTTAAGTTCGCTTTTACACGCGCAATTATTTCCCGGGTACTAAATGGCTTTGTTACATAATCATCTGCACCAAGTTCAAGTCCAAGCACTTTATCAATTTCAGAATCCTTAGCCGTTAGCATAATAATCGGAACCTCCGATGTTTTTCTAACTTCACGACAAACCTCCATACCGTCACGTTGTGGAAGCATAATATCAAGCAGGATTAAATCGGGCTGTAGCTCCTCTACCATCTTTAGAGCCTCATTGCCATCATACGCACAATGAACATCATAGCCTTCTTTCTTTAAATTAAATTGTAATATATCTGCAATTGGTTTTTCATCATCCACGACCAAAATTCTCTTATCCATTTTTTAAATCACCCTCCCAAAAGGACCTATTAAGCATAGATATCTTTATTATACTGTATCATTTAAAACGCTTTAAATCATCTTTTTCCTATTATTACAAGCCTAATAAGTCTTTCACTCATTGTACGTAAAAGGCCTTCGAATTTATTCCGAAGGCTTCCTCAATAGCTACTTAAAGCACTAGTATTATCCATTAGAAAGGGAACATTCCTCCCCTTCACTACTCTATCATATAATACTATTTTTTCAGAATTAAACTTTATACTGTAATAAAATTGTATCAATTATTACAAGTAAGTAATAACGATTTAACTTGATTGCTAATATCATGTAACTACATTCTCTATCAAAACAAAAAAACGCCATTATGGCGTTTTTTTGAAGATGGCTCAGGACGGAATCGAACCGCCGACACAAGGATTTTCAGTCCTTTGCTCTACCGACTGAGCTACTGAGCCGTATATAGTTACTCTCTCTAACATAAAAACTACTTATCTTTTTCCCAACTCTAAAGCCTTTTCAAGATACAGCTCATTGAGTATAAAAAATCTAACATCTATATAAACTTGCACCTAGGTACAAGGATGAAAAATGGCGGTCCGGACGGGACTCGAACCCGCGACCTCCTGCGTGACAGGCAGGCATTCTAACCAACTGAACTACCGGACCAAATAGATTAATCTAAAAAATGGTGACCCCTACGGGATTCGAACCCGTGTTACCGCCGTGAAAGGGCGGTGTCTTAACCGCTTGACCAAGGGGCCCTAATTTAAAAAATGGTGAGTCATGCAGGATTCGAACCTGCGACCCTCTGATTAAAAGTCAGATGCTCTACCAACTGAGCTAATGACTCATTTTCTAAGTTGTTTTCTTTTCTGACGACGCTTATTATAGTATCATGATATTATATAAAAAAGCAATACTATTTCTATATAAATTTTCATAAAAATATTTTTTTATTTATTAAGCAGCATAAACCTCTATTTACTAGATGACAAAAGGCTGGATATCCAGCCTTTTGCAATCTATGCAATGATTATCTCCAAGGATTATTTACAACATTTGTTTGTGTACGATCAGGACCTACAGAGAAAGTAGCTAATGGAACACCGACTAATTCAGATACACGCTCTACATAGTTACGTGCATTAGCTGGAAGCTCCTCTAGTGTTCTACATCCTGTAATATCTTCTGTCCAGCCTGGAAGCTCTTCATATACTGGTTCGCATTCTGAAATTGCGTTTAAGCTTGCAGGATACTCTTGGATTGTTTCGCCACGATATTTGTAAGCAACACAGATTTTCACTTTTTCAAGCCCTGTTAATACATCAATAGAGTTTAAAGAAAGATCTGTAATACCGCTTACACGACGAGCATGACGAACAACGACAGAATCAAACCAACCTACGCGTCGTGGTCTTCCTGTTGTCGTACCATATTCACGGCCTACTTCACGAATTTGGTGGCCAATTTCATCATGTAATTCAGTTGGGAATGGACCATCTCCAACACGGCTTGTATAAGCTTTACATACACCTACTACATGGTCGATTTTTGTTGGACCAACACCAGAACCAATTGTTACACCACCAGCTACAGGGTTAGATGAAGTAACAAATGGGTATGTACCTTGGTCAATGTCTAACATGATTCCTTGAGCACCTTCAAATAATACGCGTTTTCCTTCATCAAGTACATCATTTAAAACAACAGATGTATCACAAACATATTGTTTAACTTGTTGTCCGTACTCATAATATTCATCTAAAATATCTTCAACTTTAAATCCTTCTGTTTCATAAAAACGTTCAAACAGGAGATTTTTATCAACAAGATTCTTCGTTAATTTTTCTTCAAAAATCTCACGATCTAGAAGGTCTGCCATACGGATACCAACACGTCCGACTTTATCCATATATGCAGGTCCGATCCCTTTTATCGTTGTTCCAATTTTATTTGCACCTTTGCGATCTTCCTCTACTCTATCTAATTTAATATGATATGGAAGAATCACATGCGCACGATTAGAAATACGAAGATTATCTGTACTAATTCCATGCTCATGCAGGTAAGCAATCTCTGTGACAAGAGCTTTTGGGTCAATTACAACCCCATTACCAATGACACAGATTTTATCACTATTAAAAATCCCTGATGGAATTAAGTGAAGTTTATATGTTACTCCGTTAAACTTAATCGTATGCCCTGCATTATTACCACCTTGATAACGTGCAACGGCTTCCGCGCTTTCGGATAGAAAATCTGTAATTTTACCTTTACCTTCGTCTCCCCATTGTGTACCAACGACTACAACTGATGACATTTTATTAAAGCACCTCCAAAGGTTCACTAACTATTCCTTATCAAACAAACCTATTTTACCAAGAAGAGAAATGGAAAGTCAACAAACTTCCGAACATTATAAAATCCTATAAAATATTTGTTCGTATATTTCTATATTAATAGAGGGTAATGCCTCTATCATTGCCCGTCTTTTTCGATTCCTTTGAACTTTTACTCACTATATAAAATAACCCCCGCCCACTAAACGTGAGGCGAGGATTATTCTACGCTCCTGGCGGCATATTAGAGTCATCAAAACGACGTTCTAGATTAACGAACTTATTATATTCCTTAACAAAAGCAAGCGAGACAGTACCTACTGGACCATTCCTTTGTTTAGCAATAATAATTTCAATAATATTCTTATTCTCGGATTCTTTATCATAGTAGTCGTCTCGATATAAGAACGCAACGATATCAGCATCTTGCTCAATACTTCCTGATTCACGAATATCCGACATCATTGGGCGCTTATCTTGACGTTGCTCTACACCACGTGAAAGCTGTGATAAGGCAATTACAGGCACTTCTAGCTCTCGAGCTAACGCTTTAAGCGACCGTGAAATTTCTGATACTTCTTGCTGACGATTTTCACCTGAGCGGCCATTCCCTTGAATTAACTGCAAGTAATCAATCAAAATCATTCCAAGGCCATTCTCCTGCTTCAAGCGGCGACATTTGGAACGAATTTCACCAATTCGAACACCTGGTGTATCATCAATATAAATACCTGCATTAGATAAGCTTCCCATTGCCATCGTGAGCTTCCGCCAGTCCTCATCCGTTAAAGCACCCGTTCTTAAGTTCTGCGCATTAATGTTTCCTTCCGCACAAAGCATACGCATAACAAGCTGCTCTGCTCCCATCTCCAAGCTAAAGATTGCAACATTTTCATCTGTTTTCGTTGCAACGTTTTGAGCAATATTTAGTGCAAATGCAGTTTTACCAACAGATGGACGAGCCGCAACAATAATTAAATCATTACGCTGGAACCCAGCTGTCATTCGATCTAATTCAGCAAATCCGGTAGGAATCCCTGTGACATCACCTTTACGGTTTGTTAGTTCTTCAATATTATCGTAGGTACGCACAAGCACATCTTTAATATTTTGGAATGAACCACTATTTTTACGCTGGGCGACTTCCATAATATTCTTTTCAGCTTCACCAAGTAAATCCTCTACCTCATCCTCACGACTATATCCTTCTTGAGCAATATTCGTTGCTGTTCGAATTAAGCGACGCAGCAATGACTTTTCTTCAACGATACGTGCATAATACTCGACATTAGCCGCAGTCGGCACAGAACCAGCTAGTTCACTTAAATACGTAACTCCGCCGATTTCTTCTAAACTTTTAGTGGCTGCCAATTCTTCTGTTACAGTAATTAAGTCAACAGCCATTCCTTCATCATTCAACTTAAGCATTACATTAAAGATTTTCTGATGTGCGCTACGATAGAAATCTTCCGGAATTAATACCTCAGACGTAACTGTCAACGACGAAGGTTCTAGAAAAATCGCACCTAACACTGCCTGCTCTGCTTCTATATTTTGCGGCGGGATACGATCTTGAAATTGTTCATTCATATTTAAGAGCCTCCTATTCTCAGAGGTTATTAAGAAAAGCCCAAGGCGCCCGTTCGTTATCGGCAATAAGCATAATGACAAGCGCTAAGGGCGTTCTTTGCCTTCTGAAGTGCTCGTCTAGACCATAGAACCGATAGCACCCGGAGCTAGACACCAAAACATATCGAAAATTTTATACTCTCTTACCTTATTAACAATAAGCGTAAGGCACGATAACAATTTTATCTACTATTCATAGAAAAAGAAAAAAAGTGAAAGGACGTATTGCCCAATCACATTTTTTTCGTCTATCTCTATTTTATCAATTTTCTACAGATAAGATAGGAGTAAAATTTTCTACTACTTAAAATTACACTAGATTTACTTAATTTCTTTTACATGAACAGTTAGTGTAGCTGTTACTTCATGATGAAGTTTTACTGGGAATTTCGTATGTCCTAAAGAACGAATGCCATCTGCTAAATCCATTTTACGTTTGTCGATTTTAATACCATGTTTCTTTTGAAGTTCATCAGCAATTTGTTTCGTTGTAATCGATCCAAATAATCGACCGCCTTCTCCTGCCTTTGCAGAAAGCTCAACTGTTAATTTCTCTAACGTTTCTTTTAACTCTTTTGCTTGTTGTAACTCTTCTGCAGCCAGCACTTGCTCTTTATTTTGTTGTGCCTCTAATGTTTTGATATTTGCATTATTCGCTTCTACTGCTAATCCTTGCTTTAATAAGAAGTTATGTGCATAGCCGTCCGCTACGTTTTTCACTTCTCCTTTTTTCCCTTTACCTTTTACATCTTTTAGAAAAATAACTTTCATTCTTTTTGTCCTCCTTCTAAGTATTCATCAATGGCTTCAAGCAATCTTTTTTCTACTTCTTCAACAGAGCCAATTTGCTGAGCTGCTGCATTCGTAAGATGGCCGCCTCCATTCAACATTTCCATAATCACTTGAACGTTAATATCACCAAGTGAGCGGGCGCTGATCCCAACTGTGTCTTCAGAACGTTTTGCTATCACAAATGATGCTAATACTCCATCCATTGAGAGAAGTGTATCGGCTGCTTGCGCAATTAATACTTGATTATGAATGGCATTGTCTTTAGAGGTGGCAATCGCAATCCCTTGCTTATAAAAGGAAACCTCCTTAATCAACTTTGCTCGTTCAATATACGTATCAACATCTTCCTTTAAAAACTTTTGCACAAGAACAGTATCCGCTCCACGTGCCCGCAAATAAGACGCAGCATCAAACGTACGTGAGCCTGTGCGAAGTGTAAAGCTTTTCGTATCCACAATGATTCCAGCAAGCAGCGCTGTTGACTCCAGCATATCAATTTTACTTCGTTTTGGTTGATATTCAAGTAATTCGGTCACAAGCTCGGCTGTAGAAGATGCATAAGGCTCCATATAAACAAGTAAAGAATGATTAATGAACTCTTCGCCACGACGATGATGATCAATCACAACTACTTTATCGATGCGGTTTAACACGCGCTCATCCATCACCATCGATGGCTTATGTGTATCCACTACAACAAGCAATGTTTCATCCGTAACCATCTCTAATACTTCATCTGGTGAAATAAAGCGTGTATATAATTCCGGCTTATTTTCAATTTCAGCCATTAAACGACGAACACTATTATCGAGCTGTTGTCGATCAATGACAATATATCCATCGCGCTCATTCATTTGAGCTACTTTTAAAATCCCAATCGCTGATCCAATTGCATCCATATCGGGATTTTTATGGCCCATAACAATCACTTTATCACTTTCAAGTACCATGTCCTTTAAAGCGTGAGAAATAACGCGAGCCCGCACTCTTGTGCGCTTCTCCATCGGGTTTGTTTTACCGCCAAAGAATTTTACTTTTCCATTTGACTGCTTAATTGCAACTTGGTCTCCACCACGGCTTAATGCCAAATCTAAGCTTGATTGAGCAAGGGCCCCTAGCTCAGGTAAAGATGAAACTCCAGAACCAACACCAATACTTAAAGTTAGCGGAACATTTTGCTTCGCTGTCGTTTCGCGAATCTCATCTAATATTGTAAACTTTCCTTTTTCTAACTGATGAAGAATATTTTCATTAAAGACCGTTATAAAACGCTCAGATGATGTTCGTTTCAAAAACACGCCATTTTCTTTTGCCCACTTATCAAGCAAAGAAGTAACTAAACTATTCAAGCTGCTTTTACGTTGGTCGTCCATGCCCTGTGTTAACTCATCATAGTTATCTAAATAAATCGTTGCAATAACCGTTCTTTCATCTTCATACGTTTTTTCTATTTCTACTTGCTCTGTCACATCGAAGAAATACAGTAATCGTTCATCTCGTTTATGAATGACTTTAAATTTACGCTCGTTTAATGTCACTATGTCCATCTCAATTTCTTGCTTTACAAGCGGGACAAGAGACTCTGCGACATCATACAGCGACCTTCCTGCGAGCGAATCCTCGGCAAAGCAAGACGCTAAAAATGGATTTGTCCATTCGATATAATAATCTTCATTAATTAACATAATCCCAATCGGCATTTCTAATAAGGCTTCCTCACCGACTTTCTTTAATCGGTAAGATAAGGTTGTAATATACTCTTCTGTTCGACGTTGATGCAGAATCATTTTTTTTATCGTCAAATAAAATAAGCCTGATACGACAACTACTCCAATAGCTGCGATTATCCAATTATAATACGCAAACATACCTATACATAAAACAGCGACAATAAACAGCCCATACAATGGAGATCGTATCGAACGCTCCTTAAAAAAAGATGGCATAATTTCAGCTCCTAAAAGCATCTGGTTTACTAAGGCTACTTCGACTTCGTAATTGCCTCACGAAATGGAAATCCTAAATCTATTATACCTAATATCCGGACGATAGTAAGGAAAATCGGATTTAGTAACGATACAACGGTAATTAAAATAGGTACAAATTTTCCCCAACCTTTCACGTAACTTATATAAAAAATAAGTGAAAAGCCTTGTAAAAGGATAAATAATTGCAAAATAAACATCAAATTTAATATCGCCATATTCACATAGCTATGATCATCCGTATTCATGAAAAAAGTAGCTACAAGTATAATTAAATAATACCATAAAATACTTTTGGGCAGACGAAGTTCACGAAAAAGCGGCCATTTCACCACTTTGTCACTAAATCGCTTGATAAACGGTTGAGAAGCTAGAATGAATATATACGCCATTACCATGGCAGAAATAACTAGCATACTTGGAATCATCATTGGAATCATCTCAATCGAATCACGCATTTGCTGCTTCATATCATCTGTTACATTTTGCCCAAGCATATCCATCATATCAAAGGATGTTTCCATCGATTCCTCAACCATCGTTAACGTTTCATCTACTACATTCATGTCTAATATGATATTCGTGGCAATAAGGATGAGTAAACTCCCGGCTGTAAAAGCAAGAACTGAACTAATAAACATCTGAATCGTTGATTTATTATGTTTTACATGATATCCGATAACGATTCCCATTACTCCCGTTAACAAAACGGTAGGCAAGGATAAAATAGTTCCAATAATGATCCCCAGTACAGAGGCCACAGCTAAAAATCCGATTGACCAAGAAATGCTTTCTTTAATCATTACTAATACAAAAGGGATGGGTAACAAGAAAAAAGTAATCATTCCTAGGAACGGGATATGTATCGTTATAAATAATAAAATACTGTACAGAGCTAAAAGCATACCGCCTTCAGCAATTTTCTTTCCTTTATTCAATCCTTCACATCCTCTCCATCAAACATATTTTCTTATGTACCGCTTTTATTGTAGCTGTTTCTACTATAGAATTTCAAACATCGCTTATATTCCCCTTTTTTAAACCATAACTTGATTCCATAATTTTATTGATAAGAGGGCTTAAGCGATAAAACATTCTAAAAAGAGAACCGCATAATTTGATTGTATTCAAATTGATGATTTGATTAGGAAGCACCATATCCTCCTCAAAAATTAGCTCCAACGATGATTAGGAGGATAAATAAAACAGCTACACATGCAAAACCTCCGCCAACTCCAAAGCTATTACCATTTGGCATAGTAAATCATCTCCTTGTTTTTAAGGAGGTATTTACTATAGGTTGTATCATGTTATGCTTTACCTAGATAAATATCACACCTGCATGTACACAATATGATTTAACAAATCTTAGCTTATAAAAAAAGGCACATTAGGAAAACTCCCAATGTGCCTTTTTATTTGAATTATTCACCAGATACATATGGTAATAATGCCATAGTACGTGCGCGTTTAATAGCAATCGTTAATTTACGTTGGTATTTAGCGCTTGTACCTGTTACACGACGTGGTAAAATTTTACCACGTTCTGAAACGAATTTTTTAAGTAAATCTACATCTTTGTAGTCAATGTTAGTGATTCCGTTTGCTGTGAAATAACAAACTTTACGACGTTTAGCACGTCCACCTCTACGTCCACCTGCCATGTTCATTTCCCTCCTCAAATTTTAGTATCTTCAAATGTATTAGAATGGAAGATCATCATCGGAAATATCGATTGTTTTACCGTCATTTGCGAATGGATCATCATCTACACGAGTGAAGTTATCATTGTTGCGTTGATTCTGATTTGGATTTGAATTTCCTCCAAACGGATTATCATAGTTGTTATCGTTATAACTTCTTTGAGATCCGTAAGAACCGCCTTCATTTCTTCCACCCGCTGAACTGCTTCGTGGTTCAAGGAATTGAACGCTATCAGCTACAATCTCTGTTACATATACGCGTTTGCCGTCTTGTCCCTCATAATTACGTGTTTGGATACGTCCATCCACGCCAGCTAAACTACCTTTTTTCAAATAGTTTGCTACATTTTCTGCAGGTTTACGCCAAACTACACAATTAATGAAATCCGCATCACGATCACCTTGCTGGTTCGAAAACGTTCGATTAACAGCTAAAGTAAAGGTAGCTACAGGTACTCCATTTGGTGTATATCGCAAATCAGGATCTTTCGTTAAGCGACCTACTAAAACTACGCGATTCATCATCAGAATCAACCCCTACATTACCGAATATGCCTCACGTGAAACATATTGTGGAATTTATATTAAATGTTAAATTAAGCTTCAACTTTTGTTGCCATGTGGCGAATGATGTCTTCGCTGATTTTTGCAAGACGATCAAATTCTTGAATCGCAGCTGCATTAGAATCAGTTTTAACAAGTACGTAGTAACCGTCACGGAAATCATTGATTTCGTAAGCAAGACGACGTTTACCCCATTCTTTAGCTTCTACTGTTTCCGCTCCATTGTCAGTAAGGATTGTGTTGAAACGTTCAACTAAAGCTTTTTTAGCCTCTTCCTCAATGTTTGGACGGATGATGTACATAATTTCGTATTTTCTCATCACTGTCACCTCCTTTTGGTCTAAGCGGCCCAATTGGGCAAGGAGCAATTATTTATAATTACTCACAAGATAAGATTATAGCATGTTTTTTCAGGCTTTGCAACGAACAAAAGTGAAAGTGCTCAAACTAGACGAATCGATACTATGTTTTTACCTCTACATTCATATTAATACAAGAATCAAAAATGGATTCCCCAAAAAGGAAATCCATTTTTATCTAGTTATTAAACGTTAAAACGGAAATGGATGACATCGCCGTCTTGAACAACATAATCTTTACCCTCTAAGCGAACTTTTCCTGCTTCTTTTGCCGCATTGTGACTGCCCGCTGCTAACAAGTCTTCGTAAGCAACCGTTTCTGCACGGATAAATCCACGTTCAAAATCTGTATGAATAATACCAGCACATTGTGGAGCCTTCATGCCTTTACGGAATGTCCATGCACGAACCTCTTGTACACCAGCTGTGAAGTATGTTGCAAGACCAAGCAAATGGTAGGAAGCACGAATTAATTGATCTAAACCAGACTCTTCAATGCCTAGCTCAGATAAGAACATCGCTTTCTCTTCCCCATCAAGCTCTGAAATCTCTTCTTCAATTTTTGCACAAACTACAATTACTTCTGCACCTTCATTAGCTGCATATTCGCGAACTTGCTGTACATATTCGTTTTCAGACGGATCAGCAATTTCATCTTCACTTACGTTTGCCACATATAGCATTGGTTTGATTGTTAATAAGTGCATTCCTTTAACCACTTTTGATTGCTCTTCTGTAAACTCGACCGTACGAGCTGGCTTTTCTGCCTCTAGCGCTTCTTTTAGAGCAACAAGAATTTCATGCTCGAACATAGCATCTTTATCTTTTTGCTTTGCCATTTTTGCTACTCGCTCAATTCGTTTATCAACAGATTCCAAGTCAGCAAGAATTAACTCAAGATTAATAACTTGAATATCATCAATTGGATCAACCTTACCTGATACGTGTGTAATATTTTCGTCTGCAAAACAACGAACAACCTGACAAATCGCATCCACTTGACGAATATGCGAAAGGAATTTATTTCCTAGTCCTTCCCCTTTACTTGCTCCTTTTACAATCCCAGCAATATCCGTGAATTCAAAAGCAGTTGGTACAACTTTCTTTGGTTGTACAAGTTCCGTTAGTTTTTGTAAACGATGATCAGGTACTTCTACAATACCGACATTTGGGTCGATTGTACAAAAAGGATAGTTAGCAGATTCTGCACCTGCTTGTGTAATTGCATTAAACAATGTCGATTTACCTACGTTCGGCAAACCAACGATACCAGCTGTTAAAGCCATTTATCTTCACTCCTCTAAATTACGAACTTAAACCTTTCCCAATTATAGATTTCACATTATAAAAAGACAACCCTATTCCTAGGGTAGACTACACTATCTCCATAAAAAAAGCATGATTATTCCTCATGCTTCAATAAAACTTTTTTCATTTTTTTAACAAACTCTCGTCTTGGCAGCATTACACTATGGCCGCATCCCTCACACTTTATACGAATGTCCATTCCTAAACGGATAATCTTCCACTTATTCACACCGCAAGGGTGTGGCTTTTTCATTTCTACAACATCATATAGTGCAAATTCTTTCTCTTCCATGCTCACACCGATCCTTCCTCGCCACTATTTAACGTCGATTTTATGCCAAACTCATCTAAAACAGGCCTTAATTCTTTCCTAATCAAACGACTTACTTCATCTTGCTTGGTTGGTTTCGTTTCCGTAGTAATTCTAAGAACAATTTCACCCGATTCAAGTATTTCACTTTCTTCAAGCTCCAGTACTTTCACAATTTCATCTGCTTTTCTTTCTAACTGACTTAATTTCTCATATATAAGCTTCTCAGCTAATTCAAGCCGATCATCATTCACGATAGTCATATCTACAATAGACACGCTATTTAAAATCGAGTAGTTCGTCACTTGAAGGATACTTCCATTCGGAATAAGATGTAACTCTCCTGTCTTACTTTTCAACTTTGTCGTTCGCAGTCCGATTTCAAGGACTTCACCTTCAAACGTATTAATTTTAATATAATCTCCTACGGAAAATTGATCTTCAAAAATAACAAAAAAACCGGAAATTACATCTTTGACCAAGCTTTGCGCCCCAAAACCAACAGCAAGTCCAACAATCCCCGCTCCGGCAAGCAATCCTTTTACAGCAAATCCACAGTACTCTAGAATCATAATGGCAGATATAAAATAAATTATGTATGTAATAATATTTTCTAGTAATTTTAATAACGTCGTTTCTCTTCGTTCATTTGTCCGAAGTGGACTTTTTGCTCGAACAAGAAAAATATTACGAAGTGTCTTTTTTGCCACTGTAATTATGACCTTTGATAACACCAATACAAGGATAATTTTAATAATCGTGTCTGTTAGGGCTATCCATGTCGCCTCGTTTGAAATTTTATCCATAAATTGATTATACATACGCACTGAATAATCCATACATTCCCACCTATCTCTTTCAATAAAACGATCTATATTATTTTATCATCAATAAACTCTTTTTCTACAAAAAGCTATACACAATAACATAGTAAAACGATATTTTTTTATAAGCACGCAGGAATATATCAGGATTTTCTTTAATATATATTATAGGATATTCTTAATAAAGAACATACACTTCTACTTAACATCCCTCATTTTAACTACTTGTACGTATAATTTTCCATTTTCTACCGTATACTGATTACTAATCATTTTAGAAAGGAGTGGGGCCTATGACGATAAATTCTAGTATATTTAATCATGACAATAGACTGAGCCGCATTCTACACGAGGACTCAGATGCATCATACAAAATATCAAAAGAATTACTAAATCTTCTTCCTAAAGAAAAACTCCAACCCATTGTCTTTGTATGCATCGGTACAGATCGTTCAACAGGTGATTCTCTTGGCCCACTAGTTGGCACACTTTTAAAAGAAAAAAAGACGTCTACCTCTTCCTTCTATGTATACGGTACGTTAGCAGAACCCATTCATGCCATGAATTTAGAGGAAAAGTTAGCGGAAATTGAGAAGTTGCATACTAATCCATTTATTATTGGAATTGACGCTTGTCTCGGTAAAGTAAGAAGTGTTGGCATCGTCCAAATTGGAGAGGGGCCTGTTAAACCAGGGGCTGGAGTTAATAAGGAGCTACCATCTGTCGGTCATGCCCATATTACAGGAATCGTAAATGTTAGTGGGTTTATGGAGTTCATGGTTTTACAAAATACCCGCTTAAACCTTGTACTAAATATGGCTAAAACAATTGCAGATGGCATTCACTCCACCCATCTTCAATTCAACCTCAAACATAATTTTCAACCACTTCCTTGGTCCATCAATCAAGAAAAAACGTTATAAACGAAAAACGTGAGCAGTTTTACCCACTCACGTAACACATTCAATGATTCCAAAAAGGGAAGGCGTGGGAAGTCCCCGTCTTTCCTTTTTTTCATGGCTATCATTAATGAATATTGTTGATTGATACATTTTTTTACAGAACCTTTTTCATATTATAAAAATAAATAAACAAACGATACAAATATACCAACGACTAGCATTCCAGGTAACAGGTTAGCGGCTCTAATTTTGGTTAATCCCATAATATTCAGTCCAATAACAGCAATCATTAATCCGCCTGTAGCTGTCATTTCAGCAATAAACATGTCCATCAACCCAGATGGAATCCACCGATCAATTTGTGTTGCTAAAAGGGCAATAACCCCCTCATACAAAATAATAGGGATGACTGAAAACAAAACGCCGATCCCTAATGTACTCGAAAGAATAATCGCTGTAAAGCCATCAATAATGGCCTTTGTAATTAACACTGTATGATCATTCCGAATTCCACTATCTAAGGCGCCTAAAATAGACATGGCTCCAATACAAAAGATGAGCGTTGCTGTCACAAACCCTTGTGAAATAGACGTTCCCTCTGTTTGTTTCATTTTACTTTCAATCCATTTTCCTAACGCATTTAAATGCTTCTCTATATCAATCCATTCTCCAATGACCGCTCCGATTACAATACTTAAAATAACAATTAAATATTGTTCACTTTTAAAGGTCATTTGTAATCCCATAACAGCGACCGCTAAACCAATCCCACTCATCACGGTTTCTTTCACTTTTTCAGGGATATTTTGTAGAAACCTACCAACAATTGCTCCAATAGCAATACATGCTGCATTCACTAATGTTCCTAATAAGACCATAATCTCTCCGCCAGTTGTTATTATCCATTCTCTTGATTAATTAATTCTAATATACGAGTTAAATCTTCTTGAGAGAAAAACTCAATTTCAATTTTTCCTTTTTTCTTACTTTGCTTAATTGTCACGGTTGTCCCTAATTTCTCACGAAGATTCGTTTCATACTCTTTGATAAAAATATCCTTTTTCGTTTGCTCTTTCTTCTTTGTTTCACGTGAAACGCCCTCATTTAATTGCTGAATGTATCGTTCTAGTTGACGAACATTCATCTTTTCTTGCATCACCTTTGAAACAACTATATTTAATTTCTCTTTTTTCTTTAAAGAAAGCAAGGCTCGTCCATGTCCCATTGAAATCTTGCCTTCTGAAATATAATTTCGAATTTCTTCCGGCAATGTTAGTAGTCGAACATGATTGGTAATATGGGGACGACTTTTCCCAAGACGCTTTGCCAGTTCATCTTGAGTGATATTTAATCGCTCTAGTAATAGTTGATAAGCAAATGCTTCTTCAATTGGATTTAAATCTTCTCTTTGCAAATTTTCTAAAATAGCAAGCTCCATCATTTGCTGCTCGCTAAATTCCCTCACCACAACAGGTACAGTTTTTAAACCGGCCTCCGTTGCTGCACGGTATCGCCTTTCACCGACAACAATCTCATAGCCTTTAATACTTTTTCGGGCAATGATGGGCTGCAAAATACCATGTACAAGAATAGATTGCTTTAGTTCTTCAATTGCCTCTCCATCGAATATTTTTCTTGGCTGGTAAGGGTTCGGTCTTAATTCTTGTAACTTCACTTCTTTAATGATTTCATCTTTTTCGACTTCAACCTTTTCAACATTATTAAACAATGCATTAATCCCTTTGCCAAGTCCTCTAGCCATTTACTACCACTTCCTTTGCCAATTCTAGATAAACCTCCGCCCCTTTTGACTTTGGGTCATATATAATAATCGGTTCTCCGTGGCTTGGCGCCTCACTTAAACGAACATTCCGTGGAATAATCGTACGATAGACTTTATCTTGGAAATATTTCTTTACCTCATCAATGACTTGAATACCTAAATTTGTTCTAGCATCAAACATAGTGAGTAAAACACCTTCAATTCTCAAATCCTGATTTAAATGCTTTTGCACAATTCGAACCGTGTTAAGCAGCTGACTTAGACCTTCTAAGGCGTAGTATTCACATTGTACAGGAATTAAGACAGCATCCGCAGCAGTAAGTGCATTTAACGTAAGCAAGCTTAATGATGGCGGACAATCAATCAAAATATAATCATATTGATGAACAACCTCTTCTAAAGCCCGCTTTAAACGAATTTCCCTTGAAATGGTTGGCACAAGTTCAATTTCAGCTCCTGCTAACTGAATCGATGCTGGAATGACATCTAGATTTTCAATCTTCGTTTCTTTAATGACAGCACTTGCTTCCACATCATCCACTAATACATCGTAAATACATTGTTCCACATCCGATTTATCAATCCCTGCACCACTTGTTGAATTTCCTTGCGGATCAATATCTACAAGCAGCACTTTTTTTCCTATATAGGCTAAACAAGCACTAAGGTTAACGGTTGTTGTCGTTTTTCCGACACCGCCTTTTTGATTCGCAATGGCAAGAATCCTACCCACAAAGTCACCTACTTTCGACACAAATCTATCTATCTCTCTATCTATTATCTATTTTATCATGAATAATTTACTAAAATCTTATAAATATTGGTTATTTGTTAGATTACCTTTTCAGGTAGATTTGTTTTAATGACCCTTTCCTCGCTATACTAAAAAACGACATTATGCTACAGTGCGTGGTTAATGAAAAAGAAGCTTGGCAATCCAAGATTACCAAGCCACTCGCTATTTAAGGTCTTTTCTTCGGTATTTTAATCGTAAATTGATAATACTCATCGAAATCTTCTTCTTCTGTATCTACATTAATGCCATTATCTGTGACCATATTTAAAGATTGGCGAATCGTGTTGACCGCAATTCGCATATCTTTACTAAAAGCTTTACGCTTTGGCTTTGGCTTTGGTTTTTGATCAGAATTGGAGAGTAGTTTAACTACACATTCTTCTGTTTGCTTGACATTTAAACCCTTTTCGATAATTTCCTCTAAAAGCTTTACCTGCATCATCGGATTTTTCAAAGGGATTAACGAGCGGGCATGCCGTTCAGTAATTTGTTTTTGAAGAAGAGCATCTTGAACTTCTTGTGGAAGCTTAAGTAGTCGGAGCTTATTCGCAACTGTAGATTGCCCGATACCAAGTCTTTGAGCTAATGCTTCCTGGGTTAAACTATGTAATTCAATTAGCTTACCATAGGCAATAGCTTCTTCGATTGGTGTTAATTCTTCACGTTGTAAATTTTCAATTAAAGCAACGGAGGCTGTTTCAGCATCATTAAATTCTTTCACAATAACAGGGGCTTTTTCCCAGCCTAACTTCTTCATTGCACGGTAACGACGCTCACCAGCAATAATTTCAAACTTCCCTTGCTCATATTCTCTAACAACAATCGGTTGAATAATCCCATGTGTATGAATGGTTTGAGCTAGTTCAGCAATTTTCTCTTCATTAAAAACAGTTCTTGGTTGATAACGGTTAGGCACAATCTCAGAAATGGAAATTTCCCTGATGCCTTCTTGACTGCTAGGTGTCTCTATCTCTAGTTGTTCTTCCTTTTCACCAAATCCAAAGAACCGCGAAAAAGGATGCTTCATCTCCATACACCACCTTTTAAAACTCCCAATTAACATATTCTCTATTAACTTGACAAGTCCTGCATAAATTTGTCATTTCCCATTGACCTGTCTTAATAGCTAACAAAAATCGGGGCTTGTATTCGTTGAAATTTGCTAGTAATCCGCTTATTCAATCGGTTGTTTATTTGGTGTACCAGGCTTTCGAGGATATTTTTTTGGTGTATTTTTGACCTTTTTAACGATCACAATATTCCGATCACTATGTTCTTCTGGTAAAGAGAAGGAGTGAACTTCCTCGACTTTTCCACCAAGTGTAACAATCGCTTTCTTTCCAACCTCTATTTCTTCATTGGCACTTGCTGCTTTCATCGCAATGAAGGTTCCGTCCACTTTTGCAAGCGGTAAACAAAGTTCGCTTAAAACGGACATTCGAGCAACAGCGCGCGCCATCACGATATCGTACGTTTCCCTTTGCTCTGCTTTTTGGGCAAACGTTTCTGCACGATCATGATAGAATTTCACACCTGTTAGCTTTAAAGAACTGGCCAAATGGTCTAAAAAAGAAATACGTTTATTCAGTGAATCGACAATTGATACCTGAATATTAGGGAAACAAATCTTAAGTGGAATGCTCGGAAACCCTGCTCCAGCTCCTACGTCACAAAGATGATAAGGCTTGTTAAAATCAAAGTAAAAAGAAGCACTAATTGAATCATAAAAATGCTTTAAGTAGACTTCCTCTTTATCTGTGATAGCCGTTAAATTCATCTTTTCGTTCCATTCCACGAGCAATTTGTAATATGTTTCAAATTGCTCAAGCTGTTGTGTCGAAAGGGTAATCCCCTTCCCCTCTAATGCTTGCTGAAATTGTTCAATATTCATCTATTTATTCCATCCTTTATAGGAAAAGGGGCGGAACTCCGCACACTTTTTTGATTAACCTTGAGTTTGAGAACTACTTTATCAAACTTAAGGCTTTTATTCGTGCACGCTCCGTTCACGCCGCCTTTAATAATATTACTTTTGTTTCGACTATTGTGAAATACGGGCAATTTTACCTTGCTCTAAATACACAAGCAGAATAGAAACATCGGCTGGGTTTACTCCTGAGATACGAGAGGCCTGTGCGACAGAAAGCGGGCGAACTTGCTTCAATTTTTGACGAGCTTCTGTAGCTAAACTACCGATTGCATCATAATCAATATCTTCTGGAATTCTTTTGTTCTCCATTTTCTTCAGACGATCGACTTGTTGCAGGGATTTTGCAATATAGCCCTCATACTTAATTTGGATTTCCACCTGTTCCATTACTTCATCGTCTAGCTCGATTTCGCTCGGTGCTAATTGTTGAATATGCACATAACTCATCTCAGGACGCTTTAATAAATCAGCAACGCGAATTCCGTCTTTTAACTCTGTCCCGCCATTCTCTCTAATCACTGATTGAACTTCTTCAGATGGCTTTAAAATAATGGATTGTAATCGTTCTTTTTCCGCTTCAACGGCCGCTTTCTTAGCTAAGAAACGCTCATAACGTTCATTGCTAATCATGCCAATCTTATGGCCAATTTCCGTTAAACGCATATCAGCATTATCATGACGAAGCAGCAAACGATATTCTGCACGAGACGTTAATAAGCGATATGGTTCATTCGTCCCCTTTGTAACAAGGTCATCAATAAGAACACCAATATAAGCATCAGAGCGGCTTAAAATAACTTCTTCTTTACCGATGGCTCTTAATCCGGCATTCATACCAGCCATAAGACCTTGACCTGCAGCTTCCTCATATCCGCTCGTACCATTAATCTGACCAGCTGTGTATAAGTTCTTCACCTTTTTCGTTTCTAATGTTGGCCAAAGTTGAGTTGGAACAATCGCATCATACTCAATGGCATAACCGGCACGCATCATTTCAACGTTTTCTAAACCAGGAATGGAAGCAAGCATTTTACGTTGAACATCTTCTGGTAAACTCGTTGATAAACCCTGTACATAAACTTCCTGTGTATTACGGCCTTCTGGTTCAAGGAAGATTTGGTGACGCGGTTTATCATTAAAACGAACAACTTTATCTTCAATGGATGGGCAGTAACGCGGACCTGTTCCTTTAATCATCCCTGAATACATCGGTGAGCGGTGCAAGTTAGCATCAATAATTTGATGCGTTTCTAGACTCGTATACGTTAACCAGCATGGTAGTTGATCGGTAATATATTTCGTCGTTTCATAAGAAAATGCACGTGGTACATCGTCCCCAGGTTGAATTTCGGTTTTACTATAATCAATCGAAGAACTATTAACCCTTGGCGGTGTACCTGTTTTAAAACGAACTAAGTCGAAGCCCAATTCCTCTAAGTGCTCAGATAATTTAATCGAAGGCTGTTGATTGTTCGGACCGCTCGAGTATTTTAATTCTCCGAGAATAATTTCTCCTCGTAAAAACGTCCCTGTCGTAATCACGACCGTGTTTGCACGATAAATAGCGCCCGTTTGTGTAATAACACCCTTTACGATATCGTCTTCAACAATAAGCTGCTCAACCATACCTTGTCTTAGTGTCAAATTAGGTTGATTTTCAATCGTTCTTTTCATCTCATGCTGGTATAGAAATTTATCAGCCTGAGCACGCAAAGCACGTACAGCTGGACCTTTCCCCGTATTCAACATTCTCATTTGAATATGCGTCTTATCGATATTGCGTCCCATTTCTCCGCCTAATGCATCGATTTCTCGCACAACAATCCCTTTTGCAGGACCGCCAACGGAAGGATTACAAGGCATAAACGCCACCATATCCAAGTTGATTGTTAGCATTAAAGTTTTCGCACCGACCCGAGCGGCTGCAAGACCGGCTTCGCTGCCCGCATGCCCTGCTCCAACGACAATTACGTCATAACTACCTGCTTCATATTGCATTTAAAAACGTCTCCTCTTAACTTTTATTTTCCTAAACAAAATTGTGAGAACAACTGATTAATTAAATTATCTTGAACACTTTCTCCAATAACTTCACCTAGCAATTCCCATGCTTTTGTAAAATCAATTTGGACTAAATCAATCGGTGTATCCATTTCAATCGCATCAATTGCATCCGTAATAGCCTGTAAAGCTTGCCCTAACAAGGCAATATGACGAGTATTGGATACATACGTTAAATCGCTTGCTTCTAGTGAGCCTTCAAAGAATAAATCAGCAATCGCTTCTTCCAATTCATCAATACCTTGTTCCTCCAATAAGGAAGTTGTGACAACTTTATGCGATCTGGCTAATTCATAAACACGTTCCAAATCAATTTTTTGCGGTAAATCAGTTTTATTCACAATCACGATAACATCCATACCACTAACCGCTTCAAACAGACTTTCATCCTCTGCTGTTAATTCATCTGAATAATTCAACACAAGTAAAATTAAATCTGCTTCTTTTAGAACAGCACGTGACCGTTCGACACCAATACGCTCGACGATATCCTCTGTTTCACGAATGCCAGCTGTATCAACAAGCTTTAAAGGAACACCACGAACATTGACATACTCTTCAATGACATCACGGGTTGTACCAGGTATATCGGTAACAATCGCTTTATTTTCCTGAACTAAACTATTCAATAGTGAAGACTTTCCAACATTCGGACGGCCAATGATAACCGTTGCTAATCCATCGCGTAAGATTTTTCCTTGCTGTGATGTTGTTAATAGCTTTTCAATTTCCTGCTTTACATAATTCCCTTTTTCCAAAAATAAACGATGCGTCATTTCCTCCACATCATCATACTCTGGATAATCTATATTAACCTCGACAACAGCGAGTGTTTCTAAAATTTCCTGTCGCAATTTTTGAATGAGTTTTGATAAACGTCCTTCCATCTGTCCTAAAGCAACATTCATCGCCTTATCTGTTTTGGCACGAATTAAGTCCATTACAGCTTCTGCCTGTGAAAGGTCAATACGCCCATTTAAAAAGGCACGCTTCGTAAACTCGCCAGGTTCTGCAAGTCTAGCTCCTTGTGATAAAATGAGCTGTAATACCCGATTCACAGAAACAATGCCTCCATGACAATTGATTTCCACGACATCTTCTCTTGTAAATGTTTTTGGCCCCTTCATAACGGACACCATGACTTCTTCGACGATCTCCCCTGATTTCGGTTCTATTAAATGGCCGTAATGAATCGTATGAGAGTTCACTTGAAGAAGACTTTTTCCGCTTGGACCTCGAAAAATCCCATCAGCTATTTTAATTGCTTCATCCCCACTTATACGAACAATAGCAATTGCTCCTTCGCCAAGCGGCGTTGAAATAGCGGTGATTGTATCAAATTCCATGCTTTCACCTCTTACCTAGAAATCGTTCTATGTGTATTGTTCTATTCTAATAAAATGAAACTTTCATCAACGGATGGGCCGTTTCCCCCACTGATGGTTCGTTGAATGAATTAGGCCTTTACGGGCAGTTATTCCCCACTTATCTGTGATTGATTCCTCTCCGTCCTAAAGTGAAAGGCTTATGGCCCGTTCATCTGCAATAAAGTCCCTAAATACCTACAATACCACAGGAAAGAGGTGAAAAAAAGTAGAGACTATTCCCTGCCTTCCGTTATCCACAAGCTTTCAAAGCTATATTCTGTAACGTTTATTTTAACTTATCCACATGTGAATAACAATATAAGAAGAGAACAACTAGATTATTGAAGCTATTATCCTTTTTAATCTTTGAAAAAAACACAAATCCTTTATCAGTCAGCGCTAGTTCTTTTTCTTCATCATTCCAAATCTCTTATCGTTTCCTCCCGGCATAAGAAAAAACCCTTCGTCTCATTCATACGAAGGGTTTTTTCTATCTTTATTGGATTGGTGTAATGACTAAATAGCGATAAGGCTCAGTACCATGAGATGTCGTTTTAATTTTTCGGTCATTCATAAGAGCAGTATGAATCACCTTTCGCTCATATGAAGGCATTGGCTCTAGTGACACGGCTTTCCCTGTTCTAACTGCTTTATCAGCCATTCTCGTTGCTAACAAAATGAGTGTTTCGTTTCGACGTTCTCGATAACCTTCTGCATCAACGACAACATTCAAATATTGTTTAGCATGTCGATTCACCACAAGTTGAGTCAAATATTGAAGAGCATTTAATGTTTGACCTCGTTTTCCAATTACTAAAGCAATTTTTTCTCCGGATAGAAGAAACGTAATTGTTTTTCCTTGTCGCTGAATCATTATATCAGCTTGTACTCCCATTTCTTCACTTACTTTTTTCAAAAAGTGAAGAGATTCCTCGATAGGATCCGCTAACAACGTTACATGGACGATAGCTTGTCTAGAACCAAATAAACCAAATAGCCCTCTCTTGCCTTCATCTGCAATTTCAATTTCAACGCGATCTCTTGTGCTGTTAAGCTGAGCTAAAGCTGATTCAACTGCTGCTTCGACAGATTGTCCTGTAGCAGTTATCTTTTTCACTTTTTCTTTGCTCCCCCTGCATTTTCTGCAGCTGCTTTTTTCAACTCTGGGCCTTTAATAAAATAAGTTTGAACAATACCATAGATGTTCCCTACTACCCAATATAACGAAAGAGCCGCTGGGAAATTAAAAGCAAAAATCATAATCATAATTGGCATAATATACAGCATCATTGTCATTTGCGCTTGCATTTGTGGATTTGTATTCATACCAACCATTGACATTTTTTGCTGAATAAATGTCGTAATCCCTGCCACAATTGGCAAAATAAAAAATGGATCTGGTGAACCAAGGTCAAACCAAAGGAAATTGTCATTTGCGATTTGCCCCGTACGACTAATCGCATGATAAACACCAATTAAAATTGGCATTTGCACTACTATTGGTAAACATCCAGCAAGCGGATTGACATTATACTTTTGAAATAACGCCATTGTTTCTTGCTGTAATTGTCGTTGCGTAGCCTGATCTTTCGAACTGTATTTCGCTTGAAGTTCTTTCATTTCGGGCTGAATTGCTTGCATTGCTTTTGAGCTTTTTACTTGTTTAATCATAAGTGGAAGAATAGCTGTACGGATAATTAATGTAGCAGCAATTAAACCCCATCCATAACTATGGCCTAAATGTTCAGCGAGCCAAATAATTAACAATGACAGCGGATAAACAATATAGGAATTCCAAAATCCTTCACTTTCTGCGGTAATCGGCTCATTAATTTCTGTACAACCCGCTAGTAGCATCATAATCGAGGCCAATCCAATAATAGGTAATATTCGTTTCTTCAACCGTAACTTCCTCCTGACTACAATCAATCTCTATGAAACAATTTTGAACTGTTTAGACGCAGACTTCAAGTAAAAATTATCCAATTCAGAAATTCATATCTTACCTTAAGAAAGCGCATTCTTCCTAGTGCATCCTTGTTTCATCTATCTATTCATATATACCCTAGTTGTTTTTCAGTTTAAAAGTTAGTGATTTGGAACGTTTGAGCACATGGATTAAACTGCTCTTTACTTGAAAGAAGTCCATATCTGCGGCTGGTTTACGAGCAATAATGACATAATCCTTTCCGACATCAATTTCATTCTTTAATTCCAAAAACGTTTGTCGTATGTATCTTTTCACTTGATTCCGGACGACTGCATTGCCTACTTTTTTGCTGACAGAAAGGCCAATTCGGAAACAATCTTGGTCAGGTTTTTCAAGGACATAAACTACAAATTGACGGTTTGCAAAAGATTCCCCTTTTTTAAACACAAGTTGAAATTCTTTATCCTTCTTTATCCTTAACTTTTTTTTCATTTTCTACACCTTCAATAAACGAATTGGATCCCTAAGTGACGGTCTATTTGCGAAAAAAGACCACTGAGACTTTTCAGTGGTCTATGCAGATAATACTTTTCTGCCCTTGCGGCGACGTGCAGCTAATACTTTACGTCCGTTTTTTGTGCTCATGCGGGCACGGAATCCGTGAACTTTACTATGCTTGCGCTTATTCGGTTGATAAGTACGTTTCATTCTCTATGACACCTCCCTGAGGAATAACAGTTAAAGACAGTCCTTATGATTATATAGATGAGGTATAGTAAATGTCAACCTCATCCTTTGAATTTTTCTTTTTACACCTATTTGTCCAGTGAGTCTTTTTAAACGTTCTTCTCCATTGTAAATCATTTTCCTCATAATCGACATAGAAAATTTTGCCCAAATCCTTAAAAAGTATTGTTCATGGAAATAAATGATTGAAATATAACAGATTAAGAAAAGACATTTGTCGAATACTAAGACAAAATGATGCGTCAATCTTTCAGTGCCTGTCCTAATAATGATTGTGGATAGTTTTTTCGCGTTTCTAACAATATCCACAACTTTTTTCAACACTTTTACACATAATAATACCCTGTGGAAAAGTTTTTCCCACAGTCTGATATAGTTGTGGATAAAGTTTTGAAAACCATTGCACAAAGCCTAAAGTTTTGATATTATATATGTGTTTTCACTCTGAATAACTTTATCAACAGATTAGACTTATCCACAAAATGTGGATAAAGTGTGGATAGTTTATTCCAACTGTGTATATAATGTTATCCACAACGCGTGGATATTGTAGAAAATCTTCTTTTCTTCCTTATTAATATATATAGCTTAATGCCTGTTGATGAATAAATATACGTATAAATTCTCTCATTCTACATATAGGGTGGACAAAGGTTGTACAACACTATATGTAGCGTTTCGGAGATTAGTTATGATCGATTGCTATGTCGAAAATTATTTGAAGGACACGGCAATCGATACATTTATTTTGTCCT
>NZ_CP026096.1 GCF_004006295.1 Peribacillus asahii
AGCAGCACAAGCAACAGTAGATCTTCCTTGCTTTCTTGAAATGATATTTACACTAAAATGAAGTGATGATATATTCATGATCCTGCACCTCCTTATATTAGATAGTAGCCCCTGCGGGTAAAACAACTTTTAATAATTCAAGCGATAGCGAGGATTATTAAAATCAAGATCGAAAATGTAATTTTCGGGCTTCGCAATCACATAACCATAGTTATGTATAATTGCGCAATGTTACTTCGTACATTGATATTATACCACTTCCCAAATGTTGGTTTCAATGCTATAATGAAGAAAAATATCCATAAGAGGTGGTTTAAATGGCTCGAAAAAATACAAACGACAAAATCAAAAATCTTCAAGATCAAATGAAGAAATTAGAACAACAATTAAAAGAACAAGAAAAAAAACGAGATGAAGAACTAGGGAAGATTTTCAGAGAAGAATGGGGAATTGAAGATAGTGATACAGCACGTTTAATTATTGAATCATTGAAAAGTGACGTAGAAAAATTATTGAAATCATCAGAAGATAATACTCCTTCTAACGAAATTAAAAATTCCTCTAATGAATCCGAAAATGAATCTATAAAAAATGAAACTTTAGTTTCTCAATATTCAAGTTAACAAGGGAAATACAAATGGAACAAAATACATTTGAGGAGTACCAAAAACTTTTAGATAATATCGAAAAACAAAAGAAGAAAAGCCAAGTTCTTAAAGATCATTTAAAGGCTGCTCAGTATAAACATAATAAACAAATAGATTATCAAAAGAATAATCCATTAAGAAGAGAACGTACACATCGTTTAGTTCAAAAAGGAGCCTTATTTGAAAAGTATATTGAAGAACATTTAAAAGAGGACATTCACGAAAATTTAACGCCTGAAGATGCGGAATTTTTATTGGATGTTTTTTCAGATATATTAAAGAAAAATAAGTCCTATGTTTTGAATGCTTGGAGTAATAAAAAGAAAGCAAAGTTAGAAAAATAGGCTCACTCTTTATATAAAAAGAGTGAGCCTATTTTTATCTACTAATCTTTATTTCTGTTATTTCCTCAACTTCAAATTCTACTTCTTTTGTAGTTTTATCAATTGAATTAATAATTCCTTTCAAGTCATTTTCTAAAGAAAAATTCCGTAAATTTTCTATTGTTTTTTCATTAGTCATGGAATAAGCTGCACTAGCTAATCCGATTGATTCATTTAAGGTTAACTTATCAGTTTTCATATCAGGAAATTGTTGTTTTAAATCGACTTTCAATTGTTCATTAATTCTTTGATCACTTTGATTGATTTTTAGGAACCTATCATTAATCTGCGTTTTTTGTGTTTCCAAATTCTCTTTCAAATTTTTATATTCTTCAGGAGATATTTTTTTTTCTAACTTAGCTTGATATAAAACACCCATATTTTTATTAATCTCATTCTCTATAGATCTAAGATTATTACGCAATTCTTTGTTTTTTTCATAAGTACTTATAGCTGTATCTAATATTCTTTCTTTGGAGTTTTGAATACGTTCATTGATATGTTTTTGTAGATTTTCTTTATATACTTCTGGAACTAATTTATCTTCAATTTTCGCTTGCTTTTGTGCATCTTTAAAGTTCTTTAATACTTCTTTTTCACTCATACTTTTCAAGTGATTTAGGACTTCCAATTGCCCTCTAATTTGTGACGGTAATAAAAGTGGTGAATTTGAATTTTGAATCGAATTTTCAATATTTTTAGTTTCTATTTTCGGTGTCTCAATCTTTACTTCTTCACCAATACCTTCCCCGTTTATACTCCAAACACGTTTTGCTGTACTTACATCATATTCTTTTTCAAATTCATTGGTTACTTTAGGTGTTTCAATTTTTACTTCCTGTCCAACACCTTCACCATCTATATTCCAAATCCGTTTAGCTTTATCCATACCTTCTTCTGGCTTAACAAGAGAATCTAATTTATTCAAATCAACATGTACTGTTTTTTCATCATTAACGAAAATTACTTTATCATTTTGCAAGCCTTTCATTTCAAAAAGGCCCTTTTCTCCATCAATTGAAAATCGTTGATTTTCATATTGCTTAATGATATTGTTCTCTATTTCATTTACTACATCATTATGAAGTTGAATAAATTCTGACTCTTTTTGTTTCAATCTTTCGTGAGCCTCAAACATTCTTCTTACTAATGCTTCAATAACCGAGTTTGCAGCATGTTCAACATCTTTACTTAACGATCTAGACATAAAATATCCCTCCTAATATCTTTATTTCAAATTATTTATAGTGTATATTATCAGTATACAATACAAATATAAATTTCCGACATTTCGATATTTTTAATTTTTGAAAATTAATGGAGGGCTTAAATGAATGGGATCAGCAACTCGCATAATATCTTATAAAGCAACTTTAAGAGTTAAACGTCTCTTAAATCAATACTCAGAAAACCTAAAAACCAGTAAAGCAAAAATTATAAATTATGCATTATATGAAATATTTATTAAATATCCTAATAAAGCTACAACAGCTGCAATAGCTACATACATTACATCAAATAACTTTGATTTAAAAAAAGACAATTATACACTGCACATTCTGATTGATTATTATGATCGCTTCCTTGCATTAAAAGAAGAAGTACAAACAATTAATCATATTGAGTATCACGATAATGAATTTTTTGGTTTTCTTCTTTCCTTTTACTTTGATAAAATTTCTTTTGTACGAAAAAAAAAAGTAAATGAACACTTAAAAAATGATCCTAAACCTTCTCAAATTGGTTTATATTTGAACAAAGAATTAAAAGATAGAATCAATAAATTATGTAAGGATTATCAATTAAATGCAGGAATGTTACTATTCGATATTTTAACTGATGTGGATTTAGGAAATTTACCTTTTAAATTTCTCCCTAATGATGTCGTAATCGAAAGCAAAGAAAAGGAAAGAATCATCATTTATTTACCGCAATATATTCACCAACAACTAAACGAACTCCCTTTAACTAATTCATTCATTACCGAAATACGTTCAGAACAATATTTGAATAAATTCAACTTAAAAAAGGATAACTAAGTTATCCTTTTTCAAAATTGTTTTAGAGTAAATCCTTATTGATTCCTTTAAAAATATTCGACTTTTCTTTTGAATGTTGTATAGAACGTTTTTTCATTATTTCCGCAGATTCTACCTCATCAATCTTACGATTAACTGTATCTTCTTCTGTTTCACTTGAAATAACCTTATCGTTCTTATCCTCAATAACTTCCTTTTCACCTTCACTTATACTTTGTTTAGACTCTTCGAAAATCATTTCATGATTAACACTCAAAACATCTTTATTCTTTAAAGATTCAAATATAAAAGCATTTTTAAACATTTGTTTTTGAATAGTCGGCTCCAGGAAATTTTCATTCCCATACAATTCAATGATATGATATAAAACGCTTCGCAAAGAACTAGCTATATTGTCTTGATTATCAAACCATTCATAAAACTCTTTGGATTCATTCTCTTTAAATTTCCAATTATATTGAGATCTTGCTTTCTTTTCCTCAGCCATAATTTTAAACCATCACTACTTCTTGATATTCTTCCTCAAAAAGCATATTTCGATTTAGAATATCTAATCCTCTAACATTCATATCAACAGCAAACTCCTTAGGAATCCAAAGAACTTTCGCATCTACATCATCCGCAAATTTCTTTAAATCCTGATACATATCATCTTTAAATTCAATAGATCCTCCACCGTAAACCGCAATATATTCAGGCTCACTGGAAAGAGTTTTTGTATATTTTCGTTCAATATCATCTAGAATAAAGTCAATTTGATTAATACGAGCTTCTTTTAAGAACTCTACTGCCATTTTATGATCTTTAGGAAATTCATCTGGTCTTTCAATATACTTTGCAAATTGTTGACGATTAATAGTAAGTCCTTTTCTTTCGTCTGCCATTAGCTCAATAGCTTCTTCTACAGCATGACCAACTCCACGTCTTTCACCTGTACATTGTTCAGGTCTAGGGTTAACACCTATCGTGTAGATGTATTCAGTTGTTCCTGAACCAATATCAACATGCATAATTTTTGAATCAACAAAAGAAGATCCATCAATATTATTTAAGCTATATTCTTTAGCAAACTCTTTGAACATATCTTTAGAGCCTTCAAACATGGCATATAAGGCCGGAACTCCTTCTTTGGTCACTTTAACCTTCGCAAACTCTAATTGGACTGTAACGCTTTCCTCGCCTACGTAAACGATAACAATATGATTTGCATTCGTGAATCTATCTTCTAGATGTTTAGCAGTCTTAATATTATGTTGGCTTGCTGGAATTGCACTACTCATCATTACCTGAACATTTAAAGATTTAGGTAACACTCCAGTTTTCTCAAATTCTTTTTGAACAGCTCTCGCAGCTGCATATCCTAATGTATTTATTAAAGGTAAATCATTACTATGTTTTTCATGAACGGAAATATCCATATTTGATACATCTTCTGTAGTCTGAATAGCTCTATCGCCTATCATATACAATCCATCACGACGAATTGATTTACTTGAAATATGCACAAGTAATTGATCGATTAAATTAGTTACGTTTTTCTTAATATCAGTTTCATGCACATCTGGTTGTCTAGTGATTCTTTTGTAAACACTTGGAATTTTAACAACCTCTTTCATACCTGGTTCAAGAATTTTCATTTTATCATTACCTACATCGTTAGCTAATATTAATTTAATCATTTAACATATCTCCCTTTTCTTCATCTTAATTATATTATAACTTATATAATTAACTTTATCAATATTTTTTATATACCGTTTATATATTTTTTATATAAATAATATAACTTATATATATAAACTATGTATAAAAAATGATTAAACTCAAAATCTAAATAAAAATTATATAATTGTTATATAAAATATACACCCTTTATATATAAATAATATATAACTTTTATACAAAAAACACCAAGAAAAAATCTAGGTGTTAAAAAAATACAACATTTATATAAATTTTATATAAACGTTGTATAAAAAGTATATTATGTTCTTTGAAATAAACGCAAGTTAGAATGAATAATGAATTCATGCAAATTAACAAACTAAGACCAAATAATTCGAACATGAGGTGAGTATGATGAATCGGGTCGGAAAATATGCCATTCAAAAAGATATGGACGAAACGGAATTGTTGAAAATGGTACTTGAACTTCCGGAAAAAGATAAAATGTTAATGTGGTCAGAGGGGTATATCGACCTTGTTATTGATAAATTGCCGGAGTATGGTAAGGATATTTTGGTGATTCGCAAAGATAAATGGGAAGATACGAAAGCCTATTACCAAGACCAACTTGAAGACATCCTATCAAAAGAAAAAGTAAAAATGAAAATGAAGAGCGAACGAAAAGAATTCGCTCTTTTTGTCATGGAGAATTTTAAGAAGTTTCAATCTTTACTCTTTTTGTGTTATGACGGTAATTTAAAAGATGTTGATTTAAGAAAATTCATTTACCGGAAGAGATATGGAACAAGAAAAAATTATTTAAAATAAGAAAAAAATAAACTATCGGAGTGCTTTAGTTCAACAAGGAATCACTAAAAGGGCTTGAGTTCCTTTTTCTTTTGCTCAAAAATCAACATTATCGTTTAACAGAGCCAAACTTGTAAAAGGACAAAAAATCTAAAATGTTTGAATAAAAGAATTCATATTTCAACAACTAAAAAAACGAAAAGAAAGTAAAATTTAGAGTTTCTTGCCTAAATCGTCCATACTTTCGTATCCTTGTACAAAACTTGCATGAAGACCTATGTTTATCCGAAAAATCAAGATGTGTGTAATCTTTGAATTCAGGGGGCTTCTTTATTTCTTTTCTAGACCTTCTAAACGATATAGTATGTTCCATCATGAGGGATCTCTTGTGTTCTAAAGAAATCAAAATTAGCTAATCCCTCATAACTCTTATTAATTATATTGCCTAAAGGCAAAAGCAGGGTGAACCCTGCCAATTAGTCTTCAGGATACGGTGTTCAGCTCTTTTCGATTAACTTAGGTGTTCGGATTCGCAAAGGTTCTCACTAACCTTGGAATGTAGAAGGTTTAAAAATTAACATATGTTAAAACCTTTATAATTCGATTCTAAGTAAGTTTTAACAATTTCATGAGTTTTTGATATTACTAATGTTTTATTGTTGCTTAAAATCAATTCCATGCAGTTTCAGAAGGGTTGCCCTTTTGTATTAATAATCTATTTAATACTTCTTGACTTAGTGGTCTTATTACCAGACCTCATATTCATCTAGATCTGTAATATTTGCTTTAATTTGTTCAATAGATAATCTTTTTCCTTCAACTGAAACTGTTGCTGGCTCTGACACTGGTGTCCTATTAGAATCTTCTTCTAACCAATTCCATAATGGTACAGCCTTAACAGGTCCAACTGATGCGGTTGCCGATTTACTAGGTTTAGAAGAGCATTCTTTGATTAAGTCAGTGTAAAGCTTGGTAAATAATGCTGGTACAGTAGTATCAACAGTTCCACCCATACGTAAGAATCTATCTATCTTCCATATTGCTTTTATTGCTAGAAGAAAGGCTGCTTTATCTGCATTGCTGCCCACACGTAAACCAAGAATAGAAGCATTATTTTTAATTTGTTCATGATATGTATGTTTTTTAATCGCATGATACAACTCGAATTGGAATTCGTTTGTATAATAAGTATTTAGGTGTTCAGATTCTTTTTGTTTTTTAGTAGCTTCTATTAATTCTGATTCTATAGAATCCTTAATAATATTTTTTTCTTGTTTAGAATTAAAAGATTTAAAAGAGTTAATATTGTTAGAATGCGAGTTTTCGCTCTCTAAGCTTACTCCTTCAAGGGATTCATGATTTTGAAGACCTACAAATTGACCTTCAGAAAGACCTTTAGAAAGACCTTCAAAAGCATCTGTTTTATTAGACTTCTCAACTTGTTCTTCTTCAACCGGTAACTCATCTATAAAAAATACTTCTTTTAATATTTCTTTAAAATTTTCATGGTCTTTTAACACAAATATGTATTTTCCAGCGCGATCATCGGCTAACCGACCAACTAGAATTTTCCCAGTTTGCTTTATTGCTTTTACTGCATTATAAACAGTTGTTTTTGATACACCAAGATCTTCCGCAAGTTTATCAGCACCAATTTTCCATAGACCGCAGCCACTTAATAAGTATGTGATTTTTTCCAAAACTAAGTATTGCTTGTTTGGGAATAGTTCATAAAAACTTTTTCCAGATTCAATTACTGACTGCTTGATAGAATTAAGGATTGTATCTTTTTGTTTAGAATTAAGCTTTACACCTTGCATGTATCTTTGTACATCTAAATTGTACGCAGTTAACAATATCATTATTTTTCTCTCCTTTTAGAAAGAAAAAAGACACTATCCCCTTTTAAAACAGCAAGGAAACAGTGCCTAAAAAAATAAGTATAAGACTTGAAAATACTTTAAATATATTTTAAAATTAGTACATATCAATATATATAAACATTGATATGTATTAATTCAAGATACATCTTAATAAGTATTTAAAAGGCTTTTGGCGGCAAAGTGTTTCCCTAGTGAGGTAGGGTAAACGGTTTAGAAGTGCGACCAACACTTCTAAACACGCTGAAAGTCTTTTTTATTTCCGTTCGTATTTGTTACTTTTATTATAGATTTATCATTCCGCTAAAATCAAGTATTCTAGTAAAAATAGTCAAAAGAACTAGAATTTTGAGGCCTTAATGCCATTAATTACTCGTTTTCTTAACTAAAAGTCATGTTGACATGACCTTTAGATGCCTTAAGTAGCAGCTTTTTTTAACAAGGGCCGATTAACTTGGTATTAAGATAAAAATTTGTTATTCAGGCCCAATCAATGAAGATATAATGCTGTCAATTGCTGCAGAAATATTTCCTTTTCGTAATTTATCTACGAAATCACAATAGAGTAGAGTAAGTACTTTTTCTAAAGTATATCCATGCTCTGGTTGTACTTCCTCCATATCTGCAAGTAGGATTTCACCTCGTAACGCAGCCTTTCTTCGGAACCTTAATTGTAACAGTTGCATTTTTTGTTCTCGCTTCTGGTGAATGAGTTTAAATACATTTCCCCCTTGTTGCTGTTTTAAATTAGATATCCCTTCAGATTCTCGTTCTAATGACGTCAATAAACGGAAAATAGTGAGTGGTTCTGGTTTTTTTTTAGCAAACAACATGAAATCGTTGAATAGAAGATTCATAAGGTCTTCTTGATTAAATTTCATTTCTGAAAGTTCCGTTATGTCCTCACAGAATACTTCTGCCCTTAAATATAAGGAAAGAGGAACTTCAATTGTCAAAATAACAGATGACGTCTTTGTCATTTTATAAATGATTTTACTCAATAAATCCTTTTCTCCGATAAGTGATAATTCTTCAGCTAAAAAATCAAATTGACTATATTTCCCCATCAGTTATACCACCTAGTTGCTTTTTTAAGTATGCTTCAATAAATATACGGTGAGCTGCCTTTCGAATACTACACTTCCATTTGTCAGCATAATCACCAATTCTTTGATATGTCACATGATCCACTTTGCAATGCACTGTATTTGGTTGATCTTGATAGGTGACGTCAGGGTATACGAAAATTTGTTCAAGCCCGAACATAAGTATTTCTGTTCCTAGTGCTGTTTTAGATCCATTCCAGTATCGTCGTGATTCTTTTCTTAAAATTAAATCTATATGCTCAGTGACAGGGATTTTTATATCGTGAAGTTTATCTGAACGGATTTTTCTTTTTTTTGGTTCCTGATAATTTTTTTTTGAAGTGGAGAGAATCGGATTCAAATGTTTACTCTTCCCCATTTTCCATTCTCCTTTCAAAATTGCTTTTTTTCTTTGGGTTGGTTGGTCATTTGGTCAAAAATCTACATTCTAAAGAGACTGGAGGGAGGTATAAATTGTTTATTTTAAGGTAATGACTGTATCTTGAGGTGATTATATATGAGTAATGAAAAAAAGAACGGTATCACTAAAGAACAAGCAGTTAAGTTGGCTAACATAGCTCAGACTTTACATGATATCAAGAACGTAACGGCAGTTAAAAATAAGTAATCGGAAATAGGTAAGTATTAACCAATTACAATTTTGATACCACCTTGTTCTAAAACGAATATTGGTTTATTTGTATCTATTTTTATATAGTTTTGATCTTTCCAGTATCCATCGTCAGTAAGCCCCCAATTTGGGTGGGGGAGAGAGACGTCAGTAATTTTATATTTTTTAAGTATACTTTTATATTCTTCAGAATGGGCTGCTATGAACAACGCAAGGCGGATGATTTGGTTACGATCTAGACGAGTTGAATTAAATACTGAATCTACATATTCTTTAAAAACATCTGAGTATCGAACAGTAGGTCGATATACCATTTTTTACTCCTCCTTTCCTTTGTACATATATATATTAGGTCAATTGGTTAAAATACCATTCTGCCAAAAAGACGTTGAAAATCTTCTTATCAATGTCTTTTTTTATGTTGATTTTTATGCTTTTAATACAACAAATAGGTTGGTATTTTTCGAGGTTTTTTGATAGGTATATATAACCAAATTAGGAATGGAAGCGCTTACTTCTGTGAATATGGTTGTAAAAACCATATTATTGAATTACAATATAAATATAAACTTGTAAGGAGGTGTTTTTGAATGAACCCATTTGATAAAATAGCCGCATTCTTAAACGATAGTGTAATCACAGGTCTGTTAAATATCGCTACTCCAATTGCTGTTATCGCCCTTATTATTTGTTGTCTTGGAGCTTGGATTGTGGGAGATGAATCAGCTAAAGCCGGATTTAAAAAAGGTATATGGTTCACTGCTATTGTAGCAATCGTATGTTTTTCAGCACCTTCCATTATGAAATGGATTGGAACAACGTTCTAATAGGGGGACTCCTTATGAAAGAAGTAGGAAAGAAGAAATTTACGATCCCTCGACAAATAAGCAAGGAATTTCACGTATGGCGCTTCGTTACTTTTAAAGAAGCGCTATTACTTGCATTAGGGGGATTAATTGGATATCTCTTATACGCTTATATGCTACCTTCTAGTAGTAGTACTCAAGTAAAAGTGTTTGTGATAGCGATACCTCCAACAATAATAGGTCTATGTTTATTCGTTAAACCAATTAAAGTACGAAAAAACATTAAACTGTTTCACTTTATAAAATGGAAAATTGATTTTAATAATCGACAAAAGGTTTTTTATTATAAAAAGAAAGGATTTAAGGAGTGAATTTATGTTTGGGAAGAAAAAGGAGAAAGATAGTGAAAAAACGGTTCAAGATCTAATCCCTATTCGTAACATTTATAACGAAATGATTGAAACAACGGATAATAGATTAATAAAAGTATTATCCGTTTCTGCTGTTAATATCTCTTTAATGTCACATAGTGAACAGAATGAGGTATTTGAAAGTTACGAAAACTTTTTAAATACTATAGATGCTCCTATTCAGATTAGTAGAGTATCTAGTCCTGTAAACTTAAAAGATTACATTGCTGATCTTCAATTAACATTAAAAAAGACTGAAAATCCATATAAAAAGAAAATTTTAAAAAGTTACATTTGGTATGCCAATAATATTCAAGAAGACCGGGATATGATTAGAAGAAATCGTTATATTGTTATCGATCAATCATTTAGTGGCGAAAAGTCTAAAGATGAAGCAATTAGAACACTAAAGATAAGAATTGATGATTATAAAATAAAAATCGAAGAAATGTTAAGAAGTCCTAAGTTAGAAGTAAGAGAACTATCTAATAAAGAACTAGAAAAATATATTCATATGTTTTTCGATTATGAAAATGCTCAAATTTCAGCCCTGGAAGATGAAGTAAGTACAGCGTATGTCATTGGGAGAAGAAATCTTATTGATACAGTAGAAAAATTAAAAGCAGAAGAAAACTATTATGTACGTTAGGAGTTGATAAAATGATGAAATTTTTATCTAAGTTAAAAGGGAAAAAGCAGGAAGAAGCTTCCCTTGAAAACTTTGTAGACGAACATAGTACATTTTTGGATATATTGTCTCCTGATAGCATCGAAGAACACGATACATACATGAGATTTGGCAGCAACTACGTTAGAACATTAGCAGTAGCTCATTTCTCTAATAATGTAACTAGTGGTTTTTTAGAAAAGTTACATAGTATCGGTTCAAATGTTTCTGTTGTTCATCACATTGAACCTACATCAGCCGAAGCAATGATAAGGTCTTTAGATAAAGCCATTGTAGAATATAACAGTCAATTGATGGATGCAAAACTAAAAACCTCTGAACGTCAAACCATTGAAAATAACATTAAAGATGCAACCATTTTATTAGATAATCTCACCAGTTCAAATTCGGAATTGTTTAATGAACATATGCTTATTCATATTCAGGCCCTTTCTTTAGAAGAATTAAACCGAGTCACTCATACGGTTAAAACTATGACCAATCGTCATTTAAAAGCTATCACACCCACAAATCGAATGTTTGATGCGTTTGAATCAGTCCTTCCTATAAACAAAAATAAAGTAAAAGAGCTTACTTATCGAAATTTCGATGCAGAAGCCTTATCCTCCCTATTCCCTTTTGATGAAAGTGAAGTAATAGCTGAAAAAGGAATTATCAAAGGGCGAAATTTAAAAACGAGTAGCATAGTAATGGTTAACCACGATGAATTACTAAATAGACATGAATATATCTGTGGACCAAGTGGATCTGGTAAAAGTACGTATCTTTTCGGAGATATGATGCGACGTTGGATTCAAGGTGTAAGAATTAGAGTTATCGATCCAAAGGGCGAATTTGGAAATAAATTCACACGTATTGGAGGGGAATGGATTAAAATTTCACCTATGAATGATACAGTTATCAATCCTTTTGAAATTATGAATACAAAAATCATTAGAAATGAAGATGGGAATGTTATTGAAACATCATTGCTGCATCGTAAAATTTCTAATTTAAAAACGTTATTCACTCTTATGTATTCAGATTTAAAAGATGATCCAGTAGCTAAAGCATTATTAGAAAAAGCTTTAGTAAAAACCTATCAAGAACAGAAAAAATCTATTTCATGGGATACAGATTTTTCAACATTAACATCTAGTGATTATCCAACTATGGGTGATTTATATAAAGTCATTGAAAAATTATTAAGGGAAAATGAAGAATATAAGCCTTTAAATGGTTTATATCAAGTCCTTTACCAATACGTTGAAGGGTCTTATTCAAAAGCTATGAATGGTCATACAAATGTTGATTTATCTAATGATTTAATAACTTTTGATTTGTTTGATTTGAAAGGTGAAGAAGACTTACAAAAAGTAGCCATGTATAACATTCTTACATTTTTAGAAGAAGATGCAGTAAAGGACAAAGAAATTGTTCAAATATATGTTGATGAAGCGCACATACTTGCAGATCCGCGCAACCCACTAGCCATGAAATTTCTATCAGATATGTATAAGCTACTTCGTTCATTTAATAGTGGAGTCACGTCTGCTACACAACAAGTAGGTGACTTTTTATCAGCCGTTGAGGGAACAAGAAACTACGGTGAAGCGATTATCTTAAACTCTGTATCTAAATTATATCTTCCGATGTCTAGAGAAGAATTAAATACAATTATGAGTAAAACATCGGAGAATTTCTCTGAAGAAGAACAACAGATTTTAATAATAAAAGATGCAGACCGTAAAAAAAGTGCCGGCAAGGGTGTTTATATTGTTGGTTCTACAAAAGTTTCGTTACAAGTACAACTAACCCCTATCGAGCTTCAATTATGGGATAAACCAAGAATGGAAGTCGAATATCAACATGTTAAAAACAATGATGATATATTGCTACCAGAAGTCAATCTAAGAACAAGAAACTTTGAAGAAGAACAAGAAACTTTAGAACCTGTTCTAGTTAATTAGTAGGTGATGATATGTTCTCAACAACAGCTAAAGTAGGTTTATTTGCAGCAAAGGAATGGAAATGGATTATTGGTGGTATTGTAATCCTCTTTTGTGTAATTGTTATGGGGATTATCGGTATGGGTACTTCAACAAAAGAAGAAAGTACTGAATTTGGCGAATTTGGCATTCAAGAATTATCTCCCGAAGTTTTAGCTTATCAACCACTTATAGAAGCTGAATTAAAAAAATACGGTTTAGAAAATCTTACACCTGTACTTTTAGCGATCCTTCAACAAGAATCTGGTGGAGTTCTAAGTCGAGATATATTTCAAGCATCTGAAAGCTTAGGATTACCTCCTAACACGATTACCGACCCGTTATATTCGATTCAGGTAGGTGTAAAATATTTTGTGAGTGTTTATAACAATGGAAAAGAAAAAGGTGTCGATATACAAAGCATAGTGCAAAGTTATAATTTTGGTGGGGGGTATATCGGCTACGCTTCCTCAAATGGTGGTGTCCATTCAGAAGATCTTGCAAAGCAATTTTCATCCTTACAAATGAAAAAGTATCCGGGACAGTACACATGTGGTGGAGATACAAGTAACTTCCGTTATCCGTATTGCTATGGCGATTGGAGTTATGCAACCAAAGTATTTAGTTATATTTCTACAGCTACTTCAGCAGTAGCTACTGGTTCACCTTTAGGTCAAGAATCATACGAAGCTTTAATAAATGAAGTAGAAAAATTTGAAGGGTATCCATATGCTTGGGGTGGTTCAACTCCTAGTACAAGTTTTGATTGTAGTGGCTTAATGAAATGGGCCTTTGAGAAAATTGGGTATAAGTTACCGAGGACAGCCCAATTACAATACGAAGCTACAAAAAGGATAAAAAAAGAAGAATTGAAGCCTGGGGATTTAATATTTTTTAAAACTGCTAGTTATAATCCAGTTACTCACGTGGGCATATATGTTGGAAATAATAAAATGTATGATGCTAACAATGGTGGAATTGGATATTCAGAGCTTAATAACTACTGGGCTCCCAAAATCGTAGGTTATGGTCGTGTGAGTTAATGGATCGAGGTGTAAATGGTGAATTTTAAACAGATTTTACCTTATGTACTACTTATAGCTGCATTAATTTTTGGTGGGTATCAATTTAAGCAACATCAGGACTTAAAAGATGAATTCTCTAAATTGGATAATAAATATAATGCGTTGAGTAGCAATAGCAAAGTAGAAGTTCAAGATGATGCCATTAATTTTTTAGAAGCCTTTTATACCTATAAAGATAGGCCAAAAAGGGAAAATATTAATGGATTGACTACAAAAGAAGTTCAAGATACCCTTTTTCAAACTTATGAAGTATTAGATAAAGAATTTGAAATGCCAAAGGATCTTGAATATAAAAGTGAGATTGAAAATGTTACAGTTTATCATGCAAGAGATGAGTATGATACGAAAGCAAAGGTACTAGCTACTTTTGAATCAATAATCACTATTAATGGGAAGAAAAGTCATAGTAAATCAATTGCTGAAATTAATCTTGAATTAAAAAATAAAAAGTGGATTATAACTCAATACAAAACACTAAATGATGTATCTAATTTTGAAGGTAATTAAACAGGGGGGAGAATGAATTGGTTTTTAATAAAAAGAAAAGAAAAAATAAAATTTTCGTGTCAATATCGATAGTTTTCCTCCTTGTGTTAGCATTAAATACTTTTGTGGTAAATGATGTAGCATATGCAGAAGAAACTGCTGAATCTGTTGATTTAAGTTGTGATACTTTTGACTTTAGTTGTAAAATACGAGAATTTTTATTGAATGTTGTACAAGGAGCTATAAATTATAGTGTACAACAATTAGATGTTTTTATAATTGAACCTAGTACCATCTTAGACAATCCAACTATAAGTGGATTTTACGATCAAGCATATGACTTTTTCTTCGCTTTGTTAGGAGTGATTTTCCTTTATAAATTAGTAGAAATATTAGCAACTGCTGATCCAGAAGGAAGGGGAGTTATTAGAGAAAAATTAGTCACATTAGTATTTACGATTGGCTTTGCATACAGTTTCAAATGGATATTTGAATCTCTTCTTAAATTTAACAATTGGTTTATTCAAGGTCTATTAAATGGATACAAACTAGAATTTAGTACATTTAAGTATGATGCTACTAAAGTTCAAGAAGCTGAGATCAATTTGATTTTTATGTGTATCTTAGCCTTGATATTGGCTATTTTATTCTTCATTTTGTTAATCCAAATGGCAATAAGATTTGCTGAATTAGGATTTGCATTAGCTATAGCTCCTATATGTATCGCAACTAATTTAAGTGATAATTTTAATTTATTACCGAGCTTTTGGAAAAATCTCATGAGTATTATCTTTACTCAAAGTGTTCAAATCTTATTAATTTTATTTATGGCCAAATTCTTTTCCGAAGGAAGTATATGGGATGCGCAAAAAATTATATTTGGTATTGGATATATGGTCTTAGTCGTTAAATCACCACATGTAGTTAAAGAACTTATGTATAGCTCTGGAACAGGTCGAACAGTAGGTGGAATTGGTACTGGTGCAGTATCTACTGTTGCTAAAACAGCAATTCTCCGTAAGGTGAAATAAATATGATGAAAGGGCGCTTCATATGAATATTTTATTAAACTTAACAATGTTGCTGCTACTTATCATTTTTGGATTTTATAGATTAACCAAAGATAGTCCTGAAAAAAGGTCTGCATTATTAAATAACCTAAAGAATACACCCAAAAACTTCTATGAAAATTGTAAAATAGTAATAGGAAAATTCAAAAATAAAGAATTGTAGGTGTATCTTATGAAAAAAATTTTAACTTTAACAACTATGACTATTTTGTTGACTGCATGTGGTAATGAAACTTCTTCTAACTCATTTAATGGAACGTGGGAAAAAGTTGATGCCGAAGAAGCAGGGTGTCGAGATTCCTTTACTTTCAAAGAAGATAACAAATTTGAAGTTCAAAACTCTAGATTACAAGGTGGCAAAAAGCTTACTGGAACATATAAAAATATAGAAGGTAACGATTATGAATTTGATTATAGTGAAGGAACTAACACATTTAATATTGAAGTAAATGATGATACGATGAGTGTTCAAATGGCAGGTAGTGATAATGTTTGTGAATATAATAAAGTTAATTAGAACAAAGTAGCTAAGTACTTGGCTGCTTTATTTTTTTAGTTATTGTGGATATAGAAAGATTAAGCAGCCGATATTTAAATTATCAGCTGCTAGTTTTTATTTATTATAGGTTTTCTGGTTATTGGAAATTACCTTCTTTGTTGAATTTCCAAATTCAAATGTAATTGAACCGTCTTTCAATATTAAAGAAGCATCGAATATTTTTTCTGATTTAGACTTCATTCCCTTGATAATACCCGTTTTACCCTTCAAACATAAGTCTTTCACATGCTTTTCTGTAATTTTTTTACCGAGCACTTGTGAAGGGAAAGTCTGTTTACAGCCATTTTCATATTCTGAACAACCATAAAAGGATTTTTTGAAACTAATACTCCCTTTTTTACAAGTAGGACATAAAGCTATCTGATCAGCCTTTTGAACAGATTCTATACTTTTTTCAATAATATCTGAGTTTAATTGCCCAGGCACTTCAGCAATTAATTTATTAATAAATTTTACTATATTTGATAAGAAAGCTTCTTGTGATCCTTTACCATTTCCAATTTGCTTTAGATACGCTTCCCATTTTGCAGTCATTGCCGGACTGGACAATAAACTACCTTTGATAGCTTGGCAAAGAATCTTTCCTTTTTCTGTTACATGTACAATATTCTTTTTGACTTCAATGTAACCTTGCCTTTTAATTGTTTCGATAATACCACTTCGTGTAGCTTCTGTACCAAGGCCTTCAATTTCCTTTAATATTTCCATATCTTCTTGATCTTCTACAGATTTACCACAAGTCTTCATTAACGGAATGAGCTGTCCCTCTGTATAAAGCTTAGGAGGCGTTGTAACACCTTCTTTTAATTTGACAACACTTAATACTCTTTCTTCTTTTTCAAGCGCTGGTAAGGTTTGTGTGACCTCGTTTTTATCGTTTTTATCCATCTTCTCATCATCTTTAAAGATTTCTTTCCAACCTTTACTAATTTCTGTATTACCAGTTGTTTCAAATTCAAGGCCGTTTACGTCTGTAATTATTTTTGTTTCTTCATAAACATAATCACTATGAAACATAGCTAATGTAGTACGCAGCACTTCATCATAAATATTCTTTTCTTCTTCTGATAAATTGTTCAGAACACTCTCCGAAGGAATCACTTTTGTAGGCAGAATTGCATAATGTTCTTGAACACGAGATCCATCTACATATCGTTTATTTGGCTCTTTTGAGAAAATTTCAAAAGATACTCCCATAACCTTTTGGTATGATTCGATGTTACTTGATAAATAAGCAAATTCATTTTCTGTAATGAATTGTGTATCGGTTCGTGGATAAGTTACTAATTTCTTCTCATAAAGCCCCTGCATGAGTTTTAATACTTGTGCAGGGCTATATTTCCATTTTGTATTTGCTGTAGCTTGTAGGGTAGATAGAGAATGTAGTTTGGGCGATTTTTTACGTTTTTCTTTTTTTGTTATGGATTTAACAAAACCATTATTTTTTTCTGTTATCTTGTGTTGATCCAGTATGTTTTGTACTTCTTCTTTCTTATCACTCTTTATTTTTGTCTTCCCCTTGTACTTTCCATTTGTAGCTGTAAAATCAGCTTCAATTTCATAAAAAGGTTTAGGAACAAAATTTTCAATTTCTAATTGTCTTTGATAAATTAAATACACTAACGGACTTTGAACACGCCCAACAGAAACCCCCTTTTTATCTACAAAACCTTTATTTTGTAAAAGTAAGGTATACAGGCGACTGCTATTCATCCCCACTAACCAATCACTTATCTGACGAGTTTTGGCTTCCCTATACATTAATAAATCTTTCTTATTATCCTTTAAATTAGCAAATCCTTTACGGATTTCATCAACTTCTAAAGAATTAATCCAAAGTCTTTTAATGATTTTATTTTTTGCGCCTGTCATTTGATAAATTGAATAAAAAATATTAGAACCTTCGCGATCAATATCTGTAGCATTAATTATGGTATCTGCTGATTTAAATAACTTTGCTACTGTATTGAATTGAGCCTTGACCTCTGATTTCACTTTATACTCGAAGCGCTCAGGCAATATCGGCAATGAAGATAAACTCCAAGATCCCCATTCTTCTTTATATTCACCTGGTTGTTTCAACTCCACTAAATGGCCAATGCCCCATGTAATAATTGCACCAGAAGGAAACGTACTGCATGGATTTAACTCAATATAAGTTTTATCACGTTTTTTGACTGAAAATGCTTCGGCATAAGCTTTAGCTTGTGATGGCTTCTCTGCCAAAATTATTACACAACTACTCATTTTTTAATCCTCCTATTGGATTACTTTTAATTATATTATAACAAATATAATTATTTTTTTGCGAATAAATACAATAAATTGTTCATGAATAATAAGATGGGAAAACAATTGTATCTTTTTATCAAACGCAACTAAGCCATTTATCTTCTAATTATCTATGAGTTACCCATATTTTATGGCGCTGAGAAAAAATATATATTCTACCGAGTACCCTATAAGAATATATATGGTTTTTTAAAGTCTTTGTCATCAAGGTATGGCGGAGAAACTCATTTTAAGGGAGTTAATTTTTGTTTGACTCATATTGTAGTTTATAGGGGTCCCACTGTTAGCTTGATGACAATGGGACTTTCTTCCTTTAAGTAATATTACTATCAACTAAATTTTGTACTTCCTCAATTAACTCTTTAACAACCTTTTTCCCACCGATAGATTTTAAGGAAAGGATGTCATTCATAATTTTTTCCTGTAATTGAATAACCTCATTATCTTCATTTTTAAATGAAACAATCATTTGGTTTATAGCATCCCGAATAATATTAGATCTTGAGACTTTCTTTCCTACAATGTTAGATACACTATCTTTTATTTGATCTAATAACTTAATTACACTTTTGTCTAATAATATAGGAATTGCTTTTGGATCTATTGATTTGTACGACTTTATATATTCAATGTTTGGTGTTTTATAATCATTTAGAACAAATTCTTCAAACGAAAGGTTAATAATATCACCTTTTAATAAAGTAACAAGCTCTTGATAAACATTAGCATCTAATGTAAAAGAAGTATGCATGGTATCACGAATACGAACAGGCATAGAATTGATTTCATTTATGACATAACTAATAACATCTGATCCGGTAATTTTATTACCTTTACTACTGTTATTAATAACTATACGATTTATTTTTCTTCGTTCAATTTCATCTAATCGTATTGGATATATAGAAACATCTTTCGAAATTGATGATTTTATTTCAATGTTATCATTCAAATTTTTAATATATTCTCTGATCTTACGATATCTATAATTTCTCTGGACGTTATCATTGAATTTGTTTAGAAGACTGTTTGGTACAGAAAAACCAACTAACTCTTTAGACATATTTAAACCTCTCATTTTTTAATACATTATAACTTATATAAATAATCAGTTCAATAAAGAGAAAAACATCCTAGTATGGATGCTTAAAATTTTTAAACTTATTTATCTGAAAATAACCATGAGAAGATGCCCTTCTTTTTTTGGTTAGCAGCTAATTCCTGTTCTGCTTGTCGAGATTCTTGAAAAGCAAGTAAGAACTGTTCGTCACGCTTATTAAGATAATCTGAAATTTGTTTTTGTTGGTGCTCAATATGCTGCTGCTGTTTTTCTAACTGTTTTACTAAAACTTGATTAAATTGTTCTTGAAGTTCCAATTTATCCTTAATAACTTGTAAATCCTTTAGGATTAAATCAGAAACTTCAGGATTTGGTTCAGGTTTTACACCCTTGCCACCAGTGGCAAAGTGATATTCAATTTGTTTAATGGAATAATTTTGTTCACGGCTTAGTTTCCTAATTAAAAGCAATCTTTCTAATGCTGGCTTATCAAAATAGTGATAGCCATTTTCCCCTTGAATTGTTGGTATGTGTGATTTTAGTTCGCGCAGCCAATTCCGAACAACACCAGGACTTTCATCAATGTATTTTGCAGCTTCTTTAACAGTTAAACGAACTTCTTCTAAGTTTTCATCAAGGTTTTCTGAACGTTGGTTTTCAGATTCACTCATGTTTTCAACCATCCTTTCAAGATATGTTTCAACATATGTGATTAACAAAGAAGCTTGATAAGAAGCCATTTTGAAGTTATGTGAAGAGATTCAATAAAGTTTTCATTCATGTATTGCTCTTATGTTAAAAATTCGGTGTATAAAAAAAATATCCTTTATCGAGCTTTGTCTATTTTTGTTTCTGAATCTAAGAAAGCACATAAGGGTAAACCTGTGACTATACCTAATAAGAAGCCGTTTTAAAGTTATGTAAAGAGATTCAATTTTTCATGTCGAAACTTGTTTAACGGTAATCATTGGGAATGTAAGCGCTTTCTGTTATAATAATAATGGGTTGGATGGCACGTGTGGCTATCATAGTATCTGGCGTAGGTGGGGCCGATACCGGAAAAGAATATAAGGAAATATAATCATACATAAACAATAAAAAACGAAAGTTTTAAGAAGCCTTGTCAGGCTTCTTAAAACTTTCGTTTTTTATTCTATCGAGGCTGTAGATTACTTCGTTTTAAATTGGTCATAAAGTGTTTATGTATTCGCTTAACCGTTCCCTTAATGCATCTTCTCCAAAACGTTCTTTAAAGTCTTCTATTGACGCTTGAAGTCTCTTTTCAGCAATCAACTTGCTGCCATCGGTGTTTGCTAATTTCCCTATAAGTTGTACCACTACATCACGCATCAATGAAGTTCGAGTTATATCTTTTGTATCAAAATCTTTTACATATTCATCAAGTTTATTATAAGCTTCAACATCTATACTAATTCGGACCGATTCTACTTCAACTGGTTTCTCTAATAAAAAGTCTCTGTTATCACTTGGCTTATATTCCTCTAAAATAAAACGCTCTATAGCCGCATTTCGATCACGAAAAGGAACAAATCTTTCAAGTACTTCCTTAGTACCTTTTTCAAAATAAAAACTTGATTTTCGTACTTCACGCTTATCAGAAATTGAATTATCTTGATTTTGGTTTTCTAGCTTCTCAATTAATTCTTTCATGATATGGCGCATTAAAGAAGAACGATTTGCTGTAAAATTGGCATCTCTAACTTGTTTTACTAATAAATTAAGCCGACTATCAGTATGCTCATCAAAATGAAATTTCTCCGGTTTTAGTCCTTTGGTGTCTCCTTGATGAATAACACTTAAATCTTCAGGTAATTGATACTCGTTCAATACAAAGTTCCTCAGAACTTTAGATTGTAAGGATGAATCCACTAGATTCTTAAATTGCTCCGCTTGCCCCTGAAACAACGAAAAAGACACTTGTTTCATAAATAACAGCTCCTATACAATTTTAGCTTCTCCAAACCCTCTACATCTAAATAATACTGCTCAATTTTAGGCACAATTCATTCTCCTTTCCGTCACATAACGTCTCTGAACCCCATTTAAATAAATTAACATTTTTAATATACCACTTAGACACTTTGTTAATTAAACAAAAAGCTTCGGGGATCAGCCGAAGCGTAAGTAACATACAATACCCAAACACAAGAGTATTATGAGTTAATTATACCCGACTTTATTTTCTGTTTAAACCTTGTTTTTACGTTCAGTTCTAATAATCATTGGTTTATTTTTATCGTTTTTGATATATTCTACATACTTTGCAAGATAACTATCAGTAATACGTGTGGGCACATATCCTAATCGAGTACGAATAATATTTTCTACAATAAAAGCTTTTTTAGTAAAAAACATATAATCTTTTCCTGATTGTTCTTCATACTCTTTAAATGCTGCTTCATTATCTTGTTGACTAGCTTTATAAAATGTATTCATATAACCGTACATATCGCTACGTTCTTTTCTGATTGCTTTAAGCAAATATAAAAGTTCAAAGGTTGATAAAGTCATTAATTCTGGAGTCGTTTTATCAATATGAACATCCAGAGGAGCTTCATTAACACGTATATCAATCCTTTCCCCATTGTTTTTTACGATTAATGGATCAAGAATCATACAGCAAAAATCGCAATAATATTGATTGTTCATTTCATTAAATTCAACATTGCTACCGCAATACGGACAAGTTTTCATTTGACAACCTCCCTTTTTTTATACATTGAAAGCGATTTTATTTTTCCGAACCAGCCAGATGAAATCTGGCTGGTCGGATCATAAATGACTATCTCTTATTTTTAATCGTGTCATTAGTTTTTCTCCTCTTTATAACCTGAAGAATAAGCCAGGATAAAAGAGCCATTAAAATTGAAACATCTAAAACTGATTGAAAAGCCGATCCATAAGGATAATCTCTTACGAGAAAATAAATTGAAACGAAAATGAGGTAAAACCAATTCCCTTTTCTTTTCATAATTAATCAGAAGTGTTATATAATAAGTTTAGGAAGGAAAGACAATCTACCTTTCCCCCCTAAGCTCACAATCGCTTACTTTCGCTTCCGACGGCGTGGTTTTTTGCGATTTTGAGCTTTTTTGTTTTTAGACCGTAAATTCTTGATGTCAAGCCAAGTTTTTACGATAGAAAGAATCGAAGCGACTATTCCTAATGCCGTTAAAACGATTCTTAATTCGGTCTCGTATAACACTTCTTTTCCACCTCCTTTCTATATTAATATTATACCATCTAGACACTATAAGAACAAGAAGGAAATGCTAATAAACACCAATTTTCTTCACTTTTTTTGTATGTAAAACACATATTTTAGCTGCCATTGTGCCTAAAGGCAACCTTACGCCTTTAGGCGTTTTAGGCTCTTAAATCTTTATGTTTTGGATGTTCCCCCCCTTGTTTTGAGGTGTGAGGTAAAGGCTGGGGTGAATTGCGGTAGCAAGAGGGGCTAGCCCCTATATTGCGTAAAAAGATATGGCTAAAGATCAACACAAGAAACGGAAGAACAGGCGGTTTGGCAGGTACAATGGTTAGAGCAAGCCGAATTCCGAGAATCCTCGTTTTGAGTATGTTCGGCTTGGCGACATGCCTTCACCTGCCAAAATTCTTCATGCAAGGGGTAAAGGGTGGAGATTTTTTGAGTGGGTTTCTCAAAAAATACTACCCGAACCTTGCATGAAGAATAGCCTTCTTGGGTGTTGGGGTTGTTTTTTAAGGTTTTCGGCTCGTTCGGTATGGCGGCGATAGCCGTAAATGGAACAGGAACCTACAGGATGTTAAGAAAGGTGCTTTTCCTTTCTTTACAGGCTGTGGTTATCGGGCCATTTAATGCCGAAGCGACACTTAAAGACTGTTAGAAAGAGCGATTTTTCTCTTTCTTACAGCCTTTTAGTGCTGCCGCCCAAACTATTCTTTGGTTTATTTCTCCCTTCAGAATTGTTATCACTTTCCCCCAAAACAATAAAATAGCCGAAAAGTTTATTCTATAGCATCCAATTCAAGATGCTTTTTTAATACCAAAAAACCCTATCGAATGACAGGGTCAAATAGATTTAGTCATACCGCAATGACGGCATTTACGCAAAAATATATAGTTCTTTACTGAACTTTCGAAGCGAGCATGGCCACAATTATCACAACGACCACTGATTATATCTGGATATTTTTGATATTCGTAAACAATACTTGTATCATATCCTTTAAACTCTTGTTTGTTTTCTTCAGACAAGTTAGACCACCTACCTTTATTCAACTAGATTATGATACCAGTAATAGCACTTTGATTAAAGGGTACATTTTTGCAGGTATTTATCTTCTTTTGTCGAACTATCGAAAGAAAGACAAAGAGGGGGATGACAATGGATTTGCATGTTCATTTACATGACCGATATATATTACGGGAAGAAGAACAGATTATTGATGAACAAACAAAAACTCAGATTCATGAAGCACTTATTAGCTTTATAAGTCAACTAGTTGATATAGGGGAATTATTAATAGAGAACTTAAAACATATATATGTAACGAACAATTATACGGAAGAATTAGAGGCTTTTCAAACAAAGCATGGTTTAAACGTTGGACATACGAAGAATGAGATAGGCGAGGGTTTTGCCATGACTTTGTCCTACATTAACGAGGATGCTGGGGAAGAACAAGCTATATTTCTTAGGGCAGAGGTTTTATTCGGGTTATTTAATGAGGAAGTTCAAGAGGGTAATAGGCTTTCGAAAAATTTACTTTATCATGAATTAGCGCATGTAAGTGATCATTTACATCAAAAGAGAATGTTTGATAAGAATGAATTTAGAGATTTAGATTTATTGCCGGCTATATTATATGACCTGTCTCTTCATATTTGGCAAGAATACTACGCTTATCGTAAGGCTGCAACTCTTTTTCCATCAAGCGATTTTCAACTAGATTCATTTGGGGAGACATTGGATTGGTTCTATGATAGATCAAAACAGTACATAAAGAATTGTAATGGTGATTATGATTATTTAATGAAGAATATGTATGGCGATGCCGGCTACTTATTTCGTACTGCAGCTTCTATTCATGGAAACTTACAAGGGTTTCAAATAGATGATCTACGGAAACAGGAGATGCTAGGTAGTATAATTACTATTTTCGCAAATAACTATTGGGTAGATATCTTTGAAGAACTAGGTATAGAATTAATAAATCTATATAATACGTATCCTAGATGGCAAGGATATGAACAATTAGAAAAGCTGAATCAGATTGTCATAAAAACATTTAATCGATTAGGGGTTTTCCCACAGGAAGCTGGAAGTCGGATATTCGTAGAACTAAAATGAGATTTTTGAAGAACGAGGATGAAGAATTATCAGCTGAGTGGAAAGTATATTTGTCTATTAATAAAGAGTGGTGGGCATCCATACATTGGGTGTTTTTTCTTTTGTCTAAAAGAGTAGTTATATAATGCTTTGTTCTTCTTTGAATAATCTTTCAAGGTTTTAGGTTGCATCAGCAACCGTTAGCTGGCTCGATGCCAGCTTTCTAGTCAAGAAAAAACGGATGTTTTTTCTTCCATTCGCTGAATAAATACCGGATTGAGTTTTCATCTTGAAATACTCATCCGGTACTTTCTTTTAAAATTACTCTCTTGTTCTTGCTATATCATAGATAATCAACCCTAAAATACCTGCTCCTATCAATAAAGTCGTGCAAAATAAAATTTCAAACATGTTATTTTTCCCCCTTTTATGCTTCGTCCCATTCTGGTGCTGGCGTTATTGTGATGGCAGGGTATTCATTTGGTAACGTCCAACCCTCATTTTTTAAATACAGCATTGTTTTATTATAAATTTCATTATTATCCGATGTATTAGAATCAATCATTACCGATAATTCAGTAGGTCCAAAGTCAATAATCACTCGATAAGTCATTTTTTCCTCCTTAGATAAATTGTAATCGGCTCTGATCCAGCCGATACAATTTTACTTTTATATCATTAAGGTTTTCTCCGGCTGCATTTGCAGCCGGACAACTATTGTGTTTGTGTTTTTATATGTTACTTGTATCTTTAATTTTTATATTTTTCTTCGTACTTTGTACCAAGAATGTAATCAGTTGCTTTTTGCGCTTGTGCTGCTGCTTTAACGATTAATGTTTTATCGTCTTTTAATTTTCGCAACCAAGACTGTATATAAGCAGCTGAGTTATCAAAAGTCACATCTACAAAACCAGATAAACCTGTTAACATGCTTGCTCCAACCTCTGCAACAAGTTCTTCTTGTGAATATTCTTCTGAACCGAAATGGGCTGTAGCTGAAGTGATTCCAGTTCTTTTCAATCTGCTGACATGACCTGTGCTATGTATAAGCTCGTGGAAAGTTGTTGCGTAATATTCTTCAACCTTTCTAAAATCCTTCATTGGTGGAATGTTTATATGGTCTATACTAGGTTGATAATATGCTCTGCCACTGTTATAACTAAAGCTCGGAGAATTTATATACCCTTTTATAATGTTTTCAGCTTCTTCTATTGGGTCATGTTCAAAAGTTTCTTCTTCTTGACGCTTGCTCTCAATACCTTCACATTGATTTATATTAAAAACCCGGTAGTATCTAAGTAGTGGGATTTTTTCTTCTTTGCCTGTATCTTTATTTTCTGTTTCAATCCACTTCCAGAAAACCACGATTTCTGATTTTGCTCCAGGAAGAACTTTTGCCCCTTTTATTTCCTGAACTTGCTTAAAAGTAATATACTCCCCTGGATCTAACAGCATTGTGTTAATACCTCTGTATGGTTTCTGAGTTTTCCAATTTACTGCTGTATTGCCATTCACCCAAGGCTTTTGCCAAGGTACTGTTCCCTGTTCTAGTTTCTCAATAATTTTGTTTGTTACGATTTCATAAACGCTATTTGTCATTTGTTCTCCTCCTCTTTTTATACCATCTAGACACTAAGTTAAAGAGTTTTATTTTTTCTTTTTAACCTTCGAATGACGTCCAATAAATATTATAATCAGCCGAATCACTATCACAAGCTTCTCTAATTTCTTCCTTACTCATGCCATTATGGAAACAAGAAATCAACAATCTTAATTTAGAATCATACCACTCTCCAACACTTTCAATGATAAAAGCTGTATCTCCCTCTTCTAAAATTCGTTTGGTATCCTCTGTTATTACAAACATTTTCTCCCCCCTTCCCATATTTATATTATACCATCTAGACACTATAGGAACAAGAATAAAATGCTATTAAGCACCATTTTTTTGCCCTCTTTTGTATATAAAAAGGAATACTTTAACTACCTTTTTACCTAAAGGCAACCTTACGCCTTCAGGCGTTTAGGCTTTTAAATCTTTATAGGTTTGATGTTCCCCTTGTTTTGAGGTGTGAGGTTGGCTGGGGTGTGGGGCTAGCCCCGCATAGCGTAAATCAGTAAGGCAAAAGAGCACAACTATAAACGGAAAATCTGGCGGTTTGGCAGGTATACTAGCTAGATCAAGCCGATTTACATAAATCCTCGTTTTGAGTATGTTCGGCTTGGCGAATATACTCTACCTGCCAAAATCAAAAACGCAAGGGGAAAAGTTTAAACTTTTCGAAAGAGTGGAGATTTTTTGAGTGGGTTTCTCAAAAAATACTACTCGTCCCTTGCGATTTTGATAGCTTTTTTGGGTGTTGGGGTTGTTTTTCAAGGTTTTCGGCTCGTTCGGTATGGCGGCCATAGCCGTAAATGGAACAGGAACCTACAGGATGTTAAGAAAGGCGCTTTTCCTTTCTTTACATCCTGTGGTTATCGGGCCATTTAATGCCGAAGCGACACTTAAAGACTGTTAGAAAGAGTGTTTTTTCTCTTTCTTACAGCCTTTTAGTGCTGCCGCCCAAATAAGAAGTTTTTTATTTAAATTGAAAAGGTTTGTCGATATTTTTTATATTTTATTTTGTCCTCCCATCTGCTGTTAAGCCGATAGATTTGACGCTGATGTTTTGGCTTAACAGCAAAAGTATATTCAAAGTTTTTTAGATTAGAAGAAAGCTACCAACTCTAGTAAGAATCTACTTTACCAAAAACCTTTACATTCACGTATATCTTCCTTTTTTGAGGTCAACAATGGAGTGTGAGAGGTGAATCATAATGTTGTTTGATTGGTTAAAGATAGATACAAAAAAAGAAAAAACAGAGTTTGGAGATTTTCTAGAAGCCTATGATATTAAGCAAGAATGGTTGGCCCGAAAAAGCAAAACAAGCCAAAGTTTAATTAGTCTTTTAACATTAGATCATTCTAGAAAACCTAAACCAACTACCGCAAATAAAATTTTAAAGGTATTACGAGAATTTGAACCTAATATAAAAAGAGAAGATTTATGGTGATGATGAATTTATGACAGTTTTTATCCAACCTTAAAAGCTATACTTAAAATTAATTTTATTGTTTAGCATTCATGCTATAATTTCCCTTTTTCTTTTTCACAATATGCCTGTACTGATTCTATACTCCAATACTTTGTATTAGAAATAATAAGGTCGGCTTCAGGAATAATCCCTCGATCATAATAATTTTTAACTTTAGCACGATCATATTTCAAACCATGTTCTGTTAAGTAATTAGCAAATTGACTTTGATTTAAGTAATTAGAATCATTTTCTTTAATAATGCTAAAAGAAGGTTTTTTGATTAAATACGTATCTTGACGAAAATATAATGTAATTAATTCTAAAGCCCATTCTAGCCAATCATCTTCTAAATTTTTGTATAAAGATGTTAAATCAAAGTTCGCATGATTTGGATTTTCAAAAAACCAAGCTAATTTTAAAAAAGTTTGTTCTATACAATCCAGAGATTGTATGGCTTCTTCAGCTGATAATCCACTTTCATGAGCTAAAATTTTTTCTTCTAGCATCGGGAATTTTTCAATAATACGTTTAGTTGTATGTTTCATAAAAAAACCTCCTGTAAACATTGTTTACAGATAAAATATCACTTTTCAGATTATTTGTAAACATTGTTTACAAATAATCTGAAAAGAGGAGCTGTGCTCCTCTTCGGTTCTTATAATCTTCCAGCTTCTTTGAAGCTGTAGTATTTGGCTTTAGCATTTACGATAACATGATCTAGAACCTCAATGCCTAATATCTTTCCACACTCAACAAGGCGCTTAGTTACCTCGTGATCCTCTCTTGATGGGTCAACAACTTGCGATGGATGCTGGTGACTTACGATAATCGAAGCTGAATTATTCAGAATTGCGGCCTTGTAAACTTCCCTTGGTGTTACTAGGCTCGCATTTAGAGCTCCTACATGGCAACGATGCACCGCCACAACTTGATTTTTCGTATTCAGACACATCACGAAAAATACCTCTCTATCTTCGTCACCGATAAATTTCGCCGCAACTTCAGCTGCATCTTGCGGTGATCTAATTATGTATTTTTCGCTTTCGTCTAACTCCTGAATTACCTGCTTGATTCTTACTACTTCATAGATTTTTTCCATGTTTCATCTCTCCTCTCATAATCTCACTTTCGTGAGTTCGAGCACACCGCCACAATACGCGCGGACAGAGGGAAGGGTACGCTAACGAAGAAGCGTACTCGCCAGTGAGGGGTAGTCGAAGCCCAGGCTTTTCGGGCTTTGACGTTAGAAATCGAGCAAAACCCAATGACTTAGCGAGAGTAAGCTTGCGTTTTTTGCAAGTTTACTCTCGCTTAGCCTACTTGGTTTTGCCGATTTCTTTCCCCGAACGCCCGCCCTTCCCTCTGTTGCAAGCGTATTGTTACAATTAGGCGAACGAAGGAAGGGAACACTACACCCAAAGTGCGGCTAAAAGCAGACCGAAGGTATGCAGCCGCCTAATCGTAAAGGGTTCAATGCCCTTTACGATTAGAACGGGACCAAACTATACCCTAATGCGAATCAAAACAGACTAAAAGGATGTTTTGATTCGATAACAGCAAAGGGTTCGATGCCCTTTGCTGTTACTATAAAGCGAATTTCTTATTCCTTTTTAAAGGAATAAGAAAAGAAGCGTACTGTATCAAGACAAAGACTTGATACAGTCGATTTTTGGAGGGGTCGATCCCCTCCAAAAATCGCATTCTTTCTTTATGAAGCAATTGATAAGATGCTGTCCAGTAGGCAGCATCGAAGATAATTGCTTATCACATCAAAGCGCAGCTATGATGTGATCGGCTTGTGAAGGCTCGATGCCTGAAGCAAGCCGTACACCCTCCTTTATGATTTTCTTCTCTCCTTTTTTAGTAAACGAAAATAAGGAGAAGGGAAGTTCCCTCCCTTCTCCTGGTTCTTAGAAGCTTGCCTTGATTACTTCTACTGCTAATGTTACTACCGTAGTGATGAAGCAGAATCCATAGATGATGATTCCTGCTGTTTTAAGTGCTTCACTTTTTACATTGTCGAGTGTCCAGAAGATTAAAAACGTTGCTGCTCCTAAGATAATAATTGCTGTGAATATTGAAATTGCTAGTGCTGTCATTTACGACAACTCCTTTCTTTGTTTGACCTCTCCTAATCTTTGCGGAAAAGGGCTGTCAAGGGGCTTGAAGTTTGTGAAGTTTTTTAAGCGCTCTTCTTAAAAAAGTTCACAAAGTTTGCGAAGCGATAGCGTAGCATCCCTTGACTGACCTTATGGAGCAAATGATTATACTTAGGAGAACAAAGAAGGATTGCATATAGTCCGAGCGATAAAAAGCGAATCGTCAGGCTTGCCGGACGGACGCACCAGTTCATAGAACTGGTCGGATTTTTGGGACTCGATGTCCCCAAAATCCGCATTCATTACTTTAATAGTGGGAGCTATGCGAAGCAAGCGACACGATTCCTGTCTATAGACAGGAATCTTCCATTGGTTTTGATCTTTAAGGTTTTCGGCTCGTTCGATATGGCGGCTTGCCGTAAATGGAACAGGAACCTACAGACTGTTAAGAAAGGCGCTTTTCCTTTCTTTACAGGCTGTGGTTATCGGGCCATTTAATGTCGAAGCGACACTAAAAGACTGTTAGAAAGAGCGATTTTCTCTTTCTTACAGCCTTTTAGTGCTGCCGCCCAAAGTTTAGTTCTATTGAATTTAAACAAGTTAACTGAAAACCTAAGTGAAAGTCAAAACATAACTTTTCTCTCCACAAAATCAGTTAAAAATCACTTAGATGATGTCTGAGAAACGCTCTACAACGAAACGAAATACAAGAAAGCCTTATAACTGGTCATTCAATTTAAAATACAGAGGTTCCTAATTAATAAAAATTAAGTCATATCCTAAAGAACTAATGCAGGGTTAACCCTGCGATCTGTCTTCAGGAAGGATCTAATTTAAAACTAAGAAAGCTAATTGAAGACCTAACTAAAAATTGAAACCTAGGTTTTATATATCCTTCAAAACATTAGTGTAGAGTTATGTGTATACAGATAATAAAGTTATTTAAAAAATAAAGGCGTTTAAAAATGTAATTATAAACATTTCACTTTTCTTGCTCCTTTCGTTAAAATTTCAAGTATAGACAAAGTTTACAGATTTTAATAAATATCTGCTCGAAAAGAGGTAAAAATATGGCTTGGTTAGAAAACGGCAAACTAATATCAGATGCAGAAAGTCGAGAACTTATTTCTAAAGGTTATCAATATGTCAAAGGTGTTTTGACGTCACCCGACAAGGTAAATGACTTAATAAGGTCTGGGTACACTACACCACATTTAGCAGAGCGCTTACGATATACTTTTACTTCTAAAGAAGCGAAAAGTCTTGGAATTTTAGGGGGTGGAGTTTTAGGTGTTGGCTTAGTTTCATTGGGAGCATGGAATGTTAGAAAGTTTGCAAAAAGGAAATTTGATAATAGAAAAAAAGAAAATCTCTAACCTATTTCAGACTAGAGATTTTTTCTTTCACTTGTTCAACTAATGAGTGCTTTAGTAAAACCCTTTAATTAAAAAAGGTAAGTGGAGACCTAAGTGAAAGTCGAAACATAACTTTTCTCTTCACAAAATCAGTTAAAAATTACTTAAATGATGTCTGAGAAACGCTCTACAACGAAACGAAATACAAAAAAGTCTTATAACTGGTCATTCGGTTTAAAATACAGAAGGTCATAATTAATAAAAATCAAGTCATATCCTAAAGAATGTGATGCAGGGTTAACCCTGCATCACATTCTTTAGGAAGGGTCTAATTTACTTTATCTGTTCGACTAAAACAACTTTGTCCCATTCTTGGTGGTTATAGTCGCTTTCTTTCCAACCCACTCGGTATATATCACCATAGTCTGGGTGGAATCCCTTGGAAGTAAATATCTTTTTATCAAAAGTAATGTTGTCTCCGTCCTCTTCTCGTGCACTCTCCACAACGATTTCATCACTTTCCATAGTAATGATTTCATATGTATCGGAAATGATACTCTCTTCACCCTCACTAGAAACCAGCCTTTCTCTACCCATATATTCCATAGATGTTTGCTGGTCCAGCTCTACTCTTGGCCTTTCCTTAATGTTTGCGAGACGGTTTATTTCTCCGATAATCTTTTCATCTTGCCTTTGGTCCGCATTGTAAAAACCGATTGCGTATCCCCCACTTAACCCTACTAACGTTCCTGCGATTGTGAATGCTACTACTGTCTTCTTCATATGTATTTCCGCCTTTTCTATTGCTCTTATCTACTTACTTATTAATAATAACATGCAAATTATTTACCATACTCTCCACCCCTAGGCATTTTACTAGCTGAAGCACACTTTTCAAACTCTATTTTGCACTATAAGTAAATATAAAAAGCCTTATAACTGGTCATTCGATTTAAAATACAGAGGGTCATAATTAATAAAAATCAAGTCATATCCTAAAGAAACTAACGCAGGGTTAACCCTGCGATCTGTCTTCAGGAAGGATCTAATTTAAAACTAGGAAAGCTAATTGAAAACCTAACCGAAAGTTGAAACATAGCTTTTATTTAACCTTTAAAACCTTAGTGTAGACTTATGTGAACAAGATAAAATGTAATAAGAAAATAGTCATATATTTTTGAAGTTTGATAATTTTAAAAAAGGCAAGTTTCTAATTATTTTAGAAAACGTCAAAACAGGCGATAAATCTATAAAATACTCTTGTTTTCTAATGATATTGATTATTTTGACGTTTGACAAAAATAAAAAAATCAGAAGAGGACACAACATGTAGTATAGAAAATAATCAAGCGCACACTATATGTTGATTAAAAAGAATGCGTATGATAGATTTATATTACTGCTTAATGAAACGGCAATGTATGGGCTACATACACATTTCTACTGCAAGAAGATGTTTAAGGATTTGTGATGAAAAAAGGAGAGGACGTAGCTAAAAAATAGCCTTAGCTAGGCAATCTGCAAATCCTAAAAAATACACTGAAAGGAAGTGAATCTTTGAGCACTTTCAAAAGTGTCAGTTATTCACTCTTCTCCTGGATGTAGAAAGGAGAAGAGTGAATATGCAAATAAGAATGTTTGATTTATTCTTTGGGTTATGTATTGGCTATTATATTTCGCCAAACATAACTATACTGGGTCAAACTGTTCATTGGGCTGTTATCGGTCTGCTCATTAGTTGCTTTATTCCACTTTTACAGAAATGCAGTAGATTTCTTTGGATAAAGTTTGTTTTAGCTATAAAGAACGAAATGGACAAGCTATAATCTTAATTTTATGATCCTGATCCGCCGTTCGGTGAGGGATCATTTTTTTATTTATCTACTCACCAAGATCTATTCTTGCTAAATCACCAATTTTAATAAGATTTTTGCCTTGTCTTCTACCAGTCATTTCATCCTTATTAACATTAATTTTTCCTACTGTAATTCTTGTTTCTTTACTTCCATTTAAACCATTAAGAGAATTAAGAGATAATGTCCATAAGTTAAAAACTTTTAGACACTAGAAAAACATCTTGATTTCCCCCTGTCACTTCAGGATTTATTTTGCACCTATTTTAAGCGCTATTTTGCACTATAAATAAATATAAAAAGTCCAATTTCTCAACATTAAAATTAAGAAATTGGACTTTTATCGTTACTTCGGAATAGCGCCCGATTCTTGAATAACGGATATAATTCAACTTATAGCTGGAAACGTTAGATATCGCTGCTATTAATATTAAGTAAGTAATCATCGGATATATAGTTTGGGATTTTTTTAGGTGAGTTAAATAGACTATTCTTACTGAATATTGTAAATCCAACCTCTTCCACATCGACAAATGTTTCGACTTTATTTATATCGATATTTTTAAATACTGTAGGTTTATTCCATTGTCTTGAGGGGATTAAATCCTGCTCTACAATACCTTTCCCGTGAAAAATGAATACACTTAGTCCATTACTAACTAATTCTTCTACTAATTCACTAACAAGATGCAGTTTCTCTACAGAATCAACTTTGATAATAGCACCATCTGACGAAAACTCATAGAAAGGAATATTATTTTCAATTAGTGTCTCTTTTTCATATCCAAAAATCATTGATTCTAAAACGAAAAAAACAGGTAAACTGAACATTTTTTGAACTAAGGAAATGATAAAATCATTTGTAATGTCACTAATCCCTATAGAGATAGATACAAAGATATCTTTTGGAAAGTCAAAACTATTAATTATACTTTGGTCTGAATATTGCACAAAATATTCTTTCAACTTTTAGTCTCCTTCAGGGTTGACCGTATTAATTTGGAAATAAAGGCGTATTTATTTTAAGAATCAAAATCAAACCCCAGTTGATGATCTTCCTTTTTATTTAATCTTCCCTTTTTAAGTAAAGCTTCCCCTCTAATTCCTTTATTATATCTTCTCTGAACGGTGGAATATTGTAATCCAGCTTCTTTTGCCCAAACACTCAATGGTCTTCTAATTCCGTTAATTTCTACGTGTATCCAATAATCTCCAATTGGTTTCAAAAGGTCTTCCTTTTTGCAGCCGGTATAAATTCTTCGCTGTAACGTCTTATATGGAAGACCACTAATTTCTGCCCATTCTGCTACAGTTTTTGTTTCACCATTAAGCATGATAAAATGATTGTTTCTCTTGTTTCTTTGTTGCTCTGTATTTGTACTCCATTTGCAGTTTTTAGGCTCATAATTGCCATTTACATCTAATCTATCTATAGACAACCCATCTTCATAACCATTATTCAAAGCCCATTCTTTAAAGCCTTCAAATTTACTCCATTCTTCACATACAGAAATTCCTCTTCCACCATACCGGTGATAGTAATCTAGATTAGAATTTTCACATCTTGAATGCATGAGAGACCAAATATTATATAATCTCGATCTTCTCATTCCATGCTTCTTATTTGTTTCTTTCTTTTCTAGAAAAATGCAGTTTTCCGGATAATACCCATCATCTTTATCTTTTCGGACTAATTCCAATCCTTCCGCATAACCATTTTGCATTGCCCAATTAACGAATTCTACAGGGTCCTCTCTCCACTCATCGCATATCCACAAATTTTCCCCTTTATAGCGATTGTCCATATTACTTCCATAGCATTTAAGTCTCATAGTTTTCCAAACTTTATATTCTTTGGTTCCACTCAATCCGTGTCTTTTACCCAATACCACTATAAGCACCTCAACTTACATGTTTTTAACTTGAAAAAGTATTAATGTAAAATCTTGTTTGCATATGTCTATATTTTAACATATATACCTATTTTCTTTATTGAGTGCTATTCCAGAAAATGGCCCGTTTGTTGAACAAAGTTAAAAAATTACACATGTCATAAATAAGTTATTATTTGTTCCAAAACTCGTCCTTTTCTGAACACGCTTCTTTTCAATTTGAAAAGGTCATTTTTAATAGTTTAATATGTAACAAAACCCTGTTCATTAATCTATGTTCAATAACATAATTGCTTTTATCTTATGTTACAATGAAATTAGAGTAAAAATGAGAAAGAGTGATAATTAGTGTTAATTGGATATGCACGTGTGTCGACAGGATTACAAAATTTAGATTTGCAAACAGATGCGTTAAAACAACATGGTTGTACGAAAATTTTTCACGATAAAATGAGTGGGACAAAAAAACAACGTCCCGGTTTAGAGGAAGCACTTCATTATGCACGTGAAAGTGATACAATTGTCGTTTGGAGATTAGATCGACTAGGGCGAAATATGCAAGATTTAATTCAAATCGTTAATAACTTAAATGAACGTGGTGTTGGCTTTCATAGTCTGCAAGAAAATCTAACAATGGACAAAAGTAATGCAACAGGACAATTGATGTTTCATTTATTCGCTGCATTTGCTGAATTTGAACGTAATTTAATAGAGGAAAGATCGGCAGCCGGTCGGGAAGCAGCTAGAGCAAGAGGAAGGCTCGGTGGCAGACCAGAGAAGTTCGATACGAAAGACATAGAAATGATGAAATCACTTATTGAAAGTGGTACACCTATAAAAGATGTCGCAGAAAAGTGGGGAGTGTCTCGTACTACTATTTATCGCTATTTAGAAAAATAATAAATCAGAAAGGTTGGTACTTATAGTGCAAAATAGATAAAATTATACATTAGGTTCATCTTGATTTTTAGCAGGAGGATTTTCGTAAGAATTTATCGTATTATTCCTTGAAAGTGACTTAACGAGATTTAGTGATGAATTTTTGAAGGGGGAAGAAACATGGTCAGTGAAATTGAAAAAGAAGTGATTAAAGGCGTTGATATGATTAAATCGTTAATCGGCATTTTTGACCAGGATTTAAAGGGTTCCATAGATTTAGGTAATGTAGATATACGAACATTAAAGGAACATCGAGAATTAATTATTGATTCCTATACTATTAAAGTAATTTACGAAGTTGACGGACTTGCTAAACTTACTGACGATGAATTTGGATTATTTGTACGGAACTTGTTAATTGAGGCAGAAAAAATAAAGGATAGTTTAGTAAGCTAAGAGTATAAAAAAATCAAATAAAACCACCTTGAATGAGGTGGTCAATTTAATTTTAAAAGCGTCATAACTTGTACTTTTTGATACATAAAAAAAGTCACTCGTTAATGAGTGTCTTCCTTCTCTTTGTCTATTACTTCGGATAACTCCGATATATGTACTAATTTAATTTCATGATACATTGTTCTGTCTTTTTGAATTTCACAATAACCAGAAATTAATTACACCCCGAAAACTATTCTTTTTCGCACTAATTTTACTACATGATTTTTATTTAATATACATTTATTTTGTACCTTTGTAGACTTTTATAATTCACTGAATATTCATTTTTTCATAATTAATCAAATGATAAAATATTCACAACCCATCATGAAAGAAGGTGAATTAATGGCGGTTTGTTGCGGTCATTGTCATATTAAACTTGAATCAAACTCAATCGTTATAATGGATGAGCTTTTCACAATCAAGCACTTTTCATGTTATGATTACCCAATTTCAATAATAGAAACTATTGGCTACTACAGTACTATAAAAAAGCAATATAAATGGCTAAAACTTAAATAACTTAATATTGGCTATCGAGCTGTGTCGGGGCTGTGATACCAAGCGATAAACTAAGCCAAACCATTAATTTATCAGCAATTTGAGCATATTATGTCGCTGCCTATCGATTCAAATTAATAACATCATCAATATGTTCTTCCAGCCAACATGTTCATAGCATTAACTAATTCTGCAACTTCTTTATTAGTCGATATAAGCGTATCTTCTGGCGCATCTAATAGAAATGAATCTTCTATATAGGTATTATCATTAATTGTACACAAATTATAAGGTTCATAATTTTCTACACCCCTAACTTCCCTAAGAATAATATCCCACATTTTTGATAGAAGAATATCTTTTTCCCTTTTAGGGGTACCGTCAGGAAGGATTTAATTTAAAATTAAGAAAGCTAATTGAAGACCTAACCGAAAGTTGAAACATAGCTTTTATTTAACCTTAGTGTAGACTTATGTGAACATAATAAAAGACAGCTAAAACAACAGCCTTCACAAGAATGGATTTCTTAATGTGTCTTTAATTACTTTTCACTCCATTTTAAATCATATTATTCGAAATATTTTCTCTAAAGGGATAATTAGACAAATCCTAAAGATTTACTTCAACTAGGAAATCGGGTACTACCAAATCATCCAGAAGTTAAAACTTTTAGACACTAGAAAAACATCTTGATTTTCCCCTTGTTTTTTTCTTGTTTCACGTCTAAAAGTTAGTCTATAATTAAAGGTACATAAGTTTTAAAACTTTTAGACATAAAAGGAGATTAATATGTTAATTGGATATGCGAGGGTCTCAACTACTGGACAGGATCTTGAAACACAAAAAGAAATTTTGAAAAATGAAGGTTGCGAAAAGCTTTTTGTTGAGAAGGTAACTGGAACAAGTACTAAGCCAAGAACCCAACTTAAAGAAGCTATGGAGTTTGCAAGAAAAGGAGATACATTAGTAATAACAAAAATTGATCGTTTAGCCCGTTCTATCATGGACTTGAATAAAATTGTTCAAGAATTGTCTGAACAGGGTGTAAAAGTTAGATTTGTGAAAGAAGCTATAGAGTTTGATGGTTCAAACGAAAATAATAGTTTGCAGCTGCTGTTATTTAATATTTTAGGATCATTCGCACAATTTGAACGTGATCTGATTGTAGAACGTACTACAGAAGGTAGGGAAAGAGCAAAAAAACAGGGGAAACATATGGGAAGACCAGGACAAGATGAAAAAACTTTAAAACGAGCTATTAAGCTATATAATGAACGTAAAACAAACGGAATGAGTGTAAATGAAATAGTAAAATCTACAGGGATTCCTCGTTCTACATTGTACGCTAAAGTAAAATCTTGAAACTTGCTACCTTCCTCAACGCACTAAAGCCGGGACGAGGTTTCCCCTCGCCCCGGCTCTAGTAACTTACTTGCGGTGCTTCCCCTTCTTCTTGGGGTGAGTTCGGTAGAAGTCCCGAACCGCATAAGCAGCACTGATGCAGCTAGCAATCGTTGCGATTGCCTGAAGGATGATGTCCATGTCACCTCCTTTCATTGCAGACGATACAAGCATGCCAGAAAGGGAAAAGTCAAGGGCGAAGAGGTGTAGAAACTTTATAACGATTTGGAGCTTGCGAGAAATCGTTATAAAATTTCGGAACCGTCCCTTGACTTTGATCGTTGGCATGCTACGATTAGACGATGAAAGGCAGACAACTACAGCAACCACAAACTGATTTTTAATTCGATCTCTGATCGAATTACTTTTGTTTTACTTTTCATCCTTTAATACTTCATCCCATATTTCATTAATTTTTGTTGTATGAAACTTACGATGAATTGTAGACATAGAAATGGTTGATACCTTTTCTAATTGACTGTAGGAGATTCGTCCATATTTTTGGTAAATCATCAATAATTCTCGTTCGCAATCGGATTTAGTAATGATAGGTCTACCTTTCACTTCTTTGACTTTAAAACCGCATGCCCTTCTAACCTCGGTCATTGAACCGAAATGTTGTCTGTAAACCTCGAATGAATAAGCTGTTAATTTCTCCAATTCTTTTATACTAGCTACTTTTCCTAACTCTTTGCATATTTTTTTGTATTCATTAATTAATTCCTCATCACTAACATTATCAGCTACAAATTCTATTTTATCTTTCCGTCCACAAGCCTTTGTTATTTCCGCCCAAGACATATTTAAATATTTAATCAAAATACGAGGATGTGGAAAATCCTTCTTGTTTCGATTTTCAATATAGAATGTCTTCGTATAGCTTCCTAAACGCTTGAATTCACCTTTTAAAGCTTCTAACATATCTTCTGGTGGTAATAAATATCTTTCTGGCTTTAAACCAATTTCCAGTACAACATCGTACCAACTTGCTTTTAATCGCCGACAAATTTGGCTACTTGAAATACTTCCTTTTTCTTTTAATAAATCATATTTTGCACGATTAGTTGTACCAATTCGTATCAATTCTTTTTTTAAATCAGAAAGTGTTTTCTCATTTGATTTATTATGATTTACTTGCATATATTTCTGTAACCACTCCTGTTAATTAATAATAATTAATTACTTGATTATTAACTTCCTTAGAGACTTTTTGAATTTTTTTTACCCTCAAAGAAGGGAACTTCTATCTCCGTACTCTTACCAGAATTATTTACAATCTTTAGTTTAGATTTATAGCAATGACCTAAAAGTAAAAGACCAATTATTAATTCAATAATTCCTAATTCAAAAAAATTCGAAGAAAGAATCAACCTAAATGATCCTGTAAAAAGCCAAAGACCAATTAGAAATCTTATTATATGAAGTTTGGAAGATGATTCAACAGATGAAACATTACGATAATTAATATTTTCTGAACGATGCCCTATTGGAAAAATACCCAAAAGAGTATTATTAGATTCAACCAGAAGCCTTTTATTGGTGATTTTAAATTTGGTCGGTAGCCAAAATAGAAATAAACTAGATCGACAAGACTCATAATATATAGTTTGCTCTGTAGTATGATTCATAATTGATACCACCTCTACTTATTTATCGAAACACTTTCGAAAGCAAATTAACCCCTTTTATATGTAATTATATTATAACATATATAATTAAGTTTTATATCAAATCCCTTTTAAAAATACAAATTCCACTAACAAGAAACCACCCAATTAACAAGTCTTTTATTGTACATATAAACTTGTAATTTTGAATATAATCTAAAAAAAAGAATAGAAACGAGGTAATATTATGAGGGTACTTGTTAATGGGCTTACAGATTTGGTTATCAATTTTGAAGAAGATGAATTAAAATGTTTATCAGAAACAGAAAAAGATGATTTAATAAGCGCAGCTGTAAAAGAGATTGTTACCGAACAAGTAAGTTGGATGGAAGTCAAATAAAACAGTTATTTAGTTAATAAACTCTAGAGATTCCTAGAGTTTATTATTATTAAGATATAAGCTCAAGAACAGTGTTGATTTTCTTCTTCAGCAATCAGGCCATATTTAACACCAGATAACAGAATATTTGAAGTTAAGATTCTTGCAGAATCAGGAAGGATTTTAAAAGTCGAACAAGAAAATGATTTTGATTAATACATCCTATTCTTGAAGTTTTTTATTCTTATACTATCTATATAGATACAAAAAGGAATCTTCTTATAAGGTTCTTTTTCTTTTGCCCAAAAATCAACATTACCTTTTAACAGAAGCAAGATATAAAAAAAGAAGCACGTCAAAGACTTGCTCCTAAACCTTCTCTGATTCATTTTCTTTTGGCTCATCGCTCTGTTTCTTTTGCTTATTTTTTTTCTTCTGTTTGTTCAATTTTTGTTTTTTAATGTTCTCAATTTTGTCTATTAAATCATTATTTCCTTTTGACTTTGCAAAATCTAAAGCTTCATCCAACTTATTTAAATCAACAAAAGCATCTACAATTAAAGATTCTCTTCGTCCATCCAATTTAATTTCATCTTTAAATTTTAATACAGTATTAGAATCTTTATTGATTGCAGCTTTTTCAAATAAAATAACTGGTTCATCTGAATCAATATCATTAACAGCATCTAAATTATCTTTTGATACCAAATAATTTATTACACTGTAAGAAAATTTCGGTTCTGCATCTATGGCTTCTTGATATTTACCAGTCATTAAATAAGAAAAAAGAATTGCCATTTGATTATCTTCACTCAAATCATCAAAAGATGTTTTGACTTTTTCAAAGCTTTTTGTTGCATTTTCATAATCTTGAATAGCTGCATGTTGAAGTCCTTCTATTAAAAGGTCTTCATCCTTTTGACTACTTGCAAGAGTCGTATTAGTTGGCTCACTCTTTTCGTTACTAAATATATTGATAACGAGAAAAATTAAGACCACAGATATAATCACTCCTGCAATGACTTTTAATTTAGATCCATCAACAATTGTTTTTTTAGTATTATCATCTTCTACGAAAGTAACATGGGAAGATTTAATGGATCTTTCCTTTTTTGGTTTTACTTCTTTTTTTATAGCCTTAAATTTTGCTTCTTTTTTTGGTTTTTTAGGCGTATTTATTTTCTTTTCAACATCATTTTTAATTGCAGAAAAAATAGATTTCTTGGGTTTCTCCACTATCTCTTGTTGAATTTCCTCTTTTTCTCTTAATCCTTCAAGAATAACTAACATATCATTTAATGTATTAGCTTGGTAAATTTTCGATACGACCTTATAACGCTCTTGACTTGATTTATTAAGTGCCGTATCTAATCCGTTAATTCTTATTTCATCATATTTAGCTGATGTTAAAATAAATAATGCTATCCTTTTTATCTGAAGATCAATCTCTTCTTCAATATATGATGAAGCTGGCATTAACCCTTTTACTCCGCGATACAAAAACTTAATTTCTTGTTTTTCTGGATTAATAAGAATATTTTTATCATCTAAAACTGTAACCAATTTTTCTAAATTTTTCAGATCAATGGCCATTTCACATAGTTGTTTTATACATTCATATTTTTCCTCATTTGTAGAGTTTGATTTAAAAACTCCTAAAGGTAAAAATCCATTTTCAACTTCCATTTCCATCAATAACGTTGTTTTATTTTGTGTTAAATCTAAATTAGTAATAGGAAACATAAACGGAATATCTTTTATGAATTGAATCTCTTCAATAGAATGAACATTGGTTTTTTCTAAAGGAACTTCATAAGTTACTTTATTTTTATCAAAACCCAACGTACCCTCGTTAAAACTAATCTTTTTCAATCATCCATCCTCCTTACATCAATAATATAAGGAACAAAATACCTCGTTAACTAGGATTTTGTTCCTTGTATTAATATTAAACTAATTTTACATCATCATTATTTAATGGCTCTGGTTGTTCTGGCTCCGGTTGTGGGTCGATTGGGTCAACTGGTTGTTCTGGCTCCGGTTGTGGGTCGACTGGGTTAACTGGTTGTTCTGGCTCCGGTTGTGGGTCGACTGGGTCAACTGGTTGTTCTGGCTCCGGTTGTGGGTCGACTGGGTTAACTGGTTGTTCTGGCTCCGGTTGTGGGTCGACTGGGTCAACTGGTTGTTCTGGCTCCGGTTGTGGGTCGACTGGGTTAACTGGTTGTTCTGGCTCCGGTTGTGGGTCGATTGGGTCAACTGGTTGTTCTGGCTCCGGTTGTGGGTCGATTGGGTCAACTGGTTGTTCTGGCTCCGGTTGTGGGTCGATTGGGTCAACTGGTTGTTCTGGCTCCGGTTGTGGGTCGATTGGGTCAACTGGTTGTTCTGGCTCCGGTTGTGGGTCGACTGGGTCAACTGGTTGTTCTGGCTCCGGTTGTGGGTCGATTGGGTCAACTGGTTGTTCTGGCTCCGGTTGTGGGTCGATTGGGTCAACTGGTTGTTCTGGCTCCGGTTGTGGGTCGACTGGGTCAACTGGTTGTTCTGGCTCCGGTTGTGGGTCGATTGGGTCAACTGGTTGTTCTGGCTCCGGTTGTGGGTCGACTGGGTCAACTGGTTGTTCTGGCTCCGGTTGTGGGTCGACTGGGTTAACTGGTTGTTCTGGCTCCGGTTGTGGGTCGACTGGGTCAACTGGTTGTTCTGGCTCCGGTTGTGGGTCGACTGGGTTAACTGGTTGTTCTGGCTCCGGTTGTGGGTCGACTGGGTCAACTGGTTGTTCTGGCTCCGGTTGTGGGTCGACTGGGTTAACTGGTTGTTCTGGCTCCGGTTGTGGGTCGACTGGGTCAACTGGTTGTTCTGGCTCCGGTTGTGGGTCGATTGGGTCAACTGGTTGTTCTGGCTCCGGTTGTGGGTCAATGCTTACTATTAAATTATTATCCTCATTTTGATCCATTTGCCCTCCATCAAAAGCAAATTGACCATCATTATTAACCTTTGTTGCGATTGCTTTCACATTATTAAACGCATATTCCTTAACATCTTCCTCGTTCTTATAAGCAAATAAGTCAGTGTAATTAACTTTTTCATCTTCAGCATTATTAAACACATATATATTAACATTTTCCTCATTCTTATAAGCAAATACATCAGTATAATTAACTTCTTCATTTTCAGCAGCACGTTCTACTAAATTATCAAACTTATCTTCTACCTCTTTATCAATTTCCTTTTCTTTATTCTTTCCTTTTAAATTATCTTCTTCATTAGGTTTAATTTCACTTATATTTGTATCTGCTTTTTTACTAACTTGCTTACTATCATTTTTATCTAACACAGTATCTATTGTCATATAAGCCCCAATAGAAACTCCTGTTACAACAGCAGCAGCAATGCCGATTTTTTTAACATTATTATTTACAGGTGCCATCTTTTCACTCCCTAAAAATCCATTTTTCTTTTTATATTTATATTGTAATTCAATAAAGTATGATTGTAAACTAAATAACAGTAAGAAACCCTAAAAATAGCTATTTTCGGCTATAAAATGAGGTCAAAATGCTTATAAAAAAATTAATCAAAAACAATAATTATTGATTAATAAAATGATATAAATGTAGCTGTTAAAAATGGTTTGATTTGTTGTTTAAGGATTCTTAGTTCAAATTAACTGATATAATAGACACATATAAGATATAGCATACAGAAGGAAACAATACGGTAAAGGAAAACTCAGGTCTTGAAGAGGAATTTTGGAAAATGACAGATAAATTACGTGGGTCAATAGACTTTGCTTATCGATAAAAACATGAGTAAAACTGAACTAAAAGATGCTGCGAAAGTAAGTAGCAACGTCATCGCAAAAATGGGGAAAAATCAGTCTGTGTCCATTGAGTCAATTATAAAAATTTTCCTTACTCTGAGAGTTGACATCGACGACGTAGTATCAATTGTAAAAGACTAGAGAATAAATTGGAGGAGATGTTGTTATGGCAAAAGTAACTCCTAATAAAGACCAACAAAAGGCAATCGATACGATAGATGGACCAGTATTGATTTCGGCCGGACCCGGCACAGGGAAGACGGCCACGCTAGTTAATCGATATGCCAATATGGTGAATAATCATCGCATCAAACCTGAGAATATCCTGATGGCGACTTTTACGGAAAAAGCAGCAAAGGAAATCATCACGCGTATTTCTTCTGTAATTCCAGATTTTGATTTGAATGATGTTTATATTGGAACCTTCCATTCAATCTGTCTAAGAATTGTAAAGGATAACTTAGCATTTATCCCGACTTTGAAGAAAAACTTCACTTTGATGGATGATTTTGACCAGAAATACTTCATCTACCAGCGGTATTATTATGATTTTAGACCTTTGCCACACTTTAATGATTTAATCAGTGAAACCTCAGGTGTATGGAGAAATGTCAGTAAAATAGCAGATCTAGTTAACGGGCTATCGGAAGAAAAAATAAATGCGGAGCGATTACTTACGGATCCAAATCCACAAATAGTTGCTTTGGGTGAAATCAAACAAAAATACGATGAACTATTGCAAGTAAAAAATAGATTGGATTTTGCGACGATTCAGCTGACCGCTTATCAGTTGCTCAGTGAAAATCCGGAAATTCTAGAAAAATATCAAGAACTATTTCAGTATATGATGATTGACGAGTATCAAGATAGTGCGACACGTTGCTAATTGAAAAGATTAGCCACTAGCAATTGCTAGGAGAACTAAGAATCTGAAGAGTCGAATGATGGGGTAACGCCCTGAAAGGCTCGCCTAATCCTCCGAATAGCGTTCAATGGTGCAAAACATTGAGGGTTATAAGCTCGGTGAAGTCGGTTGAAGGTCATCCTAACGAGGGTGTCGAGGAAAGCTCTCTGGAGGCAGAGGGTATGGCTGATAGACCGGGGTTCTACAAGATAGTCTAGGGTGAGAAATTAGATGTCACAACCATCTATTGACGAAATTCCGAATGTACGGCTCTAGAGGTATAGCTATTCGAAATGGATAGTCCCGCGTGTCGGGGTTAGTGAGGTAGAGTAAAATTTGTCTTTATGAAATACCTTATGGTGTTACAGGCACCATCCAGCTAACAGGGCTAGAGGAATCACCTACGGACTATGTATGTATAGATAGGATTCTTGGAACGTGGTAAGCCGGTAACGTGGAGGGTTTGCACCCATTGAAGCGGTGGAAGGGAAAGCATATGCATCGAAAGGGTATATGTATAACCTCCTTTATATCGGTGAAGGTAATGGCACAGTACCAGTGAAACTGTGATAACAAGCAGTGGAGGGATAGCCATTAGTCAACTGTTAGAAGACGACATTATTAACACAGAAATTCAGGTTCGAGTATGACTAAGAGAAATGAAAGCTGAAATTACAAACCCAATTTGGGGATGTAAAGAGGTGAGTAATTGACTGAAACCCATGCAAAGTGGGAAACTGTGTAATTGATAATGTAACGAGCTAGCAGTTGATGGGGCGCCGTATGAGGTGAAAGTCTCACGTACGGTGCTAAGCGGGGGAAAAGACGGAGATGACTTCAAACTCTTACCTATCGCAACCCAATTCGATTCAGGAACAATTGATCTTCTTACTATCAAAAACTAATAATATATGTGTGGTTGGTGACGATGACCAGTCAATGTATCGATTCCGTGGTGCTACGATTCGAAATATACTGGAGTTTGAAAATAAATTTAAGAGAGGTGAGTGCAGCGTTATCCACCTTTCCATTAACTATCGTTCGGCTCCTGAGATAATTGAGTTCTACAATAGGTGGATGAAAGAGTACTCAGAAACTCACTTTCAGTGGGATCAGTTTCGAATTGATAAAACAATTTTACCTAGTTCTGGGGAAAGTCGTAAAGAGTTGACACCTCGGGTAATGAAAATAGCCGGAGAGTCGACTGAACAATGGCATGAAAGAATTTTTAGATTCATAAAGATGCTGTCAGATGACGGATACATAAGTAATTACAACCAGGTTGCCTTCTTATTCCGTTCTGTGGCGAAGAAAGAAACTCAGGAACTAGCGAATTATCTTGAAAGCAAAGGAATTCCAGTTTATTCCCCAAGGTCAAAAATGTTCTTCGAACGTGAAGAGATAATGGCAGCTATTGGTGTATTACTTGCAATTTTCGGTGACTATTCGGATGAGCTAGTTGATAGACCTGAGGAATACCTTGAAATGCTAACTGATTATTATGATCGCTGCTTGGATATTGCGGAGCAACTAATGGATGACGATGAAGATTTAGAAGATTGGGTTAGCTATCGAGAAGATGAGTTGGACAACCTTGTTGGAAATACGGATTACGCATTCACACAATTGTTGTATCAAATGTTCAGCTTCGACTACTTCCGAAAGATTATCGATACTGATTTATCATCCGGAGTAGCTGACCAAAGGGCAATCCGAAATCTCGCTATTTTAACAAACGTACTTGCCAAGTATGAAGCAAATGAAAATGTTGACGTCATCTCTGATGTTAAGAAGGATCAGATTGTTTCTAAGCTATTTGAAACGTATTTTAGATTCCTCTTTGGAAGCAATCATGGCGGTGGTGGCATCGAAGAATATCAAGACGAATCTGAATATGCTCCGAGTGGTTGCGTTTCATTTATGACGGTTCATCAATCGAAGGGCATGGAGTTCCCAATCGTTATTACTGATTCCTTATACGACAGGCCCACTGATGATAATCAAGGAGTACTTGAACAGGTATATGATGCCTATTCGCACCGGAAACCGTTTGAACCAACTGATAGGATTAAGTTTTTTGACTTCTGGAGGCGTTATTATGTTGCGTACTCACGGGCTGAGGAATTACTTATTCTAACTACACCAATTCGCACACGTGGTGCTTGGCCGATGCCGGGGAAAATGTTTAAGGAAGCTTTCAACGACCTAGAAGACTATTATGACCATCACTATTCATTTGAAGAGTTTGATTTTAAACCAGTTAAGGCATCAGATTTGAAGCAATCATATGCTTTCACATCTGATATTTCTAAATATGAAAGATGCTCAGTTGAGTATAAGATGTTCCGTGAACTAGGATTCTCTGAAATCCGTGTCGGTTCTACACTTTTTGGCTCCCTAGTTCATCAAACAATAGAAGATATTCATGATGCAATCCTCCGAGATGAAGTATCATCTATTCCAGATAATCTTGAAACGTGGTTTGATAACAATTACCAGGGGCTTGTTCTCAGCGAACATAGTTATCTGGCACCAAAATCAAGAAATGCCGCACTTAAGCATGTCAAAAACTATTTTGAGAATTCTGAAGACCTTTGGAAAAACATCAGGAAAGCTGAAGTTCAGCTTAGCTATCCTATGGAAGATTTTATCTTGAATGGTCAAGTTGATATGATCAAAGGAAAAGGCGATACTGTAGAAATTGTGGACTTTAAAACAGGGGATAGGCCGGAACCTGGTGATGAATCTCTCATTAATTATGAAAAACAACTTCAGGTTTATGCAAGGCTAGTTGAGGTTAAGGAAAATGTCACTGTTTCAAAATTAAAGCTCTACTATCCAAGTGACCAAGAAAATCCAATTATTGAATTTGAAAAAAACAGCCAACAAATTGATAGTATAATTGAAGAATTCACGGATGTAGTTCATAAGATTGAAAAGAAAGAATTTAATCAACGAACGACAAATTATTCTGTTTGTCGCGAGTGTGATATGCGATTCTATTGCAACAGAATCAAACCAAAATAATCTAGGAGGAATTAGCTCGTGAATAAAGAATTACAAAAATTACTGCTTTCAAAAGAAGAATACGTAGTAGAGGCAACACTTAACAAAAACTTGGTGGGGCAGCTTGCACGAAATTACGACACTGGGCTTTTGAATATCCTTCAATCAAACGAAAAGATTAAAGCTCACTTTTTCTCTTCAACTGATGGGGGACTTATTTTTAAGCTTGACGTTTTTCTTCAGTTCTTGAATAACAAGGCATTTTTGCCTGACAGTTATACAATTTATAAACAAAAAATTGGACTAGCATATAAGGGTGAGGTAGATTTACTTTCACAAAATAAAGAAATTGTCCTTAACTGGCCCTACAAGGATTGTATTCTTGAAGGTGGGCAACACAAGGAAGATGCGAAGCGAGATGAATTATTTTTCAATGAAGTTTTGTCACCAACAGAGGTGACCAGGTTGATGGAACCAAAAGCTTTTTCAAATTTTGTTCTACATGATTCGACAGGTGTTTCAAAATTAGAAAACATTTCAGGTGAGGAAAACTTAATAATAAAAGGCAACAACCTTTTAGCTCTGTCCAGTCTAAAAGAAAAATTCGCGGGAAAAATTAAATTGATTTATATCGATCCACCGTATTATTTCAACGCCAATAAGTCTGAGGATACTTTTCGATACAATTCAAATTTCAAATTATCAACTTGGTTGGTTTTTATGAAAAATCGTCTAGAACTCGCAAAGGAGTTATTAGCAGAGGATGGTGCAATTTTTGCTCAAATCAGTGATGACGGTGTTGCCGAACTACACTTGTTGATGAAGGAGATTTTTAACACTCCAACAACCAACAACTTTATTAATAAGATTACAGTAAAAACAAAATCACCTTCAGGTTTTCAGAGTGTGAATCCTGGAGTCTTTGAAACTGCAGAATATATTATTGGCTTTGCAAAAAATAAATCCAAGTGGACGTATAATCGCCAATATGTTGAAGCCGACTACGATGCAAACTACAAATGGGTTGTAACGAATATTGACGATGATTTTAAGAATTGGAACATCGTTGATATTAAAGAAGTAATAGCTAATGACTTAGGTTTGACGTTAGAAGATTTCAAGAAAAAATACGATGACAAGTTAATTTTGGGATTGATGGCGGAATATGCTTTAAAGAATTCAGATAAAGTATTTCAATCAGTCGCAATTAGTAATAAAGCAGGAGCACAAATAAAAAAAGTAAGGGATGAATCTAAATTAAGCCCCCACGAAATCTTTTTAGTGAGAAGAGAAGGCCAATATGATGTGTATGTAAATAAAGGCCGAGAAATGGCGTTTTATCAGAAAAAAATTAGAGATATAAATGGTGAAATGGTACCTAGTGTCCAAGCAACAAACATGTGGACTGACACACCATATGAAGGGATTGCATCTGAAGGAGGAGTAGTTCTAAAAGGTGGAAAAAAACCTGAGAAACTTCTTAAGCGGATTATTGAGATGGGTACTGACTCTGAGAACGATATAGTCATGGATTTCTTTTTAGGAAGTGGTACAACGTGTGCGGTTGCCCATAAACTTGGTCGAAGATACATTGGTATTGAGCAATTAGACTATATTGATGAACTTGCCATCCCTCGACTGGAATCAGTTATAAACGGAGACCAAAGTGGTATTTCTAAAATACAAGGATGGACTGGAGGTGGTTCATTTGTGTACTGTGAAATTAAGAATGATGCAAAAGAATTTGTCAATAGAATTGAGGAAGCAAGTGATGATGGCGAGCTACTTGAGCTATTCGAATTAGCGAAGAAATCATCTTTTATTTCATATCGAATTGATCCTAACAAAATGAAGTCTTCGGAATTTGAAAAACTTTCATTTGCAGAACAAAAGCAATTACTTCGCGAAATCATCGATAATAACAACTTGTATGTGAATTATTCTGATATTGAGGATCAGTCGTACGGGATTAGTGCCGAAGACAAAGTGTTAAACCGTCAATTCTACGGGGGTGGTGAGTAGATATGGCACAATTCTTATACGAAAAATATGATGGGGGACTAGGGATTTTTTCCAACTACTTTAAGGATCAAGTTCCTAACTATATCACTGAAAATCTCCGGCATGAGTTGCGCGAGTATCAATTAGAAGGTATTGGTCGCTATTTGAACTATGCGCATAGGGATGAACAAAATCGAACCTACCCCGAACAATTGCTCTTTAATATGGCAACTGGATCAGGTAAAACGATGATGATGGCTGCAATTATTTTGGAGAAGTACAAGCAGGGTGAAAGGAACTTTCTGTTCTTTGTAAATAACTCTAACATTATTGAAAAAACGCGGTCTAACTTTCTCGATTCAACTTCAGGAAAATATTTGTTTGCTGATTCCATAATGATTGCGGATGAGTTGGTAGAAATCCGGGAAGTTACAGATTTTTCAGATTCGAACGAGGATGCAATTAACCTCTTATTTACAACTATCCAGCAACTGCATATCGACTTGAATACACCTCGTGAAAATCGTCTCTCTTATGAACAATTCGAGGACATTTCCGTTGTAATGCTCGCCGACGAAGCACATCACTTGAATGCCGGACTCAATGCGGATGAGAAAAAGGATAATACCAGTTGGACTGCGACAGTTGATAATATTCAAAGAAATGCAAAAAAATCTTCTCTTTTCGAGTTCACTGCAACGATAGATTTGTCAGATGCTGACATTGCAGCGAAGTACAGAGAACACTTACTGTATAAATATGATCTTAAAGATTTTCGATTAGATGGTTATAGTAAAGATGTTTTGTTCCACCTGGTAAATAATGAAGTTGATGTGCGTATGCTTCAAGCAATAATCATCAGTCAATTCAGAAAGAAAGTCGCATTAAAAAATGGGATTAACTTAAAGCCACTAATTCTATTTAAGTCACAAAAGAAGACAGAGAGCGCAGGGAATCTATCTGATTTTCTTGAAATTTTGGATGGTCTAACGGCTAATCAAATTGAACAACAAAAACAAGCCTCAACTGGCCTTGATGGTATTTTGACACAGGCGTTTGACTTTTTTGATGAAAATGGCATTACTCATGAGAACCTAATTGCCGAATTAAAAGAAGACTTCCGCGAAGAACGATTAATGCTTATCGATAGTGATAATAAGACGAGTGATAAGTTGGTTGAATTAAATACTCTGGAAGATCCCAAAAATGAGATTCGGGCTATCTTTGCTGTTGATATGCTGAACGAAGGATGGGATGTACTAAATCTATTTGATATCGTTCGCCTCTACGATACTCGTGATGGGAAGACGACGAAAGCTGGATTTAAGCCCGGGGCGACAACTAATGCAGAGAAGCAACTTATTGGTCGTGGAGCTCGTTACTATCCATTTGTCATCAATAATGATTTAGCTATGAAATACAAGCGGAAATTTGACCATAATGAAGCGGCCGAACTACGCGTGATTGAACAACTTCACTACCATTCGAAAGACAACCCGAGGTATATTTCTGAGCTGAAGCAAGTTCTTCGTGAATCCGGAATCTATGATGACCAATCAATGGTTGAAAGGCAAATCAAATTGAAACGATCCTTCCGGAAAACAGGCACTTATAAGCACGGTGTCGTATGGGTCAACAGTCGAGTTGAGAAGCCGTCCTTTACATCGGTGCAAGGGTCCTTATTCGGGGATGATTGGGAAATCATTCTTCCAGAGGAACTGGAAATCCATCTTCCAACTTCTGGTATGGGCGACTTTGCAGCCTTTGAAGGAGAAGACAGAGAGGTTTTTCAAGTTAAGAAAAAACAAGATAACCGAAAGTTCAAAGTCGGAAAAGAAATCACCCTCAATGTTTTGAGAGCAGCAGTAAACCTAAAAAATAAAGATTTTAATTTTGAGAAACTGCATAAATCTTATGTCGGACTACCAACTTTGGAAGGCTTCTTGAAAGAAATTCAAAACAAAGTGTCTGTTATTGTCTTTGGTGATGAAGAGGATGTAAAAACTCTTTCTCAAGATCACAAGCTGTTTATTTCAAATGCAATTCTGCAGGCTATTGCAGATGAGTACATTAATGTTGAGAAACAGTACGAAGGAACGTTGGAATTCGAAGCAGTCAAGATTAAAGATGTTTTCGAGAAGAGAATTCAACGCAAGTATGTTATTGATTCGAATAGCAACAAGGAGAATGGTATTTCTCAAAAAGACTTAACTGAAACCAGAATCTTCGAGGATATCGATAAACTTGACTGGTATGCTTATACAGATAACTTTGGTACAAGCGAGGAAAAATTAGTAGTTAGAACCATCAAACAACACATGGCTGAGCTTGAAACAAAACTAACTGATATCTATTTGCTTCGTAATGAGAAAGCAATAAGAATTTATAGTTTTGATAAAGGTAATGCTTTCGAGCCAGACTTTGTCATGTTTGCAAATGATGCGGAAACTGGTAATGTTTCTTGGCAATTCTTTATTGAGCCGAAAGGAAGTCAATTTCTAGATTCAAATGGGCAATTCGACAATGGTAAAGAGGGTTGGAAACAAGCTTTTCTGAAGCAAATTAAGGAAAAAGATGAAGATGGCCTTTTAGTTGATGATGATCATTATCGTATCGTTGGCCTTCCATTTTACAATCATGACCACACAAAAGAAGCTTTTCTCGATGAATTAAGGACGTCACTTAATATCTCGGACGAAGTGAAAATTAAAGCTAGTCATTCTGTTCAAGATAGCCTCTTTGATGACTACGAGGATCTTACGCTGGTTGCCGAAGATGATCCGGAACAAAAATAATTAATTGAATTTCGTCGACCTTAAGTAATGTGCTACTGACAAATCAAAATCCCTGCCGTTCACAACTGAGTAGCAGGGATTTTTCTATTCTCTGACCAATTCCATGATGTCGGTGATATCGCAATCAAGCGCCTTACAGATACGAAGAAGAATACCAGTTGTAATGTTTTCGCCTTTGTTGAGCTTTGCAATGGAGGCGGAACTGATGCCTGTCATCTCTCGCAATTCAGACTTTTTGATGTCATGGTCAATCAGCAATTTCCAGAGTGGATTATTGAAAAATTTAAAGAAATACAGTATAGAAAGTTTAGTAAGCAAAAATTTAAAACGCCTATATCGTATATACGACATGAAAGTTGTTCTAAATTTAATATGAAAATTCATCCTGGATATATGTATTGTAAAACATTGGAATATTGGTTTAAATAGTTGGAAAATAGTTTTAATCAATCTTTTTTATAAAAACTAAATCCACTTAAATATTAAACCCACGTACTTTGATCAAACTTTGTTCAAAATGTGTGGGTTTCTTCTGTTGTAATATCAACGTTTATGGCATTATTTTAATCAAACTTTATTCCAAACCAACAATAATTAAAAGGGTGATACATATTAGTCATGACTAACATGTATCACCCTCTATTTTTACGACTTTTTAATATTTAGATCTTGATAAAACGTTTAAACACTGGTTCCTACTTTTTATCTCGGTAAAGTAAATGTTGCTGTTCTGCCTTTAAACGCTTCGTTCCCGTCTTTTGCAATAAATGGTCCGAACTCCATAGTAAACTTTTTATACAACTGAAATTCATCTTTCCTGAATAGGAAAACGTGTAACTTTTCACCTGTTTGGCCAGCTGCAATTTCGTCTGGATCACTTGGTTCAGCCATGCCCTGACTTAAAAATCTTGCTCGATTGTCGTCAACATTAAGGATAGTACCAAGGTTTGAAATACTAACTGGTGAGCTTGATTGATTATCAATTTTTATTTTGACTGTCAATGCAGCAACTCCACTATCTCCAAAATCACTGAACATTTGTTTATTTGCTTCTGTTGGTATGACTTCCGTATATTGTACACCTTCAACCGTTACTTTCACATCGCCAATCTGCTGTGTATCATTGATCCCAGATTTTTCAAAAATCATTTTCTTGTCGGCCCAGTTATCTGTAGTTAGGCGATCCTGATAAAATTTAGGTTGTCCGGCTGTTTCATTAGCTTGTTCATCACTATAAATAAAATCATAAGCTGGCGATTCCTGTAAGTTGCTATTTTTATATTGATCGTTATCTGCTACTCCACCTTCAATGATGTATTTCGGTTTCACAGTTTTTAATTTATCAAATTCATCATTAGTTAAAGTAAAGGTCATTAAGCCTGTTACCTTCTCGTCAGCTTCAAATAAAGATATTTGTTCTTTATTTTTTTTGATTTTGTTAATTTGTTGATCTTCTGGTACAAAGTTTTTCCAATCAGACGGAATATAATCTAAATCATTGTTTAGTTGAATTTTATGATTATTGTTAAAGTACATCGGTTTGTCGGTTCCATTTTCAATGGTAACTTTAGTTGTAACCACATATCCATCGATTTGATCGTCAAACAATATCTTAGAATACTCATTCATATCTGTTACTTTAACAATTTGGTATTCATCGACAGAAATTTTAAAATCATCTAAATCATGAGTATATTTAGGGTCTTTATTTGTGTAAATCACTTCTACATTACCTTCAGATTCTTCTGCGATGCTTGGATTCAATACTTCACCTGAATTTTCAGAAGAAGTTTCCTTTGTTTCTTCGACTTTTGTATTCTCTTTTTCTTCAGTAGGAGCATTGGTTGTTTCTTTGCTTGGCTCCGTTTTTGTTCCTGAAGTCTTTTCTTCATTTCCGCATGCTGACAATAAAAGCATTGCTGCAGAAATGATTGTTGCCGTTAATACTTTCGCTTTCCCCACGTTTTCACAACCTTCTTTTTTATGTAGTTCGTCATAATTATAAAGGAAATCTACCAAAGCGCCCTTAAAATTACATTTTTCGTAAAAAACGAGAAAGAAGTATTATGAATGAATTTCAAAATTGAGAAAAACGACTTAATTATCACCACATACTTATACCTATAAAAATACAGAAGAAAAGAGTACAAAATTCTTTTTTTACAATCACTATTCATTCACTTTACTCTTTTCTATGATATTTTCATTAACTTTGTTATCCCCTTCCTCATTATAATTTCTTATCTCCTCGCTGTTATTCATCATTATATTTGAACGTATAGATTCACTTGTATCTCTAGCATACTTCGAAATTTTAGAATACCTCTCATTAATCAAAGATGCTATTTCATCAAAATCAATATTAGATTCCTCAAACGTTTTCTCTAGATACGCATGAGCATTTATTAAGTGTTCATACTCTGTATTAGCAATATTTTTAATTTCATCTTCAATATCGACTATTTGTAATTTCTTTTCATCACTAATTTGGGTTGCCTGTTCAACACCAGAATCTTTCCAATTTGACCATTTATACTGCTGTACTTCATATTGCTGACGTAAGTATTTATTTAATTCTTGTTGAGAATTAACATTCTTAAATTCACCATTTCCTTCGTCAGAAACTTCTTTTAATAATCTTTGTCCATTATCATCAATATCAAAACCAATAATATTAACAGTAATATCAATTCCCGATTCCTTTAATTCTTTCACTACCTCAACAGGATCACCACCACAAGTTTCTATCCCATCACTCACCACATACACTATAACTTTCTCATTATCATTAATATCGTTTTTAATCGATTCTAAAGCTAAAGCGATAGGTGTCCAACCTGAAGGTTGGATTGATCCTAAAGATTTATTAAACTCTTCTTTATTAAAATTACCACTATACACTTCTTCAGTTGATGAGCATGATAGTAGTTTATCTTCTTGCTTATTGCTCCCCTTATTTCCATATGCTCTTAATGAAATTGATGAATCAGACGGAAGACCTTGAGCAAATTCTTCAATAGATTCTTTAGCTGCTTCCATCTTAGTAATTCCATTTATCTGCCCGAACATGCTACCACTTGCATCTAACAATATAACGTAACGAATATTTTTTATTGTTGTATCAATATTTTCATCTGGCCGTTCTAAGTTAACATTAATAACATCATCAAAATTGACTAATGTCTCAACTTCAGAGGAATAATCTTCTTTTAAAAGATTAAGTAATTTATCATAGTATTCTTGTTCTGTTAAATTTGGTGGCAGCTGATCTATCTTCTTATAGAGATCCTCTTCACTGTAATTAGAACCACTATAAATCCCATTATAGTCTAGCATCATCTTTTCAACGTCTGTAAGTGGTCGTTTGAAATCACTTTCATCATAAGGAAGGGGCTGATTTTCTCCTTCTTCATCACTTTCATTTTTTTCAACAATCACGCTTTTATCATCGGTTATAGTTTGTTCCTCATTATTTTTTGAACTACTTTCCTCTTCACTACAAGCAGTTAAAACAATTGTACATATTAATAAAATAAAAATAATACTCTTTTTCATTACACTATCTATCTCCTCTCTATTGAAAAAAGGTGCTCACTAACTACAGTAGTAAACACCCTTCTTACGGACAAATATTATTACCTTTCTAAAGATAACGAACGTTCCTTATTTTTTTCATTAAAACTTGAAAGCCCCAATTCCTTTTCTAGCTCTGGATCTAAAGGAAGCTCCAATTCCTTTTCTAGCTCTGGATCTAAAGGAAGCTCCAATTCCTTTTCTAGCTCTGAATCTAAAGGAAGCTCTAATTCCTTTTCTAGCTCTGAATCTAAAGGAAGCTCTAATTCCTTTTCTAGCTCTGAATCTAAAGGAAGCTCTAATTCCTTTTCTAGCTCTGAATCTAAAGGAAGCTCTAATTCCTTTTCTAGCTCTGAATCTAAAGGAAGCTCTAATTCCTTTTCTAGCTCTGAATCTAAAGGAAGCTCTAATTCCTTTTCTAGCTCTGAATCTATTTTTTTCTAGCTCTGAATCTAAAGGAAGCTCTAATTCCTTTTCTAGCTCTGAATCTAAAGGAAGCTCTAATTCCTTTTCTAGCTCTGAATCTAAAGGAAGCTCTAATTCCTTTTCTAGCTCTGAATCTAAAGGAAGCTCTAATTCCTTTTCTAGCTCTGAATCTAAAGGAAGCTCTAATTCCTTTTCTAGCTCTGAATCTAAAGGAAGCTCTAATTCCTTTTCTAGCTCTGAATCTAAAGGAAGCTCTAATTCCTTTTCTAGCTCTGAATCTAAAGGAAGCTCTAATTCCTTTTCTAGCTCTGAATCTAAAGGAAGCTCTAATTCCTTTTCTAGCTCTGAATCTAAAGGAAGCTCTAATTCCTTTTCTAGCTCTGAATCTAAAATTCTATCCTTATCATCATAGCTTTCAATCATTTGATTAGTAGCAACTATATTAGCTAAGATTGAGTCTTTTGCATTTTCAACTTTATCTTTATTACTCAAAGTATTTTCTTCTACAATGTGTTGATCTTCCACTAGATCTTCTAAAGTAAATTCTCGATTTTCCTTATATAATTTCTCTTCCATGTCGTTTTGCTCTGTATTTTCTGTCGCATTATCTCGTTTTGTACCTTCAGTCGATAATTTCAAATAATCAAAACGACTGATTTTGTTATCGTCATTTAAAATTCCCTGAAAAAATTTAAATTGGAAAGTTTTCTTCAGCTGCATTGCGTAGCCACCAGAAACCAACAATATTGCTTCTTCTCTTGGCATCCTCGTTAACTCATCTGGTGTAAGTAAATTACGGCCTGTGTAGCTGTCTGACTTAGAATCCGATCCACCTTTAGCATTTTTAGAAACAGATGATGATTGTGTACGTATAGTCGTTTTACCAATCAAATCAGAAAAATATTCTGAAGTTAATTTATCCCCTACTCCTAACAAGTAACGTAAACTACAGTTACCAATAATAGCTTCTGCCTTTTCTTTACTATATTTATCAATTAGCTGACCAATTGATTGAATGATGGTACTAGAAGATATTCCATAGGATCTGCAAGTAGCAAGAATTTCTTCATACCCAGGAATTTTACCTAGATTCGGGAACTCATCGAGAAATAAATTCACTGGTACTGGTAGCTTATTGAAATTTTTATCTGCTACATCATATAAACGCTGGAACATTTGAGTAAAAAAGTTTGCGGTTAACGGCTCCCAAGTACTATCTGCAACAGGTAATACTACATATACAACCATTTTCTTTTTCCCAATATCATCAAGTAAAAAGTCACTTGTTTCTGTAAATTTCCTTACATCACTTGCATCAAATTTCGATAAGGTAATAGCCAAAGAAACAAATATGCTATCTCGCACTTTATCTGAAGCCATACGAACAATTTGATAAGCCGAAAAAGCAGGATGGTCAGGCTCTAAGTGTGAGAAAAATTCATCCATAGCTTCTGGGGTACTTCCATGTGTAGTAAGTATTCGTTTAACATTAGCAAGATTCGCTTTCGTTGCATCTTCATACTTCACATATAACAACAAAGTTTTTAAAAGAGCAATTTCAGCTTTGGTCCAAAAATCCGGTTTTTGGCCCTGCATTGAGTTAATGACAATTGTGTTAGCTACTTGTTCAGCTTCCACTTCTTTTGTTATGTAATCAATCGGATTATAACGATCTGATACTAACATTTCTTTAAAATTAATAAGCCTAACTTCATACCCTTGTTGTTTCTTTAGTCGTGCTGTAGCTTCAAAAATCTCGCCCTTTGGATCAGTAATCACCATCGAACGATTTCGTTCAAATATTAGATTAGTTAAAATATAGGATTGGGTTTTACCAGAACCAGGAGAACCTACTATAAAAACATTTCTATTCGGAATACTTGTGTTCTCTGATAAAATAACTGGTTTATCTTTTAATAAACCAAATATTAATCCCTCTTTATTTTGTAAATTTTTCTGTGGTGATTTATTAAACGTTTTTTTAACGAATTCCTTATCATTAAATACTTCAACATCCTTAGCAAAACGTGCTGTACCATGCGCACCATAATTAGATGCATCTTTGTATTTCCCTTCTCCTAAAATCAATTTATATACTTTAAAAGAAAGAAAAATTGCTACTGCTATAGTTGCTAATTGCAACGGTAAAAACAACTCAGTATTTTTAGACACATTATATAATTCAAAAGGCTCTTTTAAGGCCTGAACAACTTGGTTTACATCATGCGATTTAGGAAAATTAACAGCAAAACTTAAAAGAAATAAATCTGCAAGTATAGCTATTACTACAGCAATCAAAATAGACATAAATAGCGTTCCTTTATCAACGCTTTGTTTCAAAATAAATCTCCCCCTATCTGCTCAATCCGTTATTCCGGTTTCTATTTTTATTTTCATCCAATGCACGATCAATATTTGTTTTTCTTCCCTTTTCTGAATCGTCCATAAAGCTTTGAATACTATTCGCAATATTCCTCATTACATCAGCTTGAGCAAGATTTTTATCATAAGAATCATTTGTAACTTTTTTATCATCATTAAAGGTATTATTTGAATCAACACTTCTATCCGGGAAAGAATTATTTTTCTTATCTTTATCTAGATATTTCATAAATTCATCTATTGGAACAATACGATTCTCTTTTTCATTTGTTCGTAAGATATTAGCTGCTGTTTTTCCATCAATTCTTTCTAATCTTATTTCGTTAGGATATTGTTCTTTTACTTTTACAAACCATAGCTTTTTCTAAAACATTCATAGACGTTTTAACATGTTTTAATCTTTCAGCTAATGCAGCACGTTGTCGCTCAATATCTTCTTTTGCTTTAGCGTACTCAACTGGATTAGAAGTTCGTATTTTATCAGCTTCATTTTCTTTGCGATCCAAACTTCTTTTCCAGTTCACCACAAACTGATTATCTTTCTTAAATTTATCGTATTGATCCACTAAACTCATTTCTTTAAATGGCTTAGGATTATCAAGTTTATTTAGATAATCTTTTGCATCTTGTAAAGGAATAACGTTACACTAGCTCTAAATTCTTGAACCAATTTATCAACTTCAACAATAGGAAAATCTTTAAGTTTTGGATTGTCATTATAAAGAATCTTAGCTTGATTAATAGTTACACCTTCTAGTACTTTAACTGCTTCATTTACTTTCGCTTTATTCTCAATAAATTTCTCTTTTTCAGCTTTAAAACTAGCAAGATCTTTGTTGAAATTTTCCGTCCTTGCTTTTTCTTCATTTAAATAATTTGAAACAGAAAAACCTAATCGTTCTAATTGAATTTTAGCCCTATCTTTTGCGATTGTATTATCTGGTGAAACAGAGTACTCTTGATATAATTTTTTTGATTGATTAATGACAGACATTTCATTTCTTAAATCATTCGCTTTGTTACTTAATGACCTTTCCCAATTTTCAAATTGGGTTTGGCATTTTAATGCAACAGATAAATTAACATCTTGCTTCATACGATTACGTACATACATGATAGATGTTTTTTCTTTCGGACTCATAGCCTTCCATAAACCACTCTTTTCTAGTGATCTACGAATGTCCATTTCCATCTCTTTTTTCTTTTGTTCTAATTCAATTATTTTAGTATTAGACTTAGCTAATTCTTGCTGATAAACACTCAATTCTTTATTAGCCTTTTGAATATCAGCATTTAATTTTCCTTGTGTTGTGACAGGTTGATATTCCACGCCTTCTTTTAATGCTTTTTTCTGTGCTTCTTTTTCCATTCCAGCAGCCATATGTCCTAAATGAACAGTTCCTAATTGCTCTTTTCCTTGACGTTCATAAGAACGTAAATCAAAGCGTCTTTCTAAATTTAATCGTTCGTAAGTTTTATTAATTAATTCTTGATATTCATTTCTCCATAGTTGAACATTTTCTTTATTATCCCATGGATTATCTTTATAAATTTTCTTACCATTTTCGTTTAATTCACCAGTAAAGGGGCGTTTCTCTCCCCATGTACCATCTTCATTAAAAGGGCGCATAGTTAGCATGATATGAGCATGTGGATTATGGTCTTTATCTCGATGAATATTTACATCTGCAACCATACCTTTATCAACAAATTGAGATTGAACATAAAGCTCTACAAGCTCTCTTTGTTGTTCTCTATTTAAGTCATTTGGGATAGCAATTAATACTTCTCTTGATAATTGGGAAGTCCATCGTTTTTCAACTTTCTCAACTTCATTCCAAAGCTTTTCTCTTTCATTTACCCATTCAGGTGCGTGAGAAGGTGCAAGGATAAATGACTCTGGTTGTACTTCATGTTTTTTGAATTGAAAGCTTCTTTGATTTCTTTCGTCATACAATTTTTCATCACTGCGATAA